>NZ_JBPXLK010000027.1:0-61873 GCF_051843015.1 Nocardia sp. JW2
CTGGACTGACCGGAGGGTGCGACGAAGGAGTGCCCGGAGGGAGGGAAGAGGCGGAGTCAAGCGCCGAGAACCGCGGCGCCAGCCGCTAATGTCACAGCGTGACTGAACGTGCCGCCGCTACTGTGCTGGTCGTCGACGACGACGAAGACGTGCTCGCCTCGGTGGAGCGCGGTCTGCGGCTCTCCGGGTTCCAGGTGCTCGTCGCCCGCGACGGTGGCGCCGCGTTGCGGGCGGTGTCCGAGCACGCGCCCGACGCGGTGGTGCTCGATATGAACATGCCGGTCCTCGACGGTGCCGGGGTGGTGACGGCGCTGCGGGCCATGGGCAACGACGTGCCGATCTGCGTGCTCAGCGCCCGCGCTTCAGTGGACGACCGGATCGCCGGGCTGGAGTCGGGTGCCGACGACTACCTGGTGAAACCGTTCGAGCTGGCCGAGCTGGTCGCCCGCATCCGCGCCCTGCTGCGCAGGCGAACCGACACTCCCGATCAGGTCGCGCCCGGCGCGATCACCGTCGGTCCGCTGCAGGTGGATGTCGCGGGTTATCGCGCACTGCTGCACGGGCGGGAAATCGAGCTCACCAAAAGGGAATTCGAATTGCTGTCCACCCTGGCGCGCAATGCGGGTGTGGTGCTCACGCGTGAGCGGCTGCTGGAATTGGTGTGGGGCTACGATTTCATAGCCGATACGAATGTGGTCGACGTGTTCGTCGGATACCTTCGGCGCAAACTCGAAATAGATGACACGCCAAGGATTTTGCACACTATTCGCGGCGTCGGTTTCGTGTTGCGGGAACCTAAATGACCGTGCGGTCGCCGAAAGTCCGTCGCAGACAATCGTTTTCGTTGCGAACACGGGTCGCGGCGGCCGCGGCGGCGGGTGCGGTGATCATCGTGAGCATTGCCGCGTTCGTCGGCTTTCAGGCGATCGAACGCAACAATGTGACCCAGACGGATCAGCAACTCGAAATCGCCTCGCGCATCGTGCTGATCGAGCCGGTGCTCGCCACCGGTTTCGTGAATCTCACCGGGCTGCAGAACACGATGGCGCTCACCGTGCGCGACAACGGCCAGGTGACCGCGTCCAGCTCCACCCAGCTGCCGGATCTCGCGCCCGGCTCGCAGACCGTCGAGGTGAACGACCAGCCCTACCGGGTGCTCACCACCACCGAGAACCAGCCGGCGGGTCGCACTGTGTCGCTTGCCATTCCGACCACCGAGGCGGCGAAGGCGACGGCCGATCAGCAGCGCTGGGTACTCGCGGGCGCCGCGATCGCGGTCGCCGCGGCGGCTGCCCTCGGCTGGCTCCTCGCCGGTCGGGCTGTCGACCCGATCGTGCGACTCACCCGGCAGGTCTCGGCGCGCAGCGCCTTCCCCGATCCCGACCACCCCGCCCAGCCGGTCGACGGTTCCGGTGTGGACGAGGCGGAGAAACTCGCCGAGGCGGTGAACACCATGCTCGCCCGCGTCGATCAGGCCCAGGCCGAGACCGCCGCCGCGCTGGAGACCGCCCGCGATTTCGCCGCCGTGTCCGCCCACGAACTGCGCACGCCCCTCACCGCGATGCGCACCGACCTCGAGGTACTGCGCACGCTCGATCTCACCGACGCCCAGCGCCGCGAGATCCTCGACGATCTGGCGCGCACCGAAACCCGCGTCGAGACGACGCTTTCGGCACTGGAACGGCTGGCCCGTGGTGACCTCACCGCCGAAGCCGACCATGTCGCCACCGATGTGGCCGACCTGTGCGACCAGGCCGCGCACGACGCCATGCGGCACAACCCCGGCCTGTCGGTGCGCATCGATACCGACGCCGAACTGATCACCCGCGGTCTGCCCGCGGGCCTGCGCCTGGCCGTCGACAACGCGCTGACCAACTCGGTGAGACACGGCGGCGCGACCGAGGCCGTCGTCTCGGCTCACCGCGTGGGCGTCGACCGCGTCGTCATCGCGGTCGACGACAACGGCACCGGCGTTCCCGCCGCCGAACGCGACCGGGTGTTCGAGCGGTTCGCCCGTGGTTCCAACGCCACGAAGATCGGCTCCGGCCTCGGCCTCGCTCTGGTCGCCCAGCAGGCCCAGCTGCACGGGGGCCGGGCCTACTTCGAGAACAGCTCCCTCGGCGGCGCACGGCTGGTCCTCGACCTGCCGATCCGCCCCGCTGTCTGAGATCGCGACACCCCCGCGACCGCGGGGAACCGGGACAGAGACGACGATCACTCATAATTCGCCGTGACGATGTCCTGCGCGTCGGTGTCCATCACAGGAGCAGCGGAGGAGGTGGGCGTGTGACGACGTCACCCGCGGCCGAGACAGAGCTGGACGACGCGACCCTGGCAGGTCGGGCGCGTGACGGCGATGTCCGCGCATACGAGCAGCTGGTGCTGCGCTATCAAGGACCGATGTTCCGGCTGGCCGCCAAGATGCTTGCCGACCGCGCCGAGGCCGAGGACGTCACCCAGGAGGTGTTCCTCAAGGCCTGGCGAACGATCGCGCGCCTGCAGGACGACGCCGCGTTCGCGAGCTGGCTCTACCGGATGACGACCAACCGGTGCCTCAACGTCATCCGGGCGCGCCGCCCCTCCACCGAGGTCGACCCCGACACCACGGCGTCGACCCGCACCGACACCCGACCCGATCACGCCACCGAGGTGAGCAGCCAGATGGCCGCGCTGACCGACGCGCTGCAACTGCTCACGCCCGAACAGCGGGCCTGCTGGCTGCTGCGCGAAGTGCACGGCCGTTCCTATGACGAGATCGCCGAGATCGTCGGCACCAACAGCACTGCGGTGCGCGGACGGATCGCGCGTGCCCGAGCCCAACTGGCAGAGGTGATGAAGCCATGGCGGTGACCCACAACGACAACGACTACCTGCTCCCGTGCGGACGCGGTCTCGAACAGGTGTGGGAACGACTCGACGACAACGACGTCGGCAGCCACGAGGCGACGTGCCCGCAGTGCGCCGCGGCCAGGGAGAGCCTGCTGACCCTGCGCACGGCCACCCGCGAGCTGATCGAGGAACCCGACCCACCCCCACCCGACCTGTTCGGGCGCATCATGTCGGCCGTGCGCGCCGATGTGCGCCGTGGCCGCACCCTCACACTCGACACACCTCACCCCGGCGCCATCCAGGTCAGCGAGCAGGCGGTGGCCGTTGTGCTGCGGTTCGCGGCCGACACCGTCGACGGCGTGCGCGCCCGCGGTTGCCGGGTGCAGAGCAGCGAACCCGGCGCGGACGGCGAGCAGGTGATCGCCGTCGACATGACCATCGCCGTGCGCCACGGCGTGCCGCGCATCGAGGACGTCGTCTCGCTGGTGCGCGAGCGGGTGCGCGCCGCGGCCACCGCACGGGTCGGCGTGCACCTGGGCAGGCTCGACCTCACCGTTGTCGACATCTACGAGGAGGACCGGTGACCGGCATGCTCCCCGAAACCGAAGTGATCGTCGGCGACGCCGTGATCGCCGCGGTCGCCGCGCGGGCGGCGGCCGCGGTGTCCGGGGTCGCCCGGCTCGAACCCGGTGTACTCGGCCTGGTCGGTCAGCTCGCCCGCACCGGACGCCAGCTCTGGATCGGACAGGAACCCGCCGCCTCGGCCGGTGTCCGGGTGCGGCGCACCGGCGGGTTGCTCAGCCTCCAGGTCGATCTGGCGCTGACGGCGTCGGCGCATGTCGGCGAGGTCGGCCGGGCGGTGCAGCAGGCTGTCGCGCGAGCGGTCACCGAAGACACCGGTGCCGAGGTCGACGAGGTGACGGTGTGGGTACTCGATATCGAACCGGGGCGATCGTGAGCGGTGAGACCGAATTGATCGACCGGATCGTCGCGGCCATCGATGCCGTCGACGGGGTACATCCCGCTGTCCCGATGGGCTTGGAGAACAGCCGCTGGTTGCCGTGGAACGCGGGCAGCTCGGCGGTGGATCTCGATGAGACGGCGGTGCAGGTGCGCGTGGTAGCCGCGAGTTTGCCCCTGCGTCCGCTGATCGACAAGCTGGAAGCCGCGATTCGCCCGCTGCTCGACGAAACCCCGTGGGCAGGCGCGGGGTTGCGGATCCATGTGGTCGACCTGCACGCCGAAACCGTTGCCGGCGGGAGCGATCCAGATCACGTTCCCCGCCCGTGACGAAACCCCGGCCACGGTGTCCTACCAGTGTCAGTTCGAGAAATGTTGGAGCACAACACCATCGGAGGAAGCTATGACCAGCACGAGCACCGAGAACAGCAAGGCCGTCGAGAAGACCGGCGCACCGGGCAAGGGTACGGGCGCGCTGGCGACCGACCAGGGCACGACGACCATCGCCGATACCGTTGTCCAGAAGATCGCCGGGCTCGCGGCACGTGAGGTGCGCGGCGTGTACGCCCTCGGTGGTGGCACCGCCCGCGCGATCGGCGCACTGCGCGACCGCATTCCGGGCGCTTCCTCGAGCATCGGCCAGGGCGTCTCGGTCGAGGTCGGCGAGAAGCAGGCCGCCGTCGACCTGGAACTGGTCGTCGAATACGGCGTCGCCATCGCCGAATTGGCGCGCGCGGTGCGCCGCAATGTGATCACGGCCATCGAGCAGATGACCGGACTCGAGGTCGTCGAGGTCAACATCAACGTCAACGACGTCTACATCGAAGACGAGTCCGACGACCAGCAGCAGCCGGCCCGCGACCGGGTGCAGTGACATGAACGCCACCACGATCTGCCTCGTCATGGGCCTGTCCCTCGGGTTCGCCGCCGCTTTCGGCGGGCTCGGCGCGTTCGCCGTGGTGCTGATCTTCGGTGGCCTCGGCCTGCTGATCGGGCGCTGGCTCGACGGTGAAGTCGATCTGTCCGGGCTGCTGCGGTCGGCGCAGGATCGGAGCAGGCGGTGACCAGCGCCGCCACCGGGCTCGCAGGCGTCACCGCGCGTCCCGAGGCCACCGAATTGCCAGGGGCGACGACGATCGACGAGCGCGTCGTACGGCGCATCGCCGCTCGGGCCGCGACCGAGGTGGCCGGGGTCGAACCGGATGTGCGGGTGCGCGCCGAGGTCGTCGGGACCGGCGCCACCCTGCACGTCCGGCTCCCGGTCCGCTATCCGTCGCCGGTCGCGCGCGTCACCGACGCGTGCCGCGCGCACCTCATCGCCAGGACCGAGGCGCTCACCGGTCTGACCGTGCCACGGGTCGACATCGAGGTGTCGGCCATGGTTCCCGAACCGCCGGAAAGGAGAGTCCGATGACGCGTCGCCCCCGCCGGGTCGTCCCGGCCGTCGTCGTCGCGCTGACGCTGCTCGGCGCCGCCGTGCTCGTCGCGGTGTCGCTGATCCAGCGGCTCACCGGGTCACAGGAATGGGTTTCCTACGACAGCCTCGCCACCCGACTGCACGACACGTCGTGGGACAGCGTGTGGGTGCTCGGTGCGGGTGCGGTCCTCGCCGCGGTGGGGTCGGCGCTGCTCGTGGTCGCGGTGACACCGGGCAAGCCGGTGGTGCTCGCGCTGGAACCCGGTGACGATCTCGAGGCCGGGATCGCTCGCCGCAGCCTGCGGCACGCGCTCGCTGATGCCGCGGGCGCCGTCGACGGTGTCGAGAAGGCGCGGGTCCGGTTGCGCCGCAAGAAGATCCACATCGCGGGGCACACCCGTCACACCGCCGAGCGGACCGCTGAGAACCTCGGCACGGCCGTGGCCGCCCGGCTGGACCGGATCAGGCCGGCCGTTGTCCCCCGCCTGCGCACCAGCCTGCGCACGATCGGACCAGGAGGTACGCGATGACCGTCGTCAACCGGCCCGCCCGGCTCAATCGCGGACTGCTCGGGCTGCTCGGCCTCACGCTCGCCACGGCGGGCGGGCTGCTGATCGCGGCACACCTCGGTGCCTTCGCCCGGATCTCGCGCGATTCACCGCTGGTACCCGGAACGGCGGAACCACCGCGCTGGGTCTTCTTCCTCGCTGTGGCGGGAGCCGTCGTCCTCGCGCTCGCCGCGTTGCGGTGGCTGGCCGCCCAATTCACGCGCCTGCCCAAGCAGACGGTGTGGCAGCTCGGAGACTCCACCGAGCAGGGGTACACCCGCCTCGGTTCCGCTGCCGCCGCCGAACCGGTTGCCGCCGACATCGAGACCTACGACGGGGTCCGATCGGCTACCGCCCGGCTCTCGGGCACAAAGCTGGCACCCGATCTGCATCTGCTGGTCGATACCGACCCCGACGCCGATCTGACCGCATTGCGCAAACAGATACTCGGTCACGCCGTTCCCCGGTTGCGAACGGCCTTGGAGCTCAGCGCGATTCCGGTGAGCGTCGAGTTCCGGATCGCCGATCGCGGCAGAACCAAGCGCACCAGGTAGCCGAAAGCCCCGCACGGCCAGTGCGGGGCTTTCGTGTGTCGAGCCGAGGGCTACCGTCCGCGGGTGCGGATCATCAGGGCAGGACCTGGGGGACGGCTTCCGGGATGACCAGGCCGATGACGGCGCCGATGACCGCGCCGGTGATGGCGGTGGAGATCACGCCGGGGATGGCGCAGAAGACGTAGCCGATGATGAAGGCGGCCAGGGCGGGAACGCACAGGATGGCGGCGGCGATCGCACCGATCGTCGCGCCCGCGGCGGCACCGTTCTGGACCGGGTCGTGGTTGGCGGCGGCCGGGTCGGTGGCGATGTTCTTCAGCTCGGTGCTGGTGTCGGCCGACAGCGCGGGGGCCATCGACACGCTCTTGCCGTCGGCCGAGATCACGGAGGCGACCGCGATGGCGTTGCCGTCGACGGTGTTCAGCTTCAGCGGCACCTCACCGACGGTGACGCCCTCGGCGGAGACCACGGTCAGCGCGTCGGGGGTGAGCACGAAGCGGCCGTTCTCGACGGTCGCGGAGATGGTGCGCAGGTCGGGCGAGACGGCGCTGCGGAAGTCGACACCACCCTCGGACACGACGCTGGACAGGCCCGTGGCGATCTGCGCCTGACGCTCGGTCACGTCGGCGGCAGCGGTGCCCGCGGTGACCAGCGAGGTGGCGACGGCCAGCGGCAGCGCGGCGACGAACGCGCGGCGACCCGCACGGCTGATGGTGTGACGGAACATGAAAATGTCTCCCTCCCGATGCCTCCGGTGACCCCCGAACCCCCGGACGAATCGAAAAAATTCTCGATGTCGATTGACTCGAGATTTGTACCGAACAGAACAGCTGCGAAACCGGAACTGTGACACAGCACATAGCATTCGGGGGTTAACAGTCCCGATGAGTGGGAACAAGTGTTCCTCAACGAACTCTCAGACAACCCCCACGACCCGCACCGAACTGTCCCGATACCGTCGCGGCTGTGATCCACACACGCGCCCGCCTGCTCTGCCTGCTCACCGCCGTCCTGCTCACCGGTGCCACCGTCGCCGCTTGCGCCACAACGGATTCCGCGCCGACCGGGATCGCACTGGTCAACGCCGACACCGGGCCGACCGGTGAACGGGTCGCCAAGGCGGTGCAGGAGGCGGGCGGCTACGAGTGGACGCTCGCGAAGCCCGGCGAGGTCGATCCCGGCGACTACGCCGCGGTGATCACGCTGCCCGCCGATCTCACGTCGGCCATGGCTACCCTCGCCACACCGACACCGCAGCGCGCCAAGGTCACCGTCACCACTCACGAAGGCGCCGACCAGGGCACGGTGAACGGCGCGGTCGACGTGGTGACTCATCGGATCGGCGCGTCCGGCGTGGATGCGGCGCTCGCGGCGGTGTCGCAGGCGCGCAATCAGATGACCTCGGTGCAGTTCACCGCCCAGCTCCTGAGCGCGGGCGTGAACGCGGCCGCCGACGGGGCCGACCAGTTCAGCGGTGGGGCTGAGCAGTTGCTCGGCTTCCTCGACTTCGCCAAACAGGGTGCGGGACAGCTCACTTCGGCGATCGAGTTGCTGAACCAGACCGTCGACGGCGCGGCGCTGCAGGCCACCCAGCTCGCCGACGCTCTCAGCTCCACCGGCGTGACCATCGCGGGCGTGCAGAACAGCGCGGCCGCCCTCGGCTCCGGTCTCGACCAGATCCTGCCGCCACTGAAGGCACTCCCCTTCGCCGCCGACCCCCAGCTGGCCGGCATCATCACCAAACTCGAAGCGCTCCAAGCGGTCTCGAACCAGGCGGGCACTCAGTTGGCCGGTCTGAGCGAATTGACCGGCGCCGCAGTAGATCCCAATACCGACCTCGGCACGCTCCTGCGCACGGTCGTCGCCCGCCTCAACAGCGCCCGCGACCAGCTCACCCAGGGCGCCGCCCTCGCCAAAGACCTCCCAACCCTCGCCGAACAGGGCGGCGCCCAACTGGTCTCGGCCATCGAACAACTCACCGGCGGCGTAGGCGCCCTGCAGAACATCGTCGGCAACCTCAACACCCAAACCGCCAAGGCCCTCGAAGCCCTCCCCCCACGCGGCCAATCGCAACAATCCGCCTTGGCCCTCGCCCTCACCGACCCTGTCGAGGTCGTCCACGAGTAGCTGCCCGATACCACACCAGTCGGTAAGCTCTGCCTATGACGATCCAGGCCGTGGACTCGCTACCCCACCAGATGACGGAAGAGCAGTACCGTCAGCTTCCGGAGGACATCTCGCGGGAGATCGAGGTGGTGCACGGACACGTCATTCTCTGCGAATCACCGACGCCCGAACACAACCGCGTCGCCCGCCGCCTGGCAGGTGCCATGGAAGACCTGCCGAGCACCGAACCGTGCATTCGCGTGGAGACCGACATCGATCTGGTGCTCTGGCGGGTCCCGAAATTCACCTTCCGCCGACCGGATGTGACGGTCTACCGGTGCCTGGAGCAACCAGGAGACAAACCGGAGGCGGGCGATGCGCTGATCGTCGTCGAGGTGTCCTCGCCGTCGACAGCCGCCGAGGACCTCCTCGACAAGAAGGCACAGTACGCGCGAGTCGGCATTCCGCTCTACCTGGTCGTCATGCTCGATACGAAATTCGGGATCGCCGAGGTACTCGAATTCCGGCTCGACGCCCACGCCCGTGAGTATCGGCTACATCAGATCCATCGGAACGGGCTGCTTCGGCTCGAGCACGTGATCGTCGGGGACATATCGTTCGAGGAACTGACGCGCTGAAAACCTTGCGGGCCGGTCGAAGTCGACCGGACCGCAGGATTTTTCACGCTCAGGGCAGGACCTGGGGGATCACATCCGGTGCCGCAACGCCGACGATGGCGCCGATCAGGGCACCGACCAGGGCGTTGGGGAGGCCGACGAGGCCGACGCAGGGCAGGTAGAGGATCATCGTGGTGATCATCGGGATGCAGACGACGGCGGCGGCGATGAGGCCGATGCCCGCGCCGATGGCTGCGGCGTTCTGGACCGGGTCGGGGAACTGGGCGGCGGGGTTGGTGGCGATGGTGCGCAGTTCGGCCGTCGCGGCGGGGGTGGGCTGCGGGGTCACCGTGAGGCTGTGACCGTCGGCGGCGATCTCGGTGGCGAGGGAGATGAGGTTTCCGCCCGCCGTGGTGAACGAGGTGGGGATCTGCCCGGTCTGCTCGCCCGCGGCCGATTCGACGACGACACCCTGCGGGCCGAGCACGAAACGACCGTCGGACAGCGAGGCCGACACGGTGCGCAGATCCGGGGCGACAGTCGTGCTGAACCCTTCGCCGGTGCTGGCCAGCCCCTGCGCGAAGCGCACCTGATCGGATTCGGCCGAAGCCGTCCCGGCACCGACCACGCTCACCGCGACGGCGACGGGCAGCACGGCGGCCAGCGCGTGACGGACAACCTTGTGGTGGAACATGATCGAGAATCTCCCTCCCGAATCACCCGGGCAGCCGGGCCCCGGGCGAATCGAACAAGTCACTGTCATGGACAACGCATTGGAAACGAGACACACGGGAGCTATGGCTCCGGTCACACTCGCCGCACATTACCCCGGTGCCCGACCGCGCCGCGCCACGGGTCGCCGCAGCCCGTAAGCTGACGCGCGGGAAGGGGGGCACGATGATCGAAACCGGCTCTGGTACAGACACTGTCGCGCCACAACCGGCGACCCGCTCGCACGCCGGCTGGATAGTCTTCGGAGTGTTGCTCGGCCTGGCACTGGTCATCGGCGGCACGGCGGGCGCTGTCACCCTGCAACGCGACCCGGTGACGCCCACCGCCCTGCCCGGCGAACCCGTGCTCACCCCGCACGAAGCCGCGCGCCTGGCGGCCTGCGACTTCGCGCACGCGATGGCCACCTACCATTACAGCGATCTCGGGCCCTATTTCGACAGTATGAAGGCCGGAACCACCGGCACAATGCATGACGACTTCGCCACGAGCACGGACTCGTTGCGCCAGATGATGGAACCGCTCGGATCGACCTCGGCGGTCGTCGGCGAACCGGAGTGCCTGGTGAGGTCCGGCGCCGGAGACGAGTACGTCATCGTTGTCTTCCTCACCACCCACCGCACGTCCTTCACCGACCCGGTGGGTATGCCGCAGAAGACCACCTTCGCCCTAGCCATGCGCAAAGTCGGCGTCCGGTGGTTGTGCGCCCAAGCCGATCCCATGTGAAACGTCGACGGCCCGTGTCTCCCTGAGGGAAACACGGGCCGTCGGTGACTCAGCTCAGTTGGCGTCGAGCAGGTCGATCACGAAGACCAGGGTCTTGCCCGACAGGTGGTGACCCGCACCGACCGGACCGTAGGCCAGCTCCGGCGGGATGGTCAGCTGGCGACGGCCGCCGACCTTCATCCCCGGGATACCGTCCTGCCAGCCCTGGATCAGGCCGCGCAGCGGGAAGGTGATGGATTCACCACGGTCCCAGGAGGAATCGAACTGCTCGCCGGTCTCGAACTCGACGCCGACGTAGTGGACCTCCACGGTGCCGCCGGGCACAGCTTCGGCGCCTTCGCCTTCGATGATGTCCTTGATGACGAGCTGAGAGGGCGGCGGGCCCTCCTGGAATTCGATTTCCGGCTTGGTCATTGCGGGCTATCCCCTTCGATAGTGTGCGTTGTCCAGATGACTAGCGGTTGTCGATAGCGCGGTAGTCACGCTCACCGTAGCCGGTGTAGATCTGGCGCGGGCGGCCGATCTTGAGCGGCTCGGAGTGCATTTCCCGCCAGTGCGCGATCCAGCCGGGCAGCCGGCCCATCGCGAACAACACGGTGAACATACGGGTCGGGAAGCCCATCGCGCGGTAGATGACGCCGGTGTAGAAGTCGACGTTCGGGTACAGGCGACGCGAGACGAAGTAGTCGTCGGTGAGGGCGGCCTCTTCGAGCTGCTTGGCGATGTCGAGCAGCTGGTCGTCGCCGCCGATCTTCGACAGGATCTTGTCGGCGGCCTGCTTGACCAGGGTGGCGCGCGGGTCGTAGTTGCGGTAGACGCGGTGCCCGAAGCCCATGAGCTTCACGCCGTCTTCCTTGTTCTTGACCTTGCGGATGAATTCCTTGACGTCGCCGCCGTTGGCCTTGATCTCGTCGAGCATCTCGAGCACGGCCTGGTTGGCGCCGCCGTGCAGCGGGCCCCAGAGCGCGTTGATGCCACCGGACACCGAGGTGAACAGGTTGGCGTCGGAGGAGCCGACGAGGCGCACCGTGGAGGTGGAGCAGTTCTGCTCGTGGTCGGCGTGCAGGATCAGCAGCATGTCGAGCGCGGCCGCGACCTCGGGGTCGACCTCGTAGGGCTCGGCCGGGAAGCCGAAGGTCATCCGCAGGAAGTTCTCGACCAGCGACAGCGAGTTGTCGGGGTAGAGGAACGGCTGACCGACCGACTTCTTGTACGAGTACGCCGCGATGGTCGGCAGCTTCGCCAGCAGGCGGATGGTCGACAGCTCGACCTGCTCGGGATCGCGCGGGTCGAGGGAGTCCTGGTAGTACGCCGACAGCGCGTTCACCGCGGACGACAGCACCGGCATGGGGTGCGCGTTGCGCGGGAAGCCGTCGAAGAACCGCTTCAGGTCCTCGTGCAGCAGGGTGTGGCGGCGGATGCGATCGGTGAAGTCGTCGAGCTGGGCCTGGGTCGGCAGCTCGCCGTAGATGAGCAGGTAGCTGACCTCGATGAAGGTCGAGCGGCCCGCGAGCTGGTCGATCGGGTAGCCGCGGTAGCGCAGGATGCCCGCTTCGCCGTCGATGTAGGTGATGGCCGACTTGGTCGACGCGGTGTTCATGAAACCGGGGTCGTAGGTGACGTAACCGGTGCTGGCCAGCAGCTTGCCCAAGTCGAGCCCGTCGTTACCCTCCGCGGCCTTGGTGACCGAGATCGGGAACTCGCCACCGGGGTACTGCAGTACCGCCTTGGCGTCATCGGCGACGTTGGTGATGTTCTCAGCGGGCACGGAAGGATCCCTCTCAGGCTAGTTGAGATTCTCGCCGAGCCCTGAAACCCGGCGCCGAACCGTGCGCCGTTTGCGGTCGGCAGACGGCGCGCTTGGTGTAACGCTAACTCTTGTCGGCCGTGGATGAGCAATCAGGGTTGGCCTGGGCTGTGCTCACACCGGGGCGAATCCGTGGTGAGGTGCTCCACCTGCGCGGATCCGGGTTCACACGGCGCACGGCGAGGCCGGAACCGGTGGTCACGGCCCGAACTCGCCCACCACCCGCGTCGACCATGTATTTCCTTGTCCCCCAACTTATTCGGCGACAACCTCGGCGTGCGCGCGAGCCACGCGGTAGCGAACGAAAGCGGGGAAGGCCAGGGCGGCGAGAAGTACCCCGATCACCACGAGGACGCCACCACCCGCGGCGGCAACAGCAGTACCCAGGCTCGCGGCGGCAAAACCGTGGGCAACATCACCGACCCGTGGTCCACCGGCGACAACCACGATGAACACCCCCTGCAGCCGACCGCGCATCTCGTCGGTCGACACGTTGAGCAACATCGCCGTCCGGAACGCCGCCGACACCATGTCGACCGCACCGCCGAGCGCCAGAAACGCCAGCGCGATCCACAACCACACCCCCAGCCCGAACAGGTGCCCGGCCAGGCCGACCGCGAGGCCGAAACCGACCATCGCCACGCCCCAGATCGCGATGCACACGATCACCGCCAGCCCTTGTCTGCGCACCCTTGGCACCCAGCCGGAGAACACCCCGCCCAGCACCGCGCCCGCCGAGATCGCCGCGAACAACAGACCGAGCGCCACCCCGCCCTCGGCCGGATCGTGGAAGGTCTCGTGCGCGATCTGCGGGAACAGCGCGCGCGGCATGCCGAACACCATGGCGATGATGTCGACGACGAAGGAGGCGAGCAGGATCCGCTGGCCGGTGAGGTAGCGGAAGCCGTCGATGACGGCGCGCAGACCGGCCCGGCGCTGCTCACCGCTCGGCGGGAAGGCGGGCAGGCGGCACACCGCCCACAGGGTGGCGAGCAGCGCGATCGCGTCGAGCAGGTACAGCGTCGGCAGACCGAGCACGGGGATCAGCACACCGGCGAGGACCGGTCCGGCGATCATGCCGACGTTCTGCACCGTCATGCTCAGCGAACTGGCGGCGGCGATCTGCTCGGGCGGCAGCAACCGGGCGATCAGGGCGCTGCGGGTCGGCTGGTTGACCGCGAAGAACGCCTGCTGGGTGGCGAACAACCCGAGCACGAGCCACACGTTGTTCAGGCCGAGCGCGGCCTGCACCCAGAACGCGACGGCCGTCGCCCCGGTGCCCGCGGTGGTGATGACGAGCAGGGTGCGCCGGTCCATCACGTCGGCCAGCGCGCCGCCCCACAGCCCGAACACCACCAGCGGAATCAGGCCGAACAGTCCGGCCAGGCCCACGTACCCGGAGCTGCCGGTGATCTGAAAGATCTGCTGCGGCACCGCGACTACCGACAGCTGCGCGCCGATGACGGTGACGATGTTGGTCGTCCACAGCCTGCGATAGTCGCGATTACGCAGGGGCCGGGTATCGGCGAGCAGTTTCACGCGCCGGAGATTAGCCAGTTGCGCTGAAACGTCCCATGTTTGCGCTCGGTGAGATATCCCACCGTCAGGGTTGCAGGCGCAGAACCGTCGTCTGTTCGCCGTCGATGCGGACGACGATCCGGTTGTGCAGCCGTCCGTGCCTGCCCTGCCAGAACTCCACCTCGTCTGGTCGCAGCAGGTAACCACCCCAGTGCGGTGGGACCGGGATGTCGTCGACATCGGCGAACCGGGCGGTGGTCTCGGCCAGGGCGCGATCGAGGTCGGCGCGGGTGGCCGCGGGCCGCGACTGCTGCGAGGCCCAGGCGCCGAGCCGGGATTCGCGCGGCCGGGTCTGCCAGTACGCCTCGGTGACCTCGGGTGCGACACGTTCGGTCACGCCGCGCACGTGCACCTGCCTGGCCAGCGACGGCCAGACGAAGGTGGCGGCCGCGTACGGGTCGGCGGCGAGCTGATTGCCCTTGGCCGAGTCGTAGTTCGTATAGAAGGCGACACCTTCGGGCGAGAGGCCTTTACACAGCACCGTGCGCGCTACCGGCCGTGGCGCCGGTCCGGCGAGCGAGACGGTGGCCAGCACCATCGCGTTCGGTTCGGCCACCCCGAGGGTGCCCGCCTGTTCGATCCAGCGGCGCAGCAGCGGCTCCCAGCCACCGGCCACCCACGACTCGTCCAGATCGGGTTCGGTGGTGCGCACCGCCCGCGGATCGCCGTAGTCGACACGCATCGTGCTCAGGTCGACAGCGCCGGAAATCGCGGCGTCGGACAGGGTTACGGAAGGCTGCGCGGCGGGCTCGGTCGCGGCCGCCGAGGACGGGTCGAGTTCACGCATAGGGGCGACGTTACTCCGCAGTACCAGCGGGTCTATCGTTGCGAAAGATCGGCCTGCCCCTGCAAGGAGAGTCACCATGACCGCGAGCTCGGTACCACAGGATTTCGTCAGCGGATTGGAAGGCGTGGTGGCCTTCACCACCGACATCGCCGAGCCCGACAAGGACGGTGGCGCCCTACGGTATCGCGGCGTCGACATCGAGGATCTGGTCGCCAACCGGGTGACTTTCGGTGACGTGTGGGCGCTGCTCGTCGACGGGCAGTTCGGCCGCGGCCTGCCGCCCGCCGAACCGTTCCCGCTGCCCGTGCACACCGGCGACGTGCGCGTCGACGTGCAGGCAGGCCTGGCCATGCTCGCCCCGATCTGGGGTTACGAGCCGCTGCTCGACATCGACGACGAGACCGCCCGCGAGAACCTCGCGCGCGCCTCGGTGATGGCGCTGTCGTATGTGGCGCAGTCCGCGCGCGGCATCTACCAGCCCGCGGTACCGCAGCGCAAGATCGACGAGTGTTCCACCGTCACCGAGCGGTTCATGACCCGCTGGAAGGGTGACCCGGACCCGCGCCACACCGAGGCCATCGACGCCTACTGGGTGTCGGCCGCCGAGCACGGCATGAACGCCTCCACCTTCACCGCCCGCGTGATCGCCTCCACCGGCGCCGATGTGGCGGCGTCGCTGTCGGGCGCGATCGGCGCCATGTCGGGCCCGCTGCACGGCGGTGCGCCCGCCCGCGTGCTCCCGATGATCGAGGAAGTCGAAAAGACCGGTGACGCACGGGCTCTGGTGAAGGGCATCCTCGACCGCAAAGAGAAGCTGATGGGCTTCGGCCACCGCGTCTACCGCGCCGAGGATCCCCGCGCCCGCGTGCTGCGCGCCACCGCGAAGCGCCTGGCCGCCCCCCGCTACGAAGTAGCCGCCGCCCTCGAACAGGCCGCCCTCGCCGAACTGCGCGAACGCCGCCCCGACCGCGCCATCGAAACCAACGTCGAATTCTGGGCCGCGGTCATCCTCGACTTCGCCGAGGTCCCCGCCCACATGATGCCCGCCATGTTCACCTGCGGCCGCACCGCAGGCTGGTGCGCCCACATCCTCGAACAGAAGCAGCTCGGCAAACTCGTCCGCCCCGCCGCCATCTACACCGGCCCGGGCCCCCGCAAGCCGGAGGAAGTCGCCGGCTGGTCCGCCATCGCCGACTGACCCCCCACTCCCCCGACCGGGCACCGACTCATCGGTGCCCGGTTTTCTATTCGCTGAACACCCGTAGCGGATCTGATTGCACACCCGGCATCAGCGACGGTGAACCCCAAGGACTTCTCCGGTTCGCAAGGACTTCTAGAAGTCCGCACTGTGAAGCACCCCCACACACGATGAGGCGCGTTCGCTGCGAGAAACCGAACCAATCTTCGCGGCGGTACGTGAAAATCGCTCCTCATAGGGGCGGCGACCAAAGGGAACGGAAATACTGGATCACCGACAAAGCGAGCGCCGCCCACAGTGAACGTGGTGCTCTCCGCGTGCAAGCTCAATTGCGCTGTGCGCGACTATAAACGCGGATGACGACGGTCAGCTCAGGGAGGTGAAGTCGAGGGCTACGGACTTTCCTCGGTCGACGGTGAAGAAGGCGGCTTCCAGGCGGGTGCCCAGTTCTATTTGGCCGACGGCGGTCAAGGGGACGGGTTGGATGAGGCGGACTCGCCAGGGGGTCGGTTCGTCCCGGGCTCGGAGTTCCAGGTCGAGGCGTAGGACCGGGTCTTCGCGGGCGGTGTAGTCGGTGGCTATGGGGGCTACCGCGAGGACGGTGGCTTCGGCGCGGCGGCCGTTGGCGAGGATCTTGGCGGTGGAGCCGGGGGTGGATTTCGTTTGTTCGGGGAGGTACAGGACGACGCGGTCGGGGTCGCCGGGGTCGACGCGACAGCCGATGGTGTCGCCGGGGCGCATCCATTCCAGGTCCTGGCTACGGATCCGTTGCCGTACGCGCACGTCGTAGGGCAGCTCGTCGGGCAATTGGACCCGCACACTGAACCGGTAGCCACCCTCGCCCCGGCGCGACCACACCGACAGCACGGTGGCACTCGCCGGCAGCCCCCTGAGCAGCAGTTCCCGGCGTGCCCCCTCCGACAGCAAGCCCGGCCGCCGCCCGAAAACCCACAGCCACCGGTCGAGCAGGTTCCGTCCCGAATCGACCGCGAGCAGAGTCATAGCGGAAGAGTACTGCCAACTACGTTGGCGCCAGGGCAAATTCCCCGCACAAGGCACCGGCCGCGCATCCGGCATCAACGCCAAGCGGCACCGCCTCGGCTCGGGGCGTCACCGAGACCCATGGTCCGCGCACACAGCGGGCAAGGCACGGCGCGGATCGCGCCCGGTCGATCGGCGGCGAAGCGCGGGCCGCAACCGCCGCAGGTGCGGGATCGCCGGTCCGACGTGGGGCGGCTCACAGACCCGCACCCACCGCGACCACCGTCATCCGCCCACCACTAAACTCCCCCGCATGACCAGTGCGTTCCCGACAATTCCCGCCGACCTCAAGCCCGCCGACGGACGGTTCGGCTGTGGCCCGTCCAAGGTCCGCCCGGAGCAGCTGCAGTCGCTGGTGACTGTCGGCGCCTCGGTCTTCGGCACCTCGCATCGCCAGAAGCCGGTCAAGGACGTGGTGGCGCGGGTGCGCAACGGCCTGCGCGAGCTGTTCTCGCTGCCCGAGGGCTACGAGGTGGTGCTCGGTAACGGTGGCACCACCGCGTTCTGGGACGCGGCCGCCTTCGGCCTGATCCGCGAGCGTTCGCTGCACCTGACCAACGGCGAGTTCTCCTCGAAGTTCGCCTCCGTCGCCAAGGGCAACCCGTTCATCGGTGACCCGATCGTGGTGTCGTCGGAGCCGGGCAGCGCGCCCGAGCCCGTGTCGGACCCCAGCGTCGACCTCATCGGCTGGGCCCACAACGAGACCTCGACCGGTGTGTCCATCCCGGTGTCGCGCCCGGCCGGTTCGGAGAACGCGCTGATCGCCATCGACGCCACCTCCGGCGCGGGCGGTCTGCCGGTGAACATCGCCGACTCCGACGTCTACTACTTCGCCCCGCAGAAGTGCTTCGCCGCCGACGGTGGCCTGTGGGTCGCGATCATGAGCCCGGCCGCGCTGGCCCGCGTGGAGGAGATCAAGGCCTCGGGTCGCTGGACCCCGGAGTTCCTCTCGCTGCCCGTCGCCATCGACAACAGCACCAAGGACCAGACCTACAACACCCCGGCCATCGCCACCCTGCTGCTGTTCGCCGACCAGATCGAGTGGATGAACACCAACGGCGGCCTGGACTGGACCGTGAAGCGCACCCTCGACTCGTCCTCGCGCCTCTACACCTGGGCCGAGCAGAGCTCCTTCGCCACCCCGTACGTCACCGACCCGGCGCACCGTTCGCAGGTGGTCGGCACCATCGACTTCGACGATTCGGTCGACGCCGCCCAGGTGGCGAAGATCCTGCGGGCCAACGGCATCGTCGACACCGAGCCGTACCGCAAGCTGGGCCGCAACCAGCTGCGTGTGGGCATGTTCCCGGCGATCGACCCGGAAGATGTCTCCCAGCTGACCCGTTCGATCGACTGGGTCGTCGGTCAGCTGTAATTTTTTGCGGCGTCTGCGGCGCCGCGGGGGTTTGCGCCCTGTAAGACCGGGAGTTGCGGGCACGATTTTTGTTCCTTCGTCGCAAAAATCGCACCCGCAACTCCCGGTCGGCGCAAACCCCATTCAGCTATTCGCCAGCGTTGACACGCTTCGCAAAGTTCGCATTCTTCGCGACATTCCATCCGGCGCCGAGCCGTTGATCTATCACCAAAACGCCTGTACACGACCAGGATTCGCGCGGGGAGCTGATCAGATTAGCCGTCCGGGGTGCCCGCGTGCGCGATTTGGGCGTGCGTGTCTGCTGCCGCGGCCAAGTAATGTGCACTACTGTCTAGGAAAGTGGGCGGTGTCCTAACAGACGGAGCCGACGCGATAGGGAGGTAACGGTGCGTGAACTTCGAGTGATCGGGGTGACGCCCGACTCCACGCACATCGTGTGCAGCGACCTCGAGTCCGGCACCAAGTTCCGGCTGCCCGCCGACGACAAGCTCCGCGCGGCGGCGCGCGGCGACCTCGCACGATTCGGCCAGATCGAGATCGAAATGGAAGCGTCTATGCGTCCTAGAGATATCCAGGCCCGTATTCGCGCCGGCGCGTCCGTCGAGCAGGTCACGGCGGAGTCCGGCATGCCGGCGAGCAAAGTCGAGCGGTTCGCCTATCCGGTGTTGCTCGAGCGTGCTCGCGCCGCCGAACTGGCGCAGAAAGCCCATCCGGTGCGGCCGGACGGCCCGGCGCTGGAAACGCTGCACGAGATCGTCACCGCGGCCTTCGCCGAGCGCGGGCACACCATCGAACACGCCGAATGGGATGCCTGGAAAGACGAAAAGGGGTTCTGGGTCGCGCAATTGCAGTGGCGGCACGGGCACTCCGAGATCGCCGCGCACTGGCGCTACCAGCCCGACGCGCACGGCGGTTCCGTCTCCCCGCTCGACGACCCGGCCAACGACCTGATCGATCCGGATTTCGGTCGCGCCCTGCGTGGTCTGGCCACCATGCCCGCACCGTCGGCCCCGGTGGTCGAGGCGCCGGTTCCGGTGGAGCCGCGTCCGCGTGAGCCGATGACGGCTGCGCCGCGCCCGCAGAGCCGTCCGCAGCCCGCGCTGGACGAGTACTACGAGCAGCGTCAGGTCGCGGCAGGCGGTGGGACGGCGGCGATTCCGGCCAAGCCTGCGCCGACGGCCATGCCCGCCGCGCCGATGCCTGCCTCGCCGATGCCTACCGCACCGATCCCGGCGGCCCCCAAGCCTGCCGCACCGATTCCGGCGGCGACGGCCCCCGCTGCGCCGAGCGAGCCCGCCACACCGGCGCCGCCCGCCGCGCAGCAGGACAAGCCCGCCGCCAAGCCCGAGCCGGAAAAGCCGAAGCCCGCACGCAACAAGCGAGGTAAGGCACCGATGCCGTCCTGGGAAGACGTCCTCCTGGGCGTACGCAGCTCCGGCAACTGACTGTGCACCGGCGGCCCCGAGTTCTCCCGAGAACTCGGGGCCGTGCTGGTCGAGCGGGGTCGAGCGCACGGCCGGCGCGGCGGCAGCCACCGCACCACGGGTTCCGATAACAGTCGGAGGTGACACGTGAAGTCGGCTTCCACGCTCTGGTATGTCGATACCGCTGATCCCGCCGCCGTCCTGCGCGAGCGGCCCGCGTCCGATCCCGTTGCCGCGCAGGCACTGGCGGGTGAGCTGTACGCCGACAACGATGTGCGCCCGATCGTGGTCGGAACACTCGACGGCTGCGCCGGTCCGGATCGCGACGAGGTCTACATCGGCTGTTATCCCGGAGTGACGGTCGTGTGCACCGCCGAGGCCGCGTTGATCGAGCCGACCAGATTGCCCGATCTGCTCGTGCGCCCGCTCGCTTCCGAACACACCTATCTGATCTCGTTCGACACCACCGTGCACTGGGGTGCGTTCGCCCACTGGGAACGTGGGGGATTCCGGCGCTCGTTCAGCTCGACCAGGGTCGACATCCTGGAGAACGAGGGACTGCCCATGGTGTGGGAACGCGAGTTCTGGGCGGGAGACCATCCGGTGCCGTGGGATCGGGACGACCGGCCGGGCCCGCAGTCGCTGCCCTTCGATCCACCCGATTTCGCCGATGCGGCCAATGCTCATTGGCTCGGCTTCCGCTACCTCGAGGCACCCAGGCTAGGCGACCTGCATGTCTGCGGATTCACGCTGTACCCGAAAGGCCGGGCACCCGAACCTGTGTCGACCGCGCCTCCCCGGCGCGGTCTGTCCCGCTGGCTGCGCAGACCCGGTCGGCTAGCCGACGACCAGGTAGACCAGTAGCGCGATCCAGCCGAGCGCCACGCCGACCACCGCCCCCGCGAGCACCCAGCGCACGACCGGCGTACACCGCCACCGCCACACCGTGGGCGCGACACCGACCACCGCGATCACGTTCACCGCGATCGCGAGCAGCGGATGTACATCGGCCAGCGCGACACCGAACGCGTACACCGCCACCGCGCCGAGCGCCGCGACGAGCGCGATCACCGTGCCGCCCAACGCCCACGGCACCGAACCCGCCCGATAGGACCCGTCCGGGCTCATGACGTGCGGACTCGTTCATAGAAGGCCATCGCGGCAGCCGTCGCGACATTGAGCGAATCGGTGCCGGGCGACATGGGGATACGTGCGCGAATATCGGTGGCGCGCATGGCCTCCTCGGTCAGGCCGGGGCCCTCGGCGCCGAGCAACAGGGCCACCCGCTCGCCCGTCATCGCGGTCGCCAGGTTCACCGCCGCCGGGTTCGGGGTGAGGGCGATGATCTGAAAGCCGCGCTCCCGCAACAACTCCAGCCCACCCGGCCACTGCGGAATCCGGGCGAACGGAACCCGCAGCACGTGTCCCATCGAGACTCGGACCGAACGCCGGTAGAGCGGGTCGGAGCAGCGGTCGCCGAACAGCACCGCGTCGGCGCCCAGCCCGGCCGCGTTGCGGAACATCGACCCCAGGTTCTCGTGATCGTTGACGCCCTCCAGCACGGCCACCGTGCGCGCGCCGTCGAGCACCTCGTCGACCGTCAGCTCGGCCGGGCGCGGCGCGACCGCGAGCACACCGCGATTGAGGTGGAAGCCGACCACCTGGGCCATCACCTCGGCCGTCGCCTGGTAGTACGGCACATCGAGCCCTGCGAGGTCGGCGGCGAGGGCCTCGTAGCGCTTGGCGACACCGAGCAGCGCACTCGGGATGAAACGCGAGTCGAGCATGCGCTGCACCACCACGACCCCCTCGGCGATGACCAGTCCCTTGCGGCCGGGCAGGTCGGGCCTGCGGTCGGCGGAGGACAGGTCGCGAAAGTCGTCGACACGCGGGTCGGCGGGATCGTCGAGGGGAATTACTTCGGCCACCGGATCATCCTGGCATGCTGGAAGCATGAAGCTGGTTCAGTTGATCTTGAACATTCTGTGGGTGGTGCTCTGCGGGTTCTGGATGGCAGTCGGCTACCTGTTCGCGGCGCTGATCTGCTTCGTCCTGATCGTCACGATCCCGTTCGGCATCGCGTCGTTGCGGCTGGCCGGTTACGTGCTGTGGCCGTTCGGGCGCACGGTCGTCGACAAACCGAGTGCCGGGGCGGGATCGCTGCTCGGCAACATCATCTGGTTCGTCTTCGCCGGCTGGTGGCTGGCGCTCGGCCACGTGTTCACCAGTGTGGCGCTGGCGGTGACGATCATCGGGCTGCCGTTCGCCTGGGCCAATCTCAAACTGGTTCCGCTGTCGCTGTTCCCGCTCGGCCACGAGGTGGTACCGCAGCAGGGCTGACTACTCCGAACCCGCGATGATCTGGTTCATGATCGCCACGGCCTGATCGAGCACCGCGAGCTGTTCCGGGCTGAGGTTGGACAGCTGCTCGGTCATCCAGGCCTCGCGCGCGTGCGTCTCGTCGGCGACCAGCGCCCGGCCGGCCGGTGACAGCGACACGATGATCTGGCGTCCGTCGGTGGGATGCGGTCTGCGCTGGACCAGCTCGAGGTCGGCGAGGGAGGCGATCACGCGGGTCATCGACGGCGGCTGCACGCGCTCCTTGCCCGCGAGATTGCCGGGCGTCATCGCGCCGTCGCGTGCGAGGGTGGCCAGAGCCGACAGCTGGGTGAGCGAGATCTGCGCTTCGGCACGGCGGCCGCGCAGGTGTCTCGTGAGCCGCACAACCGCCAGCGAGAGATCACCGGCGAGGGCACGGACGTCGGATGGCACTGTCACAGTGCAGAACTCTACGGTACGGCTGTGCACCCTGATGGGTTTCAGGGCGCTACTGTTTGGGTATGGATGCCGGACCCGTCAGCCGCGAGATGCCGCACCTGCCGCGAAGCCTGGTCGATCCGCGCCCGGTGGTGCTGATCGGTTTCGCCGCCTGGGCGGTGGCGACCGTGCTGGCTTTCGTGGTCCCGGCCTGGGCCGATGCCCGGCCGGTGTGCCTGATGGGCCTGTTCGTCGGCGTGCTCGGCTCGGCGATCTGGCTGGCACAGCGGCGGTCGGCCCTGCGGGGCGACAAGGGCGCCCAGGTGGGTCTCACCGAGGACTAGACCACCTCGAATTCGTCGCTGGTCCCGGTGAACGGGCGCAGCACGCCGTCGGCGCCGAGCGCGTCGGCGAAGTGCACGAACCGGTGCGTTCCCGGCTCCGCGCCGGCCGGGATGTCCCAGACGAAACGGGCGATCGAGACCGCGGCGTCCTGTTTCCGCCAGTGGAATCGCACATCCCACTCCCCCTCATTGGCCACCCGGACCCAGCCGTTCCCGGTTCGGCGCTGCACCTCGAGGAAGGTGCCGCCGCGACGCGGATTGTGTTTCGGATGGGCCGAGACGAATTCGGCCTCCACCCGGCTGCCGCGAGCGGTGCGCCCGGGCTGGCGCACGACATCACCGAAATTCCGGCCGGACGGTGTCGCGTCCGGGCCCGGCGCGGCGGCGAGATTCGGCTGCAAGGCGGAGACGTCGCGCGGTGCGGGGCCGCGCCCCGGGACCGCGCCCGCCGCGAAAGCCTCTGCCAGCCTGGTGAATTCCTGCACATACGCGCACAACGTGTAGCGGCCGAACAGTGTCGACGCGCCTTCGTACTGTTGCGCGTCGTACTCCTCCGGTGTGGTGACGTATTGGTGGTAGGCATTCGAATAGCCCTGCAACAGCACCTGTTCCACGCCGACGCCGAGCGCCTGCGCGACCGCGCGCCGCACGCGCAAGCCGGCGACGATGGTGAACTCGGCTCCGGCGGCGGCCACGTAGAGATCACCCAGCCGGATCAGCTGAAGCGGAACAACATTCGGTACCCACGGCACCGGCGGCATCAACCCGAGCGGGGCGAAGATCGCCTTGGGCGCCTGCGCGTCGGCCAGCCACGCCGGGTGGGGATGGTCGATTCCACCGAGAAAGTCCACCAGCGGGTTACGTACGCCCTCGGGAATGGGCCCGCCGGGCAGGCCGGGGCCGTCCTCCACGCTGCCCGCCGCCAGCGAGAGGCCCGCGGCGGCCGGTGCGGTGCGGTGTGGTGCGCCGTCGGGGGTGAAGCGGCCCTCGACCGTCACGGCCGCGAGGTCGACGTAGCACAGCAGCGAATCGATCGCGCTCGTCATCGGTGCCGCGTGGTCGGCGGCGGCTCGCGAGGCGGTGTACTGGCGTTCGCCGATGATCCGGGTGTTGTCGAATTCGTCGTCGGTCGGGCCGATGCCCGGTGCGAGCGCGAGGTTCGGGGACATGTCACCGGCGTTGGTCTGCACGAACGCGGCCAGATACGACGGCTCGCCGTCGAGATGGCGCACGCCGTGCTCCAGGTGCTCGGCGGCGTAGCTGGCGTAGCCCTTGTTGTCGGAGCTGATGAGCCGGTTCTTGTTGGTCATCGACGTGTTGTGGGTGGCGAACCAGGTGAGCGCGCCGACCTCCTTCGCGCCACGGCGGAAGACGAGTGTGGTGACCGCCGGATCGATCGCGTCCGGGAAAGCCGCGCGGTCTTCCGCCGGATTGCGGTCGAAGGCCACCCGCGAACGGTTCACGCTCGCGTCGCGCAATTCGGCGCGGCCGAGCGCCACCGTGCCCGGCGCGAGGTCGGCGTCGGCCGCGGCGATCGCCTCGACGATGCCGTCGACTTCGGTGTCGTAGACCTGTTGCTGAAATCCGAGCGTCGCGAGCGTATAGGCGTAATCGTGCGCGGAACCGCCACAACTGGAATGCGTGTGAGTCGAAGTGAGGACGACATTTCGTTCGGTATACCGATCACCGAATCGGCGCGCCAGCGCGAGCAGTACACCCCGGTGCACGGACTGGAACAACGCACCGTTCTCCACCGCGACGAACGCGACCCGATTTCCGCCCGATTCGATCACGAACGCGCGCGCTCGCGGCCGCAGATGAATTCCCGCGGTGGTCTGTTCGAGTTGTGAGTAGCCCATCATGCCGCATTCCGCGGCGGGGCCCGTGAGATCGGCGATACCGAGCCCGAATTCGAATCCACCGCGCGCGGATTCGGCGTGCGCCTTCGACGCTCCGTGAGCTCCCATGGCCGCGACGAGGGGTACCCCCAGCGTCGAGGCGGCCAGCACGGTACGACGGTTCACAGGCATCCGAACAGCTCCTTCACGGGTGATGTGACGCAGACAACCATACAACTGGTCGCCTGTCCAGGAATTCGGCGCGGTTCGGCGAATTGACTGTTCGCGACGTGAGCGCTTAACTCGCACAGGTGTCCTCCCGATTGAGCGTCGAAGAACGACGAGCCCACCTGATAGAGGCAGCGATCGGTCTCGCCGAGAAAAAGGGCGTGGCGGGCGTGACCACACGCGATGTCGCCCAAGCGGCGGGCGTCTCGCTCGGTGTGGTGCATTACTGTTTCGAAAACAAGGACGCGCTGATGACCGAGCTGGTCAAAGCGCTCTCGATGGAATTACGCGATTCCGTTGATGCGGATGAAACTGTCTGGGCCGATACCGGAACAGGAAAAGAAGCGCTTCACAAATTGGTTCGCCAGGGGCTGGAACTGATGTGGCGCAACATCGAGGCCACTCCGGAACGTCAGCTGCTCACCTACGAGACCACCACCTACGCGCTGCGCGAGGGTGAGTCGACCCCGGCCAAACTCGCCATCGCCCGCGAGCAGTACAAGTTCAACGACAGCACCGTCGCCGACGTGATGGACCACTGCCGCGATGCCACCGGCTGCGACTGGAACATCCCGCTGCCCCAGCTGAGCCGCTTCATCCTCAGCGTCATCGACGGCATCGTGCTGCGCTGGCTCGTCGACGACGACAGCGACGCCGTGCAGGCCCAGCTCGACCTGCTCGCCGAGATGGTCACCGCGCACGCGAACTAACCGCGCGGCACCTGCACGTGCACGGTGCCGTCGGCATCCCACCACGGCACCCGCACCGTGCCCGAGAACTCGCCGCGCAGAAATACCTCGAGGACTTCGTGCAGCACGAGGGCGCCGGTGGTGAGCGGCGGTGACCACAGCTGGCGCAGCACCACGCCGAGCGGTTCCGTGGCCCAGGTGCTCTGCCTGCCGGCACCGAGCACCTCGGCGCTCACCTGGTCGGACACCAGCGGCAGGTCGAGCAGGGTGGCGAGGGCCTCGGCATGTTCCGGGTCGCCTACCACCAGGCGCTCGGCCGGGATGACGAGGCCGAAGCATGGCCGGTCGAGGACCATGGCGGTCTCGGCGTCGACCACTGTTCCCGCGAGTGTCCTGACCTGCTCGGGGAGGTCGAGTTCGCGTGGGTCGAGCGCGCCGGACGCGACGGCGGCCGCCAGGCGGGCATGAGTGCGCGAAACTGTTTCGGGGGTCGGGGTTTTCGACGGGTCGGCGAGGGCGTCGAGGAGTTCCTCGGCCAGCTCGGGGGTCATCACGTCGGGACGGACGAGGACCTGACGTAGGACGTCGGGGTCGGCTGCTGTGAAAGGCGGGAGCAGACCGGCGAATTCGGTGTCGTCCGGGTGGCGGTAGCGGCCGAGGGAGATGCCGTCGATGTGGGCGTGGCGGTGCAACCACCAGGTGGTGTAGCCGTCGCGGTCGGCGAGGAGGGCGCGGCTGCGTGGTTCCGCGAGCAGGGTTCGCAGGGCCTGCGGCCAGCGGGTGTCGTCGACCAGGTCCAGGTCGCGGACGGCGACGAGTTCGCGCGGATCTTCGGGAAGGCCGTTCCACCAGGCGGATTCGTCGTCCAGGTCGTGGTCGGGGCCGAGTGGGTCGGGATCGGTGACGACGGCGAAATCCCAGCCGACACCGATCGCGCGCAAGGCCTGTTCGCCGAACTCGGCGACCGTCGCCTCGGCGACCGTACCGAAGGGTGAGTCGTCGACCAGCACCTCGGCCAGCGGTGCGCCGGGGAGGAGGAGTTCGTCGGCCGGACGCAGTTCGCCTGTGTCGTCGGGCAATTCGAGCAGGCCGAGCCAGTCGGGGAGTTCGTCGGCGCTCACGAACTGGGCCAGATGCAGGACCGCGGTGACCGTGTCCGGGTCGGCCGGGTCGTGTTCGAGGAGGTCGCGCAAGCCGGGATCGGTGAGCAGGTCGGTGGCCGAGGCGCTGCGGGCGCCGAGGCGGGCCAGCAGCGGGTGGGTGGCGTCCGGGTGTACCAGGCGGGCCCAGTGGACCGGGACGGCGACGGTGAGCTGATCGTCGAGGACGACGGTGCGCGGGCCGGTGACGAGGCGGCCGTCGGCCAGGGGGACGGCCAGGGCGCCGAACTCCTCGGCTGTCCTCGAATCGGTGACGAAGGGTTCCAGCGTGGAGTAGAAGGTGCGCCACCAGTGCGGGTCTCGTTCGAGGCCGGTGGTGAGGTCGGCCAGGGCCGCCGATGACAGGCGGTGGACGTCGAGGACTGTCAGCTTTTCCTGGGCGGAGCGGGTCGATAGTTCCGGGATGACCAGGGGGCCGGTGAGATCGGCGAGGATTGCGGCCAGTTCCGGCGTCAAGTCAGGGAATACGGAGGCGCGAGTGGGGATTTCGATACTTGCCGAGCGGGTGGGTCCGGCGAGCTCGAAGGTGCCGGGGTGCTGCGCGGTGCCGACGGACGAGTTGTCGAGGGCGGATACCTCGGCGGTGACCATGTCCTTGCCGAAGGCGTCCTGGTCGACTCCGACGGTGAGGGGATGGAATTCCGCTTGGTTCGGATCGAATTCGTGGTCTGAGCGGTCGCGGGTCGGGCAGACCGGGAGCCACGGGTTCGTGCGGAGTTCGGTGATGATCGCTTCGCGGAGGAGGGCGTCGGCCTCGCTGCGGGCGAAAGCGGGGGTCGGGACGAGGACGAGGCGGTCCTTCGGCGGCAAGGCGCGGGCGAAATCGGCGTAACCCGAGGCGACTTCGTGCAGGCGAGCGCCGGGAAGGAGCCTGCGGCGGTCGGGTTGCATGGCGATGTCGGCTACGAGGATCGCCGGGAGGGACAGCTCCTCGTCCGAACGAGTTGGCGCGCGCAGGACATCCGGTGCGGCGGGGACCGGGCGACCGTTGGTCAGCGGGAGCAGCCAGCGCGCACGGGCGGTGCGGTACTGCCACCAGTGTTGGGTGCCGTCGGGTCCGGTGATGGTCAGCTTGGTGAGGGTGCTCACCGGCGGGCCCACATGGGCCTTCGTATCGAGTCCAGGAGCATGGGCGATTTCCGCGCCCCCTTCGGACGTCGGCGCGGCAATCGAGATCTCGTTGCCCGGCTCCGTGTCAGGGCGTGGGGCCGTATCGACGTGGGCCTCGGCCGCGAAATCGGCGCCAGGTGTGGCGTTCGCGCTGCCGTGTGGCGGGGCGGGGTGGTCGAGGAGGGTTGTGACGCTGGTGAATTCGCGGTCCGCTATGCGGATTCGGCGGAGGGCGGGGAGTTCGAGGAGGAGGTCGGTGGCCTCGGCGCGCATCGAGGTGAGGAGGGCGGTGGGGTCGATGTCGTCGCGGAGGTGGATGACGACTTCGGTGTCGGCGCCCGCGGGTGGGGTGGTGGGGATGGGCCAGGCCAGGCGGAGGGCCGGTGGGGTGAGGTCCTCGGGGTGGGTGATGCCGTTGTCGTGCAGGGCGTTCAGGGTGGCGGTGAGGGAGAAGCGGATAGAACCTGTGGTGGAGCGGATCTCCACTTCGTCACCCACGGAACGCACCGCGGTGAAGCCGACACCGAAACGGCCGACCTGCGCGCCGTCGTCCTTGCCCGAGGCACGCAGTGCCGTGAGCGCGTGCACACCCGAAACACTGAGCGGAGCACCGGTATTGGCGACGTGCAACCGCCGGTCCACGATCCGCACCGTCAGCTCACCGGGCACACCGCCCTGCACCGCCGCATCGGCCGCGTTCTGCGCCAGCTCGGTGAGCACCCGGTCCCGATAGCCCGCGGCGACCAGATCGGCCTCACCCGCACTGTCCTCCCGCAACCGCGTCGGCGAATCCCGCCACGCGGCAAGAACTCCGGCCCGCAGCCCCGCGGTACCGAACGGGTCCGCCCCAGCGTTCAGCGCCCCACCGACGATCCGCGCTCCCCGGCGCCCACGACCTGCGTCACACCGGAATCACCCTCGGCAGAAGCAGCATCGGCGGCCGAATCCGCCGCGCCCGCTTCGGCACCTCCCGACGAATCAGCCCCGGCGTCATCAGTCTCCACACCCGAACCTTCCGCCACGGCCGACTCGGGCCGGTGCGCAGCTCCGGCAGCCGGAGACTCCTGCGCCACACCGCTATCGGACTCGGCATTCGCCGCAGCGGCGTCGGCCGAGGTATCTACACCGGCGTCGGCGCCGTTCGAGGAATCCGCCTCGACATTGTCGGTTGGCCCATCGGCAACCGCTTCAGCCGAAACACCTTCGGCCGCAGCGGGGTCGGTCGCCTCAGCGGCGGCCGCGGTCGAGGTCGACTCGGCCGCCTCCGTGGTGGGTTCGGCTGCCGTAGGGGAAGCCGCTGTGTCCGCGACGGATTCAGGGTTGCTCGACGACTCGGCCGGGTCGGTGGTCGCCGGTACCGACGCGAGGCCGACGAGCGGGGCGAACGCGGCGAGGTCGGTGTTGGCTTCGGCGGCGATCACCTCTTCCGGGGATTCCGGGAGCTCGCCTTCGGCGCGGGCCTTGCGGGCGGCGGCCGCCGCGTCCACGGCTTCGGCTTCGGCGGTTTCCTGCGGAGTGATGTCGATGTAGTCGACGGCGTGGTCGTCGAAGGCCTCGTAGCGGGGGGAGCCGTTGCCGGAGGGGGCGACGACGTCGGAGTGGGCGCCGCAGCCGTATTCGACGTGCACGACGTGGCCGTCGGCACCCATCGCGTTGGCGCACACGCCGAAGGTTTCGCGCAGGGCGCCTGCCAGGGGCAGGAAGAAGCCGCACAGGCCGCAGGTGGAGGGCGCGGCCTTGGCCATCTCGGTGTCGGGGCCGTATTCGCTGTACCAGCGCTGGGCGGCTTCGAGGCGACCCTCGAGGCTGAGCACCTGGGTGCGGCCGAGGCCGACCTCGCGGGCCACCTCGTCGATCACCGGGTCGCCGGTGGCGACGTAACCGGGGACCAGGCGCGGGTCGTCGGCGGGCGGGGCGAGCAGGTCGCCGGGGCCGAGATCGCCGGGGCGCACGCGCTGCTCCCACGGGACGAACTCGGGGGCGATCAGGGCGTCGGGGCCGGGCAGCAGGGCCGACTCGCTGACGGTCGCGTGGTCGGCACCGGGCGGCGCGGCCACCACGACGGCCCACTGCCAACCCCGGTAGCCGGGCAGGGTCGCCTCGAACCGGTGGGTGGCCGACGAGTCGTCCTCGGCGGTCACCCCCAGATGGGCTCCGACCCCGTCGGGTTCCAGCTCGACGAGCGCACGAAGTGCGACCTCGGCCGCCTGGGCCAGAACGGGACGCACGCCGGACTCCGAAACAGATACTGCGCTCACGGCATACATTTTGCCGTATGAAGTGCAATCGGAGTTCGTTGGCCGTCGCAGTGCTGGTCAGCGTGCTCGGCGTGAGCTCCTGCGGGGGCCAGGATGAGTCCGGTCCGCCGCGCTGGCGGGTGGAGGTGATCGGCTCGTCACCGCACGATCCGTCGGCGTTCACCCAGGGGCTCGAGGTGGTCGACGGATTGCGCTACGAAGGCACCGGCATGTGGGGCGTGTCGAACGTCCGCGTCAGCGACCAGGTCTCGGGGGTGGAGCGGGCGCGCGTCGACCTGCCCGGCCGGATGTTCGGGGAGGGACTCACCCGGGCGGGCGACATCGTCTGGCAACTGACCTGGCGTGACGGCGTCGCCTTCGCCCGCGACCCGCACACCCTCGCCGAAACCGGCCGCGCCACCTACGAGGGCGAGGGCTGGGGGCTGTGCGCCCAGCCCGGCCGCCTCGTGATGAGCGACGGCACCCCGGAACTCACCTTCCGCGACCCGCTGACCTTCGCCGAAACCGGGTCGGTGACCCTGCAGGGCCTCGACGACCCGAAACCGAACGAACTCGACTGCGCACCCGACGGCACCGTCTACGCCAACAACTTCCCCACCGACGACATCCTGCGCATCGACCCGAACACGGGCCACATCACCGCGATCATCGACGCGAGCGGCCTGCTCACCCCCGCCGAACGCCAGGGCACCGACGTCCTCAACGGCATCGCCCACCTGCCGGGCACCGACCGGTTCCTGCTCACCGGGAAGTACTGGCCGCACCTGTTCGAGGTGCGGTTCGTGCCCCCGCTGAGGTGACGGGCGCGGTCGTCGGGGCCGTTCAGGTCGACCCGTCCAACCAAGTGTGTCCGACACTGCTCGCCCGCGAGTGAACGCCGAAAGCCCGAGTACGACAGAATTGGGCTGTGACTACTCCCCGCGATCCATCCGGTCCTGACCGTGGTCGCCGGGACGGCAGTGCCTCGGGTGCACCACCCGGTCGGCACCCCGGCTTCGGGCATTACCCGCCCCCATCCCCGCCGCGCAAGGTCTTCCCGCACATCGAGCCACCGACCGCGCCGGTCCGTTCGCGCGGCCGGTTCGGGCGTGATCCCGACCCCGGCGCCACCACGCCGTTGGCGAGCCCGAAACGCAACGGCGCCGGTCCCCCGCGCCCCGGCACACCGGCAGGCGGCCGCCCGCACCCCGACCACGACGGACCGGCAGGCAGCCACCCACACCCGGATCCACTCGACGGACCGGCAGGAACCCGCCCGCTCCCGCGGGCCGACGAACCCGCCGACAAACCGCCCAAGCAGCGGGTGCCGCGCAAACTGACGGTCACCCGCGTGGCCGCGATGCGCAGCCGCGAACTCACCGAACGCGGTATCGCCACCTTCCAGCGCGCGGCCAAGGCCGACGGCGCAGACCAGTCCGGGCTCACCGCCCTCACCTACGCCACGATGGCCAACTTCGCGCTCGACGCCGCGATCGCCGTCGCCCTGGCCAACACGTTGTTCTTCGCGAGCGCGACCGCCGAGTCGAAAACCAAGGTCGCGCTGTATCTGCTCATCACCATCGCGCCGTTCGCGGTGATCGCCCCGCTGATCGGGCCGCTGCTGGACCGGCTGCAACGCGGTCGCAGGCTGGCGCTGGCCACGACCTTCGGGTTGCGGGCGCTGTTCGCGGTGCTGCTGATCTTCAATATCGACACGTGGGGGCTGTATCCGCTCGCCCTGTGCATGATGGTCGGCTCGAAATCGTTCGCGGTACTCAAGAGCGCGGTGACGCCGCGCGTGCTGCCACCGGACATCGACCTGGTCCGCACGAATTCGCGGCTCACGGTATTCGGCCTGGTCGGCGGCACGATCGGGGCGGGTGCGCTGGCCGCGCTGGCCGCGCTGGCCGCCGGCTCCACGGGTGCGCTGGTGTTCGCCACGGGCATCGCGATCGCGGGCGCCTACCTGAGCCTGCGAATCCCGTCGTGGGTGGAGGTCACCGAGGGTGAGGTGCCCGCCACGCTGACCTATCACGGCGCCGACGCGCGTACCGAGGTGCTCGAGCCGGGCGAGGAATCGGCCGTGCCCGCCAGGAAACGCAGGCAACCGCTTGGCCGCGCGGTGGTCACCGGACTGTGGGGGAACAGTTCCATCCGAGTGCTCACCGGGTTCCTGACCTTCTACATCGCCTTCGTCGCCAAGGGTTCCGGTGGCAGCCCGACCGAGCAGGCGGCCATGCTCGGTCTCGTCGGGGTGGCGGCCGGTTTCGGCAATTTCGGCGGCAACGCCACCGGCGCGCGATTGCAGCTCGGCAGGCCCGCGCTGGTGGTGCTCGGGTGCACCGCGGCGTGTGTGGCGGTCGCGCTGTTCGCGGTGTTCACCGGCAATCTGTTCGGCGCCGCGGTGGCCGCGCTCGTCGCGTCGGCGGCCAGCGCGCTGGCCAAGGTGTCGCTGGACGCGGCCATCCAGGACGACCTGCCACCGGAGTCGATCGCCTCCGGTTTCGGCCGGTCGGAGACCGTTCTGCAGCTGAGCTGGGTGATCGGCGGGGCGGCCGGTGTGCTGCTGCCGACCGAGTTCTGGAAGGGTTTCGCGGTGATCAGCGTGATCCTGGTTGCCGGGCTCGCGCAGACCTTCGTCAGCTATACCGGGCACACCCTGCTGCCGGGCTTCGGCGGCAACCGCCCGCAGCACGCCGAGCAGGAAGTGCCGACCCATCCCCGCGAAACAGGAGACCCGCACTGGTGAGCAAGCCCAACGTCCGCACGATCTTCGCGCTGGTCGCGGTGGGCCTGCTGGCCCTGGCCGCCGTGACCGCAGGTGTGGTGGCCTACGCCGTGTCCAAGGCGCCGAAGCACTATCCCGAACTCACCGTGTTCGCCAACGGCGAGTCCGTCGTCGTCGAGCCGTACGGGTACTGCGAGCTGTCGAACGGGGAGTGCGTCAACGACGAGTCGACCTACTACATCCCGGCCACCTCGGGTAAGCCGGTGCAGGTGTCGCTGCCGACCAGCGTCGCCGAGGCGCCGTGGATCGTCGTCACCGTCTACGAACGCCCCAACGGCGAGCAGTTCGAACGCATCCTGAGCTTCATCGATTACCCGGCAGAGACGCGTTTCCTGAGCCTGGACACCCAGCCCGAGCCCGAGCTGCGCCTGGCGGGATTCGAGGTGCGGTTGCCGATCGTCTACACCGACCCGGCCACCGGCCAGGAGATGTACGACGTGCACGGCCTCTGGCGCGTCGGCACCCCGCAGCCCTGATCGCACGGATCCCGCCGCTTCCGGACCACCACGACCCGACCTCGAGGAGGGTCCGCCGCGAAGCGGCGGTTCGCGGCCGTCCCGACGATCAGGTGCCGTTGCGTAGGCGACGAAGGAGCAAGCAACGGTGCCTGATCGTCGGGACTTGCGGGGCCGCGAACTCGAGCGCGCCAGCGCTCCAAAAGTTCAGTGATCCAGTTCGCGGGCTACCGCGCGGACCACTTCGGAGATGCGCTGGGACATCTTGCGGTCCGGGTACTTGCCGCGGCGCAGGTCGGGCTGAACCTTGGTCTCCAGCAGGGTGATCATGTCCTCGACCAGGCCGTGCAGCTCGTCGGGCGACTTGCGCGGGCCCGCGTCCTTGCGGGCGGGCTGCGCGCCACGCTCACCGCGGGCGACGGTCGGGGGCGCCTCGAGCAACTTGAGGCTCAGCGCCTGCGGACCGCGACGACCGGCGGCCATCCCGAATTCGACCCGCTGGCCCGGCTTGAGGCCCTCGACTCCTTCGGGCAGCGCGGAAGAACGGACGTAGACGTCCTCGCCCTCGTCTTGGGAAAGGAAGCCGAAGCCCTTTTCGACGTCGTACCACTTCACCCGGCCGGTCGGCACTGCGCTCACCCGTTCATCATTCGATACCCGAACCCTTGTGGCCCGGGTTACTACCTGCTGCTTGTCGCGAAAAGAACGCGCCCCACAACAAGGCAGGACGCGATGTGGTCAGAGTCTACCCCGGTGGCTATACCGCGAGCACATCAGTTTTACGGTGCACCCGTGACCAACTCATCTCAACCGCCCGCGCGACGTTCCAGTGATCGGCTGCTGCAAGTGGCGGTGGCGCTGTTCGGCATCGGGATTCTCGCCGTCGTCGCCATCTTCGTGACGCCGATCGTCTCCGACTCGGAACCGGGCCTGTGGCTGTATCTGCTCGCGATGCTCGCGCCGGTGGGCTTCCTGCTCGCGATCGTGTTCGCCCTGTGGTCGGGTCGACGGGCACGGTGAACCGGTTATCCCGAAGGTTCGATACCCAATCTCTTGTGTGATCCTCGTCACATAACAGCTGGGTAACGAACTGTGCGTGCAACGGTCACGCACACCCGGCGCCGCGACTACCTGCGCGGACGCCTCCGGGACAACCCTGAGACCACCCTGATACCCACCCGCACACGCCGGTTACCAAATAGTGACTTTCCCCGCTGACCGTCGTACCGTTTCTCTCAGCCGGGGCAGGCCCCCGGAACCACCGGCCCGCCGCACCGAACCTCACCCCGCGGGTACCGGACCCCGATTGGAATCAAGGGGTGAGGGCGGACCGGGAGACCTCTCAGTCCGGACCACATGCAGGTGCGAACGAGAGGAAGAAACCCGATATGAGTGGACGCCACCGCAAGCCGACTTCCACCGGGCGCACTGCTGCCAAGGTCGCCGTCACCGGCGCGATCTTCGGCACCGCAACCGCTGCCCTCGCCGGAAACGCCAGCGCGGCCCCCGACTCCGACTGGGATCGCCTCGCACAGTGTGAAGCCGGCGGCAACTGGGGTATCAACACCGGCAACGGCTACCAGGGTGGGCTGCAGTTCTCGCCCTCCACCTGGGCCGCACACGGCGGTGGGGAGTACGCCGCCACCGCAAACCAGGCCACCCGCGAACAGCAGATCGCGGTCGCCGAAAAGGTTCTCGCTTCCCAGGGTTGGGGCGCTTGGCCCTCCTGCTCGGCCAAGCTGGGCCTGAGCAGCGGTCCGACCGAGCGCGCCGTGCCCTCGACCCCGAGCTGGGTCCCCGAGGTCAGCGTGCCGCAGGTGCAGGATCCGAGCCAGGAAGTCTTCTCGGCCGTCGATCGCGCCCTCACCGTCGCCCAGCAGCAGGGCGTCGCCGTGCCGCAGGCGGCCATCGACTTCGTCAACAACGCCAAGGGCACCCAGCTGGACCCGGCGGTCATCGACTTCTTCGAGGCGAACAAGGGCCTGCTGCCCTCCTGATCCGCCTTACAACAAGAGCCCGCATCCTTGTCCAGGATGCGGGCTCTTGTCTTTCCCGTTCGAATTACACCCGATTGATGACAGTGTGCGGGTGCACATACGGCAGCGTCGCGGCCGGAACGGGAAACTCGGTGTCCTCACCGAAAGGCGAGAGATTACCGGCGCGGGTCGCCGACAGTTCGGTGACGGCGTGCTCGCCGTCGGCCACCTCGGGCCAGCCGTTGTCGACGTAGGGTTTCTTCGATTTGTTGACCACGGGCTCATTCTGGCATATCGAACACGTACGCTGAATCCGATGATCGCGACCGACTCTCTCGCCGATTGGCTAGGTGCGCGCACCGACGCCCAGCTGGTGAAACTGCTGCAGTTGCGGCCCGATCTGGCGGTGCCGCTGCCCGCGTCGATGTCGGTGCTCGCGGTGCGGGCTCAGCAGCGGGCCTCGGTGCTGCGTGCCGCCGACGACCTGGACACCCTCGAGTTCGCGATCATCGAGGCGCTGGCGGCCCATGAGGACGCGCGCACGATCGGCACCGCGCACACCCCACTCACCCGGACCGCGCTGCACGCGCAGCTGAAGGACCGGGTCACCAAGACGGCGTTCACCGCCGCGCTCACCCGATTGCTCGACCGCGCGCTCGTGTGGGAGACCGGTGACGGCCTACACCTGGCGCCGAGTGCCGTGGAGGCCCTCCCGTGGCCGCTCGGGGCGACGACGGCGCTACCGGACGCGCTCACCGAGCCGGAAGTACGCACGGCGCTGAACGCGGCCGGCCCCGCCGAGCGGGCGCTGCTGGACAAACTGGCGACGACCGGTCCGCGTGGGCGCACGCGCGACGCCGCGCCCGACGCGCCCGCCGACCGCCCGGTGCAGCGGCTGCTCGCGGCGCGGTTGCTGCGCTGGATCGATGACGAGACCGTCGAACTGCCGGTCACCGTCGGGCAGGTGTTGCGTGGCGAACCCGTCACCGATCCGCATGCTCTCGCCCCGCCCAAGCCCGCACTCACCAAGCACGCGCCCGCCGAGGTGAACGCCGTCGGTGCGGGTGAGGTGGGCGAGCTGCTGCGCGACTGCGCCGACCTGCTCGACGCGCTCGGCACACTTCCCGCCCCCGCGCTGCGCGCCGGTGGACTCGGGGTGCGCGAGCTGCGCAGGCTGGCCAAGCAGACCGGCGTGGACGAGCAGCGCACCGGCCTCCTTCTCGAACTGCTCGCCGCCGCGAAGCTCGTCGAGAAGGGTCTGCCCGAACCGCCGCCCGACCTGGATTCCACCGACGACTTCTGGGCGCCGACACCCGCCGCCGACGCCTGGCTCGACGCGCCACCCGCGACGCGCTGGGTGACGCTCGCCCAGGCGTGGCTCGAGCTGGACCGGATGCCGTGGATGATCGGGTTGCGCGACGCCGCCGACAAGCCGATCGCGGCGTTGTCGGCCGAGTTGCGGATCCCGCACGCGGTGCGCGACCGGCATGCGATCCTCGGCCTGCTCGCCGAATACCCCAGCGGCACCCAGGTGTCGCCCGCCGATCTCGGGAAACTGCTCGCCTGGCGAATGCCGCGGCGGCGCAGGTACTTCCGGCTCGACGTGGTGACCGCGACCCTCGCCGAGGCGGCGACCGTCGGGTTACTCGGACGTGGTGCGCTCGATTCGGCCGCCCGTGCCCTGCTGCACGGCAGCCCGACCAGCGTGGCCGATGCCGAGGCCGAGATGGCCGCCGCCCTACCGGAACCCGTCGATCATGTCCTCGTGCAGGCCGACCTCACGGTGATCGCACCCGGTCCGCTCGTGCCCGAATTGCGCAGCCGGATCGCGCTGGTCGCCGATGTGGAATCCGCGGGTGCGGCGACGGTGTATCGCGTGGGGGACGCCTCGGTCCGTCGCGCGCTCGATGCCGGACTCACCGCCGCCGAGCTGCACGCCCTGTTCGCCAACCACTCCCGCACGCCGGTTCCCCAGTCGCTGACCTATCTCATCGACGACGTGGCCCGTCGGCACGGGCAGCTGCGCGCGGGGATGGCGCAATCGTTCCTGCGCAGCGACGACCCGGCGCTGCTCGCCCAGGTGCTGTCGGCCCCCGTGGCCGAGACGTTGGCACTGCGCGCGATCGCCCCCACGGTCGCGATCGCGCAGGCGCCGCTCGGCGAACTGCTCGAGCGGTTGCGGGCGGCGGGCTTCACGCCCGCGGGCGAGGATTCCGGCGGCGCCATCGTCGACCTGCGGCCGCGTGGCGCGCGCATCGCCGTTCGTCCGCTGGCTCGCAGGCCCTACCGGCCCAACCCGCCGTCGGACGATCAGCTCGCTCAGCTGGTCACCGAACTGCGCGCGGGCGAGCGGGCGGCGGGTGCCCGCACGTCCCAGTCGGTCCGTGCCGACGGCACCCGCACGGGCACCCAGGCCACCCTCGCGCTACTCCAGCTGGCCGCCCGGGTGGGCCGCCCGGTGAACATCGGTTACGTCGATGCCCAGGGCGTGGCGAGTCAGCGGGTGGTCGAACCGGTCCGGGTCGGCAACGGGCAACTGGACGCCGTCGACCCGGTGACCGGAGCCACCCGCCACTTCACCCTCCACCGCATCGCGTCGGTGGCTCTCCTGGACTGACCCGTCAGGGCTTGGCCATGCAGAACGTCGTCTTGGGGTCCGGGACCGTGCGGTACAGCGTCGCGTCCATGCCGCACAACATCTCGTCGGTCTCGCCGTCGATGCGCTTGACCACCTTGAACGTGGCCTCGGGCGCGGTGCAGTCCACCGCCTCGACCGGGCGGGTCCCCGCGTCGGCGTAGCAGGCGCCTTCGGCGAAGTTGGGCGAGAGGCACAGGCCGGTCTTGGTGTCGCCCACCGTGCCGTTGAAGGTGGCGTTCTGGGCCGTACAGTTCAGCGGCGCGGCGCCGACCTGCGCGATCCGGTAGTTCGACTTCGCCGACGAGCAGTCGCCGACGGTGGCCTTCATCGCGTCGACCGCGTTGTCGGTGACCTCGACACACGAGCCGACGGCAGGCGCCGACGACGCCTCGCTGTCACCCGAGCACGCCGCTACCGCCCCGACCAGCGCGACTGCCGCCACTGGCGCGAACACGAGCCGGACAAGCAGCCGCTTTCCTGGGAAAAACACTCCAAAACCTCACTCACCGAACGGTTCAGCCGATATGACCGCCGGTGACGATACCCAAACGCCCACCTCCGCCGCTCCCCCGATGGATACGATCGGAGGATGACCATCGACGATGTCGCGGGCGAGCTGTACGGTCTCGACCCGGCCGACTTCGTCGCGACACGCACCGAGCGTGCGGCCCAGGCCCGTGACGACGGCGATCGCGAGCTGGCCAAGGCCATCGGTGCCCTGCGCAAGCCGACGGTCGCGGCGTGGACGGTGAATCTGCTGGCCCGGCACGCGCCGAAGGAGATCGCGGCGCTGCTGGATCTGGGTGACGCGCTGCGGTCGGCACAGCGTCAGCTCTCCGGTGACAAGTTGCGCGCGCTCGGTGCGCAACGTCAGCAGGTGGTGAACGCCATGACCAAGCGGGCGGGTGAGCTGGCCGCCGAGCACGACCGACCCGCCAGCGAGCAGGTGTTGCGGGAGGTCGGTCAGACGCTCACGGCCGCGCTGGCCGACCCGGATGTCGCCGACCAGGTCCGAGCCGGGGTGCTGCCCGCCACGGTCACCTACGACGGTTTCGGTCCGGCCGGGCTGGTCGCGATCACGGGCGGCAAGGGCAAGGCTCCGGCGAAGAAGGCTCGTCCCAAGAAGTCGACCGACGACGCCGAGGCGGCCCGGCGCGCCGAGGCGAAGCAGGAACTCGACGACGCGGAGTCCGGACTGGCCGAGGCCGAGGCCGCCCGCGAGGAAGCGGAAGAGGCTGCGGCCCAGGCCAAGTCCGAACTCGACGAGGTCGAGCAGCGGATCGATCAGTTGCGCGCCGACCTCGAGCACGCCGAGCAGCAACGGCATTTCCTGCGGACCGCCGAGCACCGCGCGCGTGGTGAATTGACTTCGGCCAAAACGCAATTCGAGCGAATGCAGCGGTGGGTCGAGCGGGCACGCTCCCGCCTCGAGGAGAACTGACCCTATCGGCGCAATGTCCCCGGGAACAGGAATGTTTCGCGCGGTGGGGTCGTACCGTCCAGCCATTCGGACAGGAATTCGCCGAGTGGCATCGAGGTCCGGCTCTGGACGAACGCGCGGAATTCCGGCATCGAGGCATGGCCGTCGCGGTGGGCGTTCACGAAATCCTTGACGGCCGTGAAGAACACGTCGTCACCGATCAGTTTGCGCAGGGCGTGCAGGAAAAGGGGGCCACGCCAATAGACGGAGGTGAACTCGCTACCGGCGCCGGGGTCGGCCAGCGGGTACGTCCAGAAGTCTTGTTCCCACCGGTATTTCGTGATGTCCTCGCGGTACTTCGCATCCACATCGGCACCGTCGACGCGCTCGATCCACAGGTAGTCGGCGGTGTAGCTGGCGAAGCACTCGTTGAGGCAGATATCGGACCACTGTCGTACCGACATGGTGTCGCCCCACCACTGATGCGCCAGCTCGTGCACCACGGTATTGAGATCGGCCCACGGCGCGTAGGTGGGCCGGGTCTGGGTTTCGAGCGAGAACGGCACTTCGGCGTCTACATAGATGCCGCCGGCTACCTCGAACGGGTAAGGACCGTAGAGGTTTTCGAGGAAGTCGAGGATCTCGGGGAGGCGTTGTTCGTCGGCGCGATTGTCGTCGGAATCAGGGGCGAACGCGCTCAGCACCGGCGTGCCGTCGGCACGGCGCTGTTCGAGGAAGGTGAAGTGGTCCACGGCGATGGTGGTGAGGTAGCCGAGCACGGGGCTGCGGGTTTCCCAGCTGGTGTGCAGCTTGCCGTCGCGCGCCTCGTGGCGGGTGCGCGCACCGGTCGACATCACCTCCCATTCGGCGGGCACCGTGGCGTGCAACGTGAAAGTCGCCTTGTCCAAGGGTGTGTCGTTGAGCGGGTACCAGCTGCTCGCGCTGTGCGGCTGGCCGATGGCGAAGGCGCCACCGCTCGGCGCGTACGTCCACCCCTCGCCCTCGGTGTCGGCCGCCTCGCCCGCGTAGTCGATGACGATGCGCATCGGCAGCCCGGGCAGCAGCGGCAGCAGTGGGGAGACGACGAGTTCGTGGTCGCCCTCACGCGCGAACCCGGCAGGCTGGCCGTTGACGGTCACCATGAGCACATCGGGACCGCGATAGTCCAGATCGAATTGCGCCAGCGGCTGATTCGCCCGCGCATCGATGCGCGCGGTGCCGCGCAGCCGATGGGTCGGTGGGTCGTAGTCGACGGTGATGTCGTAATGGCTCACGTCGTAGCCGCCGTTGCCGTCGAGCGGGTAGTACGGATCGCCGAGCCCCGGCGCACCGACCAGGCCCGGATCCGCTGCTACCGGCAGGATTCCCAGTGCGAGGAGCGCCAGTACCACCACCGAACCTGCCGACCATCGCATGCCGCGGACCCCCATTCTCGCCGACTCGGATCCGAGTATCGTCGCAGGCGAGCGTCGTTCAGGCCAGTTCCGGCGGCAGGTGTTGCGGGTCGAGCATCAGCCGCTTGGTCGCGGTGCGGCGCACTCGCGCGGCGAGGGCGAGATTGTCGGCGAGCAGGCGCCATTCGAGGTCGGAGATGGTGTCGCGGGCCCGCTCGATCACCGTGCGGTCGCGGGTGCCCCAGGCGATCGGCATGGCCGTCACCAGCTGCCAGCGTTCGCCGACCTGACGGGGTGCGCCGTCGGTGCGCACCGCGACCGACGGCACCCGCTCCCCCAGTGTCGGTTCGTGGCCGGGCAGCGCGCGCACCTTGCGGGTGACCAGTGCCCAGCCCCGCGCGGACGCGGTGGCTTCGGCGGTGTCGACCAGGGCGAGCAGGATGATCCCGTTCGGTTCCGCCGCGCAGACGACGGCGGGCACGAGAACCCCGTCGCGGTAGAGCTTTTCGATATCGGAGCGGTGCGGTGTCCACAGCGCGACCCACAGGGCGATGACCGCGGCGAGGGCACACACGAAGGCCAGCAGATACCCCCAGGCCTGCCCGCTCCACAGGAACGCGGCGGTGGCCGCGACGGCCAGCCCGGCGGCGAGCAGGGCGAGCACCCGCATCCTGCGTAATCCGGTGAAGGTCTCGTTGACCGCATGAGCATGCTCACGGTCGACCTCGAATTCGAAGCGGCGCACGTTTCCTTCCTAGCACAAGTTGCGGAGGTGTTGCCTCCACTTATCTGCCGGGGGTTCCGACCCGCACGCTACCGGCACCTGAGCGGGGAAACGGCGCTACACGCCGCTGTCCCCGATGGCCGGCCCGAGCAGATCGTCGGCATCGGTGATGCGGTAGGCATACCCCTGTTCGGCGAGGAAACGCTGACGGTGCGCGGCGTATTCGGCGTCGAGGGTGTCGCGGGCGACCACCGAATAGAAATGTGCCTGTCCCCCATCCTGTTTCGGCCGCAACAGTCTACCGAGACGCTGGGCCTCCTCCTGCCGTGAACCGAAGGTGCCCGAAACCTGCACCGCCACCGAGGCTTCCGGCAGGTCGATGGAGAAGTTCGCCACCTTGCTCACCACGAGCACGGGAATCTCACCGGAGCGGAAGGCGTCGAAGAGGGCCTCGCGTTCGCGGTTCTTCGTCGCCCCGGTGATGACGGGAGCGTTCAGGTCGATGCCGAGTTCCTCCAGCTGGTCGAGGTAGGCACCGATCACCAGGGTGGGTGCGCCCTCGTGCCTGGCCAGGATGGACTCGACGACCGGGATCTTGGTGCGCGCGGTGGAGCACAGTTTGTAGCGCTCCTCCGGTTCGGCCGTGGCGTAGGCCATGCGTTCGGCGTCGGTGAGCGTGACGCGCACCTCGATGCACTCGGCGGGGGCGATCCAGCCCTGTGCCTCGATGTCCTTCCACGGCGCGTCGTAGCGTTTCGGGCCGATCAGCGAGAACACGTCGCCCTCGCGGCCGTCCTCGCGCACCAGCGTGGCGGTGAGCCCGAGCCTGCGGCGCGACTGCAGATCCGCCGTCATCCGGAAGACCGGGGCGGGCAGCAGGTGCACCTCGTCGTAGATCACCAGACCCCAGTCGCGGCTGTCGAACAGCTCGAGGTGCTTGTACTCACCCTTCGATTTACGGGTGATGACCTGGTACGTCGCGATGGTGACCGGACGGATCTCCTTGCGCTCACCGGAGTACTCGCCGATCTCGTCCTCGGTGAGGGTGGTGCGCGCCAGCAGCTCACGCCGCCACTGCCTGCCCGCGACGGTATTGGTCACCAGGATCAGCGTGGTCGCCTTCGCCTTGGCCATCGCGGCGGCACCGACCATCGTCTTGCCCGCGCCACACGGCAGCACGACCACACCCGAACCGCCCGCCCAGAACGAGTCGGCGGCCATCTCCTGGTAGTCGCGCAGGTGCCATTTGCCCTCGGTGTAGTCGAGGCCGATGTCGTGCGCCTCACCGTCGACATACCCGGCCAGGTCCTCGGCGGGCCAGCCGATCTTCAGCAGCATCTGCTTGATGTGACCGCGCTCGGACGGGTGCACGATCACGGTGTCGTCGTCGATGCGGGCCCCGAGCATGGGCGCGATCTTCTTGTGCCGCAGCACCTCCTCGAGCACCGCGCGGTCCAGGCTCACCAGGCACAGGCCGTGCGCGGGGTGCTTGACCAGCTGCAACCGGCCGTAGCGGCCCATGGTGTCGACGATGTCGACCAGCAGCGGCTGCGGCACGGCGTAGCGCGAGAAGTTCACCAGCGCGTCGACCACCTGCTCGGCGTCGTGACCGGCCGCGCGGGCATTCCACAGCGCCAGCGGGGTGATGCGGTAGGTGTGCACGTGCTCGGGGGCACGCTCGAGCTCCGCGAACGGCGCGATGGCCTGACGCGCGGTGCCTGCCAGCTCGTGGTCGACCTCGAGCAGGAGGGTCTTGTCGCTCTGCACGATCAACGGACCGTCTGTCACAGCACTCCTTGGCGGCCGGGGCCGCGGGTGCGGGGTTGCGTTCGGCCGGGATTTGTCGGGATTGGTGAGCCGTTCCGGGGAGGTTCGGCAGCTCGATCGATTGTACGGACCTGCGGTGACAGGGTTCGGCGTCGCGATGGCGGGCTGCTGAGCGCAGGGCCGCGAACCACCGCTCTGTGGCTCGTGACCGAGGCGGTGCGGATCTCGGACAGAAGCCGGTGACAGCGGTCCAGCGATCGTCGACTGGACCGCGACATGCCTCGCTGACCAGGTCAGACTCGACTCATGCTTCAGACGGCGGCGGTTTTCGGTGTGGGGGCGGCGGCGCTCGGGATGGTGCTCACGCCGGGGCCCAACATGATGTACCTGGTCTCGCGGACGGTCGCGCAGGGGCGCCGGGCGGGCATGATCTCGCTCACGGGTGTGGCGGCCGGGTTCGGGGTGTATCTGCTGGCCGCGACGGCGGGGATCACGGCGTTGTTCGCGGTGGTTCCCGGGCTGTATCTCGGGCTCAAGCTGGCTGGTGCCGCCTACCTGCTGTGGTTGGCGTGGCAGGCGGTCCGGCCCGGTGGAGTCTCGGTGTTCGCGCCCGCCGCGCTGCCCGCCGATCCGGCTCGGCGCCTGTTCACGATGGGTTTTCTCACCAACCTGCTCAATCCCAAGATCGCGATCATGTACATGGCCCTGATTCCGCAGTTCATCGACCCGGCCCTCGGTTCGCTGTGGTTGCAGAGCCTGTCGCTCGGCGCGATCCAGATCACCGTGGCCCTCACGGTCAACGCGCTGATCGTCCTCGGTGCCGCGGGCCTGGCCGCCTTCCTCACCGCCCGCCCGCTGTGGTTGCGCATCCAGCGCTATCTGATGGGCACCGCCCTCGGCAGCATCGCGATCCTCCTCGCCACCGACCGCACCCGCCCCGCTCCGGTGTAAGGCGCGCACCGACCGGCCCCGGTGCGCTGGAGGGCGTGCGCTGCGACACATGGGCGGGTGTGCGGTCGCCGGGGGTCGCCGTGCCACCCTGCTTGCAGCGGAAAGGAGCGGGTGGTGAGTGGTGTGGTGATGGCGGGCGCGCTGGCGGCGCAGCTCGACGAGGCGGTCACCGTGGTGCATCGCAGCGGCGAGCTGCTCGGGGTGATCTCGTTCGCCGCGTCGGGTGCGCTGGTCGCGGTGCGCAAGCGGCTCGACCTGTTCGGGATGGTCGTGCTCGGCTGCGCGACGGCGCTCGGTGGCGGCATCGTGCGCGACCTGCTCATCGGACGCACCCCGCCCGCCGCGTTCACCGACCTGACCTTCCTGACCGCGTCGATCGTGACCGCGTTGATCCTGTACTTCATCGCGCCCTCGCCACGGCTCACCAAGGGCCCGCTCGAAGTGGCCGACGCCATCGGGCTCGGACTGTTCTGTGTCACCGGCACCGTGATCGCCGACTCGGTCGGGCTCGGCGCGCCGACCGCCGCCCTGCTCGGCATGACGACGGCCATCGGCGGCGGCGTGCTGCGCGACGTGCTCAGCGGCGAGGTACCCCTGGTCCTGCGACCCGACCAGGACCTCTACGCGATCCCCGCCCTGTTCGGCGCCGCGACCACCGCCGTCCTGCTGCACCTGGACATCTACCAGACCTGGACAGGATTGCTCGCCGCCGCGGGCGCCGTCGGATTTCGTTTGCTCGCAAGGCATTACGGCTGGCACGCACCGACCGCCCGCCACGCCCGGGACTGACCGGCAGTCTCGCCGATCAGCGAGTCGCGACTCCCGCACGCAACCGGCGGGCGCCCTCGTCGATGGTTTCGTCCCGTTTGCTGAAGGTGAAGCGCACCAGGTGTTTCCACTCGTCGGGATGGTCGACGAACGCGCTCACCGGTACGGCGGCCACGCCGAGCCGAGCAGGCATCTCCCGGCACAGCGTCAACCCGTCGTCGATGCCGAGCGGTCGCACATCAGCACACACGAAGTAGCCGCCCGCGGTGGACGACACGGCGAAGCCGGTGTCGCGCAACGCGTCCGAGAGCCGGATACGTTTATCGGCGAGGCCGTCACGCATGCCGTGCACCCAGTCCAGCTCGGTGTCGATCGCGTGGGCGACGGCGGGCTGGAACGGCCCGCCACCGACGAAGGTCATGAACTGCTTCGCCGTGAGCACGGCATTCAGCAGTGGCGCGGGCGCGCACGCCCAGCCGATCTTCCAGCCGGTGACATTGAAAGTCTTCGCCGCGCTGGACACCACGATGGTTCGCTCGCGCATCCCCGGCAGCGTCGAGATGCTGATGTGCTCCACGCCGTCGTACACGAGGTGCTCGTACACCTCGTCGGCCAGCACGAGCAGATCGTGTTCGCGCGCCAGCTCGGCGATCGCGGTGAGTTCGCCGCGCGAGAGCACCGAGCCGGTGGGGTTGTGCGGTGAATTGATCACCAGCATGCGGGTTTTCGGGGTGATCGCGGAACGCAGGCTGTCCAGGTCGAGAACGAAGCGGTCGCCGTCGGGAACCAGTCGCGCGGTCCGTCGCTGCGCACCCGCCAGGGCGACCGCGGCGGCGTAGGAGTCGTAGTAGGGCTCGATGAGCACCACTTCCGCGCCGGGTTCGACCAGGCCGAGCAGCGTCGCGCTGATCGCTTCCGTGGCGCCGACGGTGACCAGGACCTCGGTGTCGGGGTCGTAGCGGGTGCCGTAGCGGCGGGCGCGATCGTCGGCGACGGCGCGACGCAGGGCGGGCACCCCTCGGCCCGGCGGGTACTGGTTGTGGCCCTCGGTGATGGCGGTGCGGGCGACCTCGAGCATGCTCGCCGGACCGTCGGTGTCGGGGAATCCCTGTCCGAGATTCACCGCGTCGTGGCGCACGGCCAGTTCGGTCATCTCGGCGAAAATGGTCGAGCCGAAGGGGCGCAAGCGGGCGACGGTGGGCGGCACAGACGACATCTCCGCAGCGTATCCCACCTTTCCCAGCCGTTGCCGCACGATAGCGAACACCTATGTTTCACAAACGTTTTTGGCCTTTGACCTGCGGTATTGTGCGATCACTCAACCTCAGCTAGCCTCGCCGTGTTCTACCTCACACACCACAGCGTGGTGGCATATCGAAAGGGGCTCGCATGGCCTCACCTCTGCTCGACTTCATCCTGCAACCGGCCGCGTCGGAGGTCGCCGGTTCGGCACTTCGCTTCATCCAGGAACAGCTGGAAGCCAGCCCGATCGTCGACTTCTTCACCGGGTCGGCCACGCCGGACAACAACATGGGCTCGTCCACCGGGGACCACAACCTCGGCTCGTCCACCGGTGATCACCAGTGGGGGTCCACCTACCCGTAGACACCGCAGCGCCGGATCGGATCGCGCGGGTCCGGTCCGGCTAGGTGCGCAGCCGGGCGCCGGACAGCTTCGCCACATTGGCGAAATCGTAAGCGGCACAGACCAGCCCGTCGCGCACCGAGAACGCGAGCACCCGAACCGCCCGGCCGAACGGCGAGTTCGGATCGGTGAGTACCAGACCCGATTGCCCGTTCACTGCGGCGAAACCGATCTCCAGCGCCGGCTCCTCGAGCTGCTTGCGCCACAGGCCGACCGCCAGCCGCGCCACCTTCTCCGCACCCTCGACGACATTGAGCGCCGTGCGTGCCGTGCCGCCCGCGTCGGCGATGAAATTCACGTCCGGATGCAGGGTGGCGGCCACCGCGGCGATATCGCCGGTGGCCAGGGCGGCCAGGAAACGCTGCACCGCCTCGTCGTGCACGTCGTCGGTCACCGGTGGTGGGGTGCGGGCGACAGTCTTGCGGGCGCGCACCGCCAATTGTCGTGCGGCATCGGGTGATACGCCGAGGATGTCGGCGATCTCGTCGAACGGGACGGCGAGGCTGTCGTGCAGCACCAGCGCCACCCGCTGCTGCGGGGTGAGCGCGTCGAGCACCACCATCGCCGCCATCCGGTTGTCCTGATTGCGGACGACCACCTCGAGCGGGTCGTCGGTACGGGCCTGCCCCGTGACGATCGGCTCCGGCAGCCACTGGCCCACGTAGGTTTCCCGGCGCACCGCCGCGCTGCGCAGATGGTCGAGGCAGATCCGGCTCACCACCGTGGTGAGCCAGGCACGCAGGTCCTCGATTTCGGACTGGTGGGCGCCTGCCATCCGCAGCCAGCTCTCCTGCACCGCGTCCTCGGCGTCGCCGACGCTTCCGGTGAGCCGGTAGGCCACCGAAATGAGATGTGCTCGATGCGATTCGAACAGGTCGGCGAGAAGCGGGGAAACCATCGCCGCTGATCCTACGGAGTGGGTTCACGCTGGTTGCACGGGTGTACCGGTTTTGCCTTCGCCCGCGGAAAATGCGGTGAGAACCAGGCCCCCGCCCTGCCAGGATGGGCTGATGTACCAGCACACGCTCACCGACGGCACCGTGTGGCTCATCCGGCCGACCGCCGCCGACATCGACCGCATCGTCGAGTGTTGCCAAGACCCCGCCGTAGGGCGCTGGACCACCATCCCCGTGCCGTACGGCCGCACCGACGCCGAGGAGTTCCTCGACCGGAACGTGGCGGGAGGGTGGCTCAACAACGAGCCGATCTGGTCCATCCGTACCGCAGCCGACGGCCGGGTCGAGGGGATGGTCGGCCTGCACGCCCGTGGTCCCGGCGCGTGCGAGATCGGTTTCTGGCTCAGCCCCGAACACCGAGGTCGGGGCCTGATGTCACGCACCATCACCCTGGTCTGTGATTTCGCCTTCGCTCCCGAAGGGCTTGGTCTGCAACGCATCACGTGGCGCGCGATGGTCGGCAATCACGCTTCGGCCGCCGCCGTTCGGCGCAACGGATTCCACTACGAGGGGAAGGCCCGGTTGGGTGGCGTGCAGCGTGGGGTTCGGGTCGACGAGTGGTATGCGGCGCGGTTGGCCGACGATTCGCCCGGGCCGGTGGATGGATGGCCTGCGGAAACCTTTCCTCCGGAAGGATGATCGTGGCTGAGTGCTGGTGGTTCTCGGAGCGCGGAAGGGACGCGGCAGGTGCCTGATGATGCGCGGTTCGAGTGGTTCGCCGATGTCATGGGGGTGCGGGCCGGTGAGCGGGTCCTCGAAATAGGGCCCGGTAACGGCGCGTCGTTGGCCCGGATGGCGGAGCGGCTCGGCGACGGGCGGATCGTCGGTGTGGAGCGTTCGGCGACCGCGCTGGCGCGAGCCGGGCAGCGGTGTGCCGACGAGATCGCGGCAGGCCGAATCCGGTTGGTGGAGGGCGAGATCGGAAAGATCGCACCGGCCCGCCTGCTCGGCGAACTCGGTCCCGGCGAACACTTCGACCTGATCTACGCGGTCAACGTCAACCTCTTCTGGACCTCCCCCGCACCCCAGGCCTGGGCAACGCTCCGCACCTGCCTGTCCCCCACCGGCCGCCTCTGGCTCTGCTACGGCTACGGCACCCCCACCGACACCCCCACCTCCCCGAAACCCACCCCCACCCGTCTCACCGACCGCTGCGCCGCCGCCGGCTTCACCTGCGAACCCACCACCTCGGGCGACCTCCTCGCCGTCCACCTCACCCCCACCCACTGAACCGAGATCACCACGCACTGGTGGCGTTCGCTTCTCGGTCGATGCCGTCATCAGAGCGTGGTGATCACGTCCAGCTCGATGGGTGGCCGCTGGCCTGAAGCGAGGGCAGGCGGGACAGGCGCCGGTCTCGAGGGTGGTCAGGTGGGGCGGAGGCGGCGGGCGGTGCCTCGGTGGGCGGGGGTTCGGGTGGGGTCTTCGGGCCAGGCGTGTTTGGGGTAGCGGCCGCGGAGGTCGGCGCGGACCTGGGGCCAGCCGGTTTGCCAGAAGGACGGGAGGTCGGCGGTGACGGCTACGGGGCGCTGGGCTGGGGAGAGCAGGTGCAGGAGGAGGGTGGCGCGGCCGTCGGCGAGGGTCGGTGGGGTGGTCCAGCCGAAGATTTCCTGGACCTTCACCGCGAGGACCGGCTGGTCGGCGCTGTAGTCGACGCGGACGCGGCTGCCCGAGGGGACCTCGAGGCGCTCGGGGGCGAGGTCGTCGAGGCGGGCGGCTTCGGGCCAGGGTAGGAGGCGGCGCAGGGCGGTTCCCGCGTCGATGCGGGCGAGGTCGGCGCGGCGACGGGCGGTGGTGAGTTCGGGGCCGAGCCAGGAGTCGAGGTCGGCGAGGAGGGCGTCGTCGTCGACATCGGGCCATGGTGTGCCGAGCGTGCGGTGCAGGAAGGCGAGGCGATCACGCAGGTTGCGTGCGTCGTCGGACCAGCGGAGCAGACCGATCCCTTCCGCGCGCAGTCCTTCCCGCAACGCCGCGCCGACCAACGCCGAGTCCGGTTCGCGCAGTGGCTTTTCGGACAGCACGATCGCACCCAACCGCTCGACCCGCCGCGCGATCACGTCCCCGCCGTCCCACCGCACCTCCTCCCGCACGCTGACCAGCCCAGGCGCCGCCTCCCGCGCTAAATCCTCAGACGCGATGGCCGCCAGCCGAATTCGGCCCTCCGCCCGCCCGGGATCCCGATCCGCCACGGCAACAGCCAACCACTCCGCCGCCGTCAACCCCGACCCCGCAGGCAACGAAACCGCCGTCCCACCCGCCATCAAATACGACCCCGACCCACTCCCCCGCCGCCGCGCCAACCGCTCCGGCTGCGCCAACGCGATCATCAACGCCACCCCTTCTTCGAGCACCCCCACACCCGCCCCGACCGAGTCACGCCTCCCCGCATCCGACCCGACCGAGTCACGCCTCCCCGCATCCGACCCGACCGAGTCACGCCTCCCCGCATCCGAGCCGCCACTGCCACGCCTCGCGTCCGCCTGCCGATCACCATGGCTTCCCGCAGGCGAACTGCCCTCAGCGCGACCATCACCTTGCGATCGCGCCTTGGCTCGGACATCGAACGATGTCGCCGCAGAACGGCTTTCCTCGCCGGTCAGCACCGCGCCGCCGGTCTCCGCGCCCGATGCGATTGCGCCATAAGCACTCTCGCCGGGCACGGCCGCGCCATCGGATTCGCCGACGAGGCGGGTGAGGCGGGTGACCTCTCGGGTCCAGCGGGGTGGGCGTTCGGTGCGGAGGGTGCGCAGGGCCGCGGTGGCGTCTGTGCCGGGGGCGAGGGTGTCGTCGTCCATCAGGGCGACCATTTCGGCGGCCAGTTTCGGGCCGAGGTGGGCGGCGCCGTCGAGGAGGGCGCGGGCCAGGCGGGGGTGCAGGCCGAGGGTGGCCATGGCGCGGCCGCGGGCGGTGATGTGGTCGTTGCCGTCGAGGGCGCCGAGAGCGTGCAGGACGGTGCGGGCGGCGGCGAGCGCGCCTTCGGGTGGGGCGTCCCACCAGGCGAGGGCGGAACCGTCGGGGGTGCCCCAGCAGGCCAATTCGAGTGCGAGGCGGGTCAATTCGGCGGTGCGGATCTCCGGGTCGGGGTAGGCGGGCAGGGTGTGGTGTTCGTATTCGGGCCAGCAACGCCAGGCACGACCGGGCGCCTCACGACCGGCACGCCCGGCACGCTGTTCGGCGACCGCGGCCGAAACACGCACTGTCGCAAGGCCGGACAACCCACGCCGATGATCGACCCGCGACACCCGCGACAGCCCGGAGTCGACGACGGCACGCACACCGGGCACCGTGAGGCTGGATTCCGCTACGGCAGTGGACAACACGACCCGGCGACGCGCACCCGGCCGTAGCGCACTGTCCTGCGCCGCCCCGGCCAGCCGGCCGTGCAACGGCACGACATCCACATCGAGATCACGCAGAAGCGCGGCCGTCCGGTTGATCTCGCCGACACCCGGCAGAAAGACCAGCACGTCCCCGTCGGACTCGGCCACGGCGATCCGCGTCACCCGCGCGACATGCCCCTCGACCCGTTCCCGAGGCGCTGCGGGCACATATCCGACCTCCACCGGATACGTCCGCCCCCGTACCTCCAGCACCGGCGCCCGATCGCCGCCGCCGAGCAGCTCGGCGAGGCGATCGGCCGCGACGGTCGCGGAGGTGGCGAGCACCTTCAGGTCTGGTCTCAAACCGGACCGCGCGTCGAGCAGCAGGGCAAGCAACAGATCGGCGTCGAGGTGCCGCTCGTGGCACTCGTCGAGGATCACCGTGCCGACCCCCGCGAGCTCCGGGTCCTGCTGCAACCGCCGGACCAGCAGACCGGAGGTCACCACCTCGATCCGCGTACGCGGCCCCACCTTGCGATCCCCACGGACCGCATACCCGACGGTCTCCCCGACCCGTTCCCCGAGCAACCCGGCCATGCGCGCGGCCGCCGCCCGCGCCGCCAACCGCCGCGGTTCGGCCACCACAACCCGCCCACCGCCCGCCGCCGAAGCCGACGACACCGCCCTCCCCGACCCCACGTACTCGTCCGCAGCCAAGGCCAGCGGGACCAGCGTCGTCTTCCCGGTGCCCGGCGGCGCAACAAGCACCGCGACACCCCGATCGGCCAGGGTGCGCGTGATCTCCCCCAGCGCGGGCCGCACCGGAAGATCGGGAAGTTCGGGAAGTCTCATCGACCACAAGTGTGCCGCCCGCGAGACGGCACCCGACATCGGCCTACCGCACCGACGATGCCGATCTCACGGGAGAAGGTGGAAAGCCTCGGTATGAGCAGGGCGGATCGCTCCGAAGTGCCGGCGGTCGACTGTCGCGATCTCGGTGATGCCCAATCTCTCGGCGGTGGCGACCACCGACGCGTCCGCCGTCCCGAGTGGCCAGTCACGGTAACGCGCAACGAGTTCGGCGATTCGCAGCCAGTCGCCGGGGCGCACCGGCTCTACCTCGAACAACCCCTCGGCGAAGTCCCCGAGGAAGCGCACCTCGGCTTCCGCGCCCAACCGCGTGCCGATGAGGTAGGCAGCCTCCGTGATGACGAGCGTTGGAACGATGAGCGGGCCACGGTGGCTTTGGAGTAGATCCAAACAGGCCCGATGGTGGGCATCGTCCGCGTCGACGTAGGCATAGAGCGGGCCCGCGTCGACCAGCAATCGCGCTATCGGTCCCACTCTCCCCGCAGAATTTCCTCGATCCGCTCGGAAATATCGGAGCGTCCACTGCGACCCGCACCCGCGGCACCGAATCGGCGAACACCGTGGCCGGGAAGCTGCGCAGCCAGCGCTTCTCTGGTCCACTCCGACACAGTCATGCCACGACGCGCGGCCTCGTGCCGGACGCGGCTGTCGAGGTCGTCGGGGAGCTTGATGGTCGTACGCTTCATGGTATGCCAGCATACCTTCCGGCAGGCTCTGCGGCCAGAGCCCCGGAATATCCGGGGCTCTCGGGCTCGTCGCGCTACCCGCGCCGCTTCGCGACAGCCTGCGCCAGGCGGTCGAGCTGCGTGGCGGTGGTCTCCCAGTCGATGCAGGCATCGGTGATGGACTGGCCGTAGGTGAGGTCGGCGGCCTTGCCGAGGGTGAGGTCCTGGCGGCCCGCGACGAGGAACGACTCGAGCATCACACCGACCACGCCCTGCTCACCGGCGGCGAGCCGGGTCGCGATGTCGGTGACGACGTCGACCTGACGGTTGTGGTCCTTGTTGCTGTTGCCGTGGCTGGCGTCGACCACCACGCGCTGGGGCAGCGACGACTTCTCGAGGCGCAGCTTGGCCTCGGCGACGGAGGCGGCGTCGTAGTTGGTGCCGTTGCTGCCACCGCGCAGGATGACATGGCAGTCCGGGTTGCCCGAGGTGCGGATCAGCGCCGAACGGCCGTCGAGATCGGTGCCGGGGAAGACGTGGCTGGCGGCGGCGGCCCGCACACCGTCGACCGCGACCTGCACGTCACCGTCGGTGCCGTTCTTGATCCCCACCGGCATCGACAGCGCCGAGGACAGCTGACGGTGCACCTGGCTGGCAGCGGTGCGCGCACCGATCGCGCCGTAGGAGACCAGGTCCGCGATGTACTGCGGGGTGATCGGGTCGAGGAACTCACACGCCACCGGCAGGCCGAGGGCAGTGATGTCGACGAGCACCTTGCGGCCGATACCGAGGCCGGTGTTCACGTCGAACGAACCGTCCAGGTGCGGGTCGTTGATCAGGCCCTTCCAGCCCAGCGTGGTGCGCGGCTTCTCGAAGTACACGCGCATGACGATGTGCAGCCGGTCGCCGAGTTCCTCGGCCTTGGCGGCGAGCTTGCGGGCGTAGTCGAGGGCGGCCACGGGGTCGTGCACCGAGCACGGGCCGACGATCACCATCAGGCGGTCGTCGTCGCCGTTGAGCACGTCGACGGTGGCTTTGCGACCCGAGCGCACGGTGTCGGCCAGCTCGTCGGTGATGGGGTGCACGAGGCGGACCTCGGCGGGCGAGCGCAAGGGGCTCACGCTGAGGGTGCGCTGATCGTCGAGATCGGAGTGCCGCGCGTCTACGTCAACTGCGGTGGTCATGAGAATGTGGGTCCTTTTCGGTTGAAGGCCGACCCACGGAAATTTCGCTACCCGTCGAGCCGGTCAGGTATCCGGCTCGGGGTGGAGGAAGTCAGCGCGCAGGGTCGCAGACCGGCCCACCCAGGGCCGGCTCGCTAAACCAGAAATATGCGCGCTGCATGCCGTGGACTGTACCACCGGTGAAACGTCGCGGACCCGCGCGTGGTTGCCCGAAGTGCGCACGATCACACCGCCGCGCCGGTTGACCTCAACCTCTGTTGAGTTCCTAGCGTGGGTGCCGAGGAAAGGAAATCGACTGTGACAACACTGGTTACGGGCGCGACCGGCAATACCGGGCGCCAGGTGGTTCGTGAACTCGTCGAGCGCGGCGAGAAGGTCAAGGCACTCACCCGCGATACCGAAAGGGCACGCGCACTCCTCGGCCCCGAGGTGGAACTGGTCGGCGGAACGCACACCGAGCCGGGCACGCTCGACTGGAGCGGTGTCGACCGATTGCACGTGACCGTGACGGCGGGTCTGGCCGAGGTGGGCCAGGAACTCGTCGACCGGGCGGTGGCGGCGGGCGTGCGGCGCATCACGGCGGTCTGGGGTGGCGGCGTCGGTCCCGTCGAGCAGGCGATCGAGCGTTCCGGCGTGGAATGGACGCGGCTGGAACCGCAGGAGTTCATGTCGAACACGCTCACCTGGGCCGATTCGATCCGGGCCGAGGGCGTGGTGCGCGAACCGTACGCGCATCCGAGCGCGCTGGTGCACGAGGCCGATATCGGTGCGGTGGCCGCGGTCGCGCTGCTCGAGGACGGGCACGCCGGGCGCGCCTACAACCTCACCGGCCCGCAGGCGCTCACGCCGCAGGAACGGTTGGCCGTACTCGCCGAGGCCGCCGGAAGGGAGATCACGTTCGTGACCATCAGCCATGAGCAGGCGATCGAACGGCTGACGGCGACCGGGGTGTCGCGCGCGGATGCCGAGTACGTGATCGGCTGGTACGCCGAGTCCAGCCCGGAGTCCCGCACCGTCGACCCGACGGTCGAAAACGTGCTCGGCCGCCCAGCGCGCACCTTCGCGCAGTGGGCGGCCGAATACGGGCACCGATTCGCCTGAGCACCCGGATTCTCAGCCGAACTGGCCTGCCACGTAGTCGCCCGCCGGGGTGTGGGCGATGGCGTTGAGCCGGTTCCAGGCGTTGATCGTCGCGATGGCGGCGATCAACGCGGCGATCTGGTCGTCGTCGTAGTGCTTGCGGACCTGGGCCCAGGTGTCGTCGGTGACCTGGCCGCCGTCGGCGACGCGGGTCGCCTCCTCGGTGAGGGCGAGCGCGGCCCGCTCCGCCTCGGTGAACACGTTGGCCTCGCGCCACGCCGCGACCAGGTTGATCCGCACCGAGGATTCGCCCATGTGCGCGGCGTCCTTGGTGTGCATGTCGACGCAGAAGCTGCACCCGTTGATCTGCGACGCGCGGATCTTCACCAGCTCATGGGTGGCCTTCGGCAGCGGCGAGCCGTCGATCACCTTGGCCGCGGTCTGCAGTCGCTTCACGAAGCTGACGGCGACGGGGTTGTTGTAGAGGTCGAAACGCGCTTCCATGATCACTCCTTCGTCGGGTGGAATACACCTCTACGACGACGCACGGCGCCGGAGTGTGACATGGGTGATCGCGATCACCTCAGAGCAGACCGCACAGCTTCTCCGACAGCTCCCAGAGTTCGGCGGCGACGGCGCGATCGTGCGCTGGCGCGGCCATCGCGCACGGCGCCGGGTGGCCCCACAGGCCGAACAGGCCGTCGGGACCGTAGAACCCGCCGGGCTCGACGTCGGCGGTGGCGGCGAACAGCGTGGGCAGGGCGCCCTGAGCGGGGCTCTGCGCGAACATCCGGTTGCCGAGCCACATGAAGACTTCCTGCACCGATTCGGTGTGCGACATGAGTTCGGTCGCGGCGTAGCCGGGGTGCGCGGCCACCGAGAGCACCGACGACCCCTCACCGGCCAGCCGGCGCTGCAGTTCGGTGGCGAACAGCAGATTGGCCAGCTTGGACTGGCCGTAGGCGCGCCAGCGGTCGTAGCGGCACTGCTCCCAGTTGGGGTCGGTCAGGTCGATGCGGCCGATGCGGTGCGCGTTGCTCGACACGGTGACCACCCGGTCGGCGATCCGGTCCAACAGTAGGTTGGTGAGCGCGAAGTGGCCGAGATGGTTTGTGCCGAACTGCATTTCGAAACCGTCGGCGGTGCGGCGCAGCGGCAGCGCCATCACGCCCGCGTTGTTGATCAGCACGTCGACCCGCTCGATCGACTCGGCGAAAGCGCGCACCGAGTTCAGGTCGGCCAGATCGAGCTCACGCACCTGGGTCTCCCCCGGTAACTCGCTCGCCACCTGCTCGGCCTTGACCGTATTGCGGCAGGCCAGGATCACCCGCGCGCCTTTCGCGGACAGCGCCCGCGCGGTGGCGGCGCCGAGACCGCTGTTGGCGCCGGTCACGATAAAAGTGCGGCCGGTCTGGTCGGATAGGTCAGCGGTAGTCCACTTGCTCACCGACCGAAGTGTAGTGCGAGCTGGGACAACCGCGAATCGAGAACCGCCCTCCGGTCAGGACTGTGCGAGGATCTCCTCGTCGGTCATCGCGGCCACCTCGAGATACATGGTCGCGACCGCCGCCAACCTGCCCGGCGTACCGGACTCGTTCTCCCGCTGCGTCATTCGCTTCGCGAGACCCTCGACGCTGCGGGCGGTGAACAGGTCGGCGACCACGGTGTCGGGTGCGTCGAGCCATTCCCGGATGCGGGCGACGGCAGTCGTGGCGAGCACCGAATCACCACCGAGAGCGAAGAAGTCGTCGGTGACGCCGATGCGTTCGGTCGCGAGGACCTCGCCGATCACCGCCGCGAGCGCGCGTTCGAGATCGGTGCGCGGTGCGACGAATTCCGCAGCAGCCTCGCCCTTTTCGAGTACGGCGCGAATGGCCTTGCGGTCGGGTTTGGCGTTCGGGGTGAGCGGGAGTTCGGGCAGCAGCTCGAGGCGGGTGGGCACCATGTAGGAGGGGACCAGTTCGGCGGTGGCGGCCAGCACGGTGTCGGCATCGAGGACGGTGCCCGGTGTCGGCACCACCAGCGCCACCAGTTTCGGCGCGGCCTTGCCGACCACGGCGGCGACCGCGTGACGCACGCCGGGCACAGCGCGCAGGGCGCTCTCCACCTCACCGAGTTCCACCCGATAACCACGGATCTTCACCTGATGATCGGCGCGGCCCAGGAATTCCAGACCGCCGTCGGGCAGGTAGCGGGCCAGGTCACCGGTGCGGTACCAGCGCACACCCTCGTGGGTGACGAAGCGGTCGGCGGTGCGTTCGGGGTCCTTGCGGTATCCCGCGGCCACACCGTCCCCACCGATCCACAGTTCACCGCTCACCCAGTCGGGGCAGTCGTTGCCCGCCGGGCCGACCACGCGGCATCGCACATTGCGCAACGGGGTGCCGTAGGGAACGGCCGTCCATTCGGCGGGCACCTCGGCGCCGACGACCTCGCAGATGGTGGAGTGGATGGCGGTTTCGGTCGCGCCACCGAGACCGGCGAAGCGGCAGTCAGGTGCCACGGCCGCCAGGCGAGCGGGCAGCGCGACATCCACCCAGTCACCACCCAGGATCACTGTGCGCAGCGACGGCAGCGCTTGTCCACCGGCCGCGGTGAGCAGCATGTCGAGCAGGCTGGGCACGCAGTTGACCAGCGAAACCTCGTGGCGGCGAATGATTTCCACCCAGCGCGCCGGGTCGCCGCGTTGCGCGTCGTCGACGGTGACCACGGCGCCGCCCGCCGCGAGCAGGCCGAAGATGTCGTAGACCGAGAGGTCGAACTCGAGGGCCGACAGGGCGAGGGCACGGTCGTCGGCGCCGACACCGAAGCGGTCGTTGAGATCGTCGATGGTGTTCATGGCGGCGCGGTGCGGCACCTCGACACCCTTCGGCTTGCCCGTGGAGCCGGAGGTGAACAGCACATAAGCGATATTCTCGGGGTCGCCGAAGACGGGGCGCGGCAAGGGTTCCGGGTGGTTGCGTGCCTCGGCCAGGTCGACGACCCGGGCCTCGGGGATCTGGGTGCCACCGACGGTGAGTACCGCGACGGCGTCGGCGGTGGACAGGATTTCGGCGCGGCGGGCAGCGGGCTGGTCGAAGCCGATCGGCACGTACACCGCACCGGCGGCGAGCACGCCGAGGACCGCGACGACCTGATCGGGTCCCTTCGGCAACTGCACGGCCACCGAATCACCCGGCGTCACACCGGCTTCGCGCAGGGCACCGGCCACGGCGAGCGCGTCGGCGGCCAGCTCACCGTAGGTCAGCTGCCCGGCGGGCTCCCAGAGCACCGCGGGCGCGGACGGGTTCGTCGCGGCATTCGCGAAGAAGCCCGTGTGCAGCAGGTTGCCGCTCAGGGGCGCGGCCGTCGCGTTCACCCGGGCGCGGGTCGCGGCCTGCTCCACGGGAATTCGCACGCCTGCCTCGGCCTGCCAGCCCGCGACGGTCGCCGAACTCTGGCCGCCCAGGCGTTCGATGGCCTCGATGTAGCGGGCGAACATGTCCTCGACCATGCCGGGCGGGAAGGCGGATTCGCGGATGTCCCAGTTGAGCAGGAGGCCGCCGCGGACCTCGGTGATCTGGGCGTCGAGCAGCACCTGCGGGCCCTGGGAGATGATCCAGACCGGGTCACCGAAGGTGTCGGTGACGGTGTCGGCGAACAGTTCGCCGAGGTTGAGGGCGCTGGTGTAGACGATGGGCGCCAGCACCGGTTCGCCGCGCTGACGGCCCAGGTCGCGCAGGACCTCGAGGCCCGAGTAGGCCGAGTGGGCGCCCGCCTCGTGCAGGCGCTGCTGCAGGGTGCGCGCACGATCGGCGACGGTGGCGGGCTCGGTGACATCGACCTCGAGCAGCACCGAGGAGGTGAAGTCGCCGACCACGCCGTCGACCTGCGGGTGCACCGGCTCCCGGTGGAACAGCGGCAGATTCAGCAGGAAGCGGCGCTGCGCCGACCAGCCGCCGATGGTCTCGGCGAACACCGAGGCCAGCGCCATCGCCGGGGTGATGCCACGCGCGTGGGCGGCGTCGAACACCTGCGCCTTGGCCTCCGGAGACAGCCACCGGTGCAGGCGGACGGTGCGGTTCGGCTCCGAAACATGCTGCGCCTGCGGCAGTTCGGGTGCGCCGGGCAGTTCGGCGAGCCGGTCGCGCCACCAGTCGCGGTCGCGTTCGCGCTCCTCGTCGGTTGACGGCTGTTCGGCCAGGTACTGGCGGAATGTGTAGTCCTGCGGGGCGAGCTGTTCGCCGTGGTAGAGCTTGGCCAGATCGGTGACGAGGATGCGGTAGCTCATGGCGTCGGCGGCGAGCATGTCGACATCGAGGTGCAGGCGGGTGCGACCGTCGGCCAGCCGGGTGAGGGCGATATCGATCACCTGGCCGTCCTCCACGGCCATCCGCTGATGGGTGCGCTGGTCGCGCAGTTCCGCCAGCCTGCGCTGCGCCTCGTCTTCGGACGCCGCACGCAGATCGGTGACCCCGAACACGGCCCTGCCCGGACGGTCGAGGGTCTGCTGGGTGCCGTCCGGCAGGAACCTCGTCCGCAACATCGGGTGGCGCACGAGCAGTTGCTCCACGGCCCGCTCGAGGCGCTCCGGGTCCACGCCCTTGCCGTCGAACTCGACATACAGGTGCGCGGCTACCCCGCCCAACTCCTGCGCATCCGAACGTCCGATCCAGTACGCGTGCTGCATGGGCGCCAGCGGGAACGGAGTACCGTCGTCGGGGATGACATCGGCTGCGGCAGAACCATTTTCGCCAGGCGCCTGCGCGCCCTCGGTCGGCGTGGTCGGTTGCGCACCCGCAGCCGTGCCGACACCCGCGGCGTGACTCGATCGGTGCGTGGCCGATGCGCCGGCAGTCGGTGCGGTCGGGCCGACCGTGGCCGACACGTCGGCGGCGATTGCGGTCGGAGCGGACGCGACAGCGCCCTCGACCGGCTCCGTGGCGACCTGCCCGTGACGGGTGGCGGCGGTCAGGGATTCCGGGTCGGCGCCGTTGAGTAAGGCGTGCCAGGCGTCGATGGTCGGGTGCGCGGCGAGGAGGGCGAAGTTCACCTTGATGCCGCGTTTGCGCCAGGCGCCCGCGAGCTTCATGGTGCGGATAGAGTCGAGGCCGAGCTGGATCAGGTCGTCGGCGTCGGCGACAGCGTCGGGGGTGATGTCGAGGTGACGGGCGATCGCGGCACGGATCTCGGCACGGTCGATTCCGGCGCCGTTCGCGGGTGCTGTCTCCATCTGCCGATCACTCCTTGCTCGCCGTCCGATCCCGGACGGATTCGATACTGCTCGCCGGCAGCCTACTCCACTGAGATAGGGTTGCCTAACCTATGGTCGGGTACCCCCGGTTCTCGGCCGCTTTGATCTGGATCGACCGGAGGGTTCGACTGTGACTACGTCGACTAGCCATCGCGAGGGCTACGTTCCGTTTCCCGAGGCGGCAGCGCAGGAGTACCGCACGGCGGGCTACTGGTCCGGGCGCACGCTCGGTGACCTGCTGCGCGACACCGCCCGCACCCAGCCGTCGAGCCCCGCGATCCTCAGCGATGCCGCCGTGCAGTCCTATGCCGAACTCGACGCCGCCGCCGACGCCATGGCCCACGGACTGCTCGCCCTCGGCATCCGCCCCGGCGACCGGGTGATCGTGCAGCTGCCGAATATCCCCGAGTTCGCGACGACCCTGTTCGGCCTCCTACGGGCGGGCATCATCCCCGTACTCACCCTGCCCGCGCACCGCCGCGCCGAGATCGAGCACCTGGCGGCACTGTCGGAGGCCGTTGCCTACCTCATCCCGGACCGGCTCGGCGATTTCGACTACCGCGAGCTGGCCGCCACGGTGCGCGCCGCCGTGCCGAGCCTGGCGCATGTGCTGGTCGCGGGCGACCCCGGCGAGTTCCGGGCCCTCGATACCGTTCCGGCGCAGGGTGATTCGCTGCCCGAGGTGGATCCCGCCGAGATCGCCGTGATGCTGGTTTCCGGCGGAACCACCGGTCTGCCCAAGCTCATCGCACGCACCCACGACGACTACGTCTACAACGCCACCGCGAGCGCGCAGGTGTGCGAGCTCACCGCCGACGACGTGTACCTCGCGACTTTGCCTGCCGCACACAACTTCCCGCTCGCCTGCCCCGGCATCTTCGGCACCGTCGCCACCGGCGGGGCCGTCGCCTTCACCCTCGACCCGAGCCCCGAGGCCGCGTTCGCCGCCATCGAGAAGCATCGCGTCACCGTGAGTGCCGTGGTGCCGCCGCTTGCCCAGTTGTGGAGTGCCGCGGTGGATTGGGAGGACGCCGATTTGAGCTCGCTGCGGCTGCTGCAGGTGGGTGGTGCGCGGTTGGCCGAGGTGAATGCCCGTGAAGTGGAACCGGCGTTGCAGTGCCGGTTGCAGCAGGTGTTCGGGATGGCCGAGGGGCTGTTGAACTTCACACGCCTCGATGACGCCGATGAACTGGTCTACACCACTCAGGGCAAGCCGCTCTCGCCTGGTGACGAGATCCGTGTGGTCGATGGTCAGGGCAACGATGTGCCTGCCGGTGAGGAGGGGGAGCTGCTGACCCGCGGGCCCTACACGCTGCGTGGTTACTACCGTGCCCCCGAACACAATTCCCGCGCGTTCACGCCCGACGGGTTCTACCGCAGCGGTGACCTTGTTCGTCAGCTTCCCACCGGGCACCTGGTTGTCAGTGGGCGCATCAAGGATGTCATCAATCGCGGCGGTGAGAACATCTCTTGCGATGAGTTGGAGGAGCATCTGTTGGCTCATCCGGCCGTCCGCCATGCCGCGGCGGTGGGGGTGCCCGATCCGTCGCTCGGTGAGAAGGTCTGTGTGGTGCTGGTGGTGACCGGGTCGTTGCCGACGCTTCCTGAGTTGAAGACGTTTCTTACCGAGCGTGGTCTGGCTACCTACAAGTTGCCTGACTTGATTCGCCAGGCGGATTCGCTGCCGGTTACGGCTGTTGGCAAGATCGATAAGAAGGCGCTGCGGGCTAGTTTGTAGGGGGCTTACGGCACTCGAGTTCGGGCGCCTGCCGGGCTCGGGTGCCGTGCGGAACTGCCTTGGTGTTTTGTGCACCATAAAGGTGTTGGGCTGTGTTTTTGGAGCGCTGGCGCGCTCGAGCGCGGCCCCTGGGGGCCGCGCGAACAGCGCTCGAGACTCGCGCCTACGGCGCATGCGCTTCGAGCGCTGTTCGCGCGGCCGGGCCGCTGCGCCGCTTCGCGGCGGACCCTCCTCGAGGTCGGG
>NZ_JBPXLK010000028.1:0-60444 GCF_051843015.1 Nocardia sp. JW2
CCAACCACGCATGTCAAGGGCGGCGCGATGGGGTGGTCGCCGAACATCCAGGGTTTTCGGCGTGCCTGCGTCGCCGCCGACGCGGGCCGACGAAGCAGTCGAACGTCACCTATCGGCTGCTGACGTGACATCCCGGATGGCAGCCGCGCCGTCGTCGATGCTCGAACCGTCGTGGCACCGAGGATGACCCGGCCGAGATCTGCTGCGCCGACGTGAACGGATCCATTTCCTGGGCGAGGAAGTCCACGATTGTTTCGCTGACAGTCCGGTGGGCCGGTTCGTGTAGCAGATCGTGCCCCGCATCGGGCACCTCCCGCAGGGTGACCGTCGGCCGATTCGCGCACCATGTCCTGATCGGGTCGATCTTGGCCCGCCGATCCTCACGCCCATGTAGGACGAGTGTGGGAACTTTCGGTGCCGGAATGGCGAGGGTCTGTGCCTGTTCCGGGGTTCCGGTGAGGACTACCCGCGAAACATGCCGCACCTCGGCGGAGCCGGACTGCATGGCGATGAGCGCCGTTCCCGCACCGAGGGAATGTCCGACCAGTGCCAGCGAGCCGGACGAGTCTGCCGATCGGGCAAGAGCCATCAACTGCACTGTCGCAGTAGCCAATTCGTCGACCGGGGGGACCCCGTCGAACTCGCCCTCGCTCAATCCGTGGCCCATGTGGTCGATGCCCCAGACATCGATGTGGTGCCGGTTCAGGAACCTGGCGAACCGGTGATAGTCCGCGCTCTGCTGCCCGAGTCCGTGGAGAAGCACCACGGCCATCCGTGATCGCGCTGTCCGCCAGCGCCGGTAGTGCACCAGCCCGGATGGTCCATCGAAGAAGAGCACAACGGAAGTGTGCCAGAAGTAAGTGGAGCCTTACCTGTGCGACATCTCACATCGTGTCCGACCTGCTCGCGGCACTGTTTGCGGACCGTTTCACCGCGACAGGCACTGACAAATGAAATATATTGTGCGGCAAAGTGATTGGTTGTGCGCATCCGGAGGGGTACATGCAGGGATCGGATCTGACCGGGAAGACCATCGTGGTGACAGGGGCGAGCGCGGGTATCGGCTCCGCGGCCGCCGCGAAACTGGCCACGCGCGGTGCCGAGGTCGCAGTTGTCGGCCGCTCACCGGAGCGGACTTCCGCGGTGGCGGCGCGCATCGGAGGCACGGCGTTCACGGCCGACTTCACCCGCTTGGACGATGTCCGCATGCTCGCCACGAGATTGCTCGACCGTTACGACAGGATCGACGCGCTCCTCAACAACGCGGGTGGATCCTGGCCTGGACGCACGGCTACTGTCGACGGCAACGAGTTGACCTTCCAGGTCAACCACCTCGCCGGGTTTCTCCTCACGAACCTGCTGCGTGAACGGTTGGAGATGTCCCGGGCGCGGGTCGTGAACACCTCGAGTTCGGACCACCGCTTCGCGCGATTGCGGCTGGATCGAGTGAACGCGGTCACCGGGCCGTTCAACCAGATCACCGCATACGCCGACACCAAGATGGCGAATATCCTGTTCACGCGAGAACTGGCGCGCCGCACAGCGGGCACCGGTCTGACAACCGCAGCAGTCAATCCGAGGCCCGTGCTCACCGGTGCCTGGGACAACGGGCCGTACAAGATGGGCGCGATCGTCAGATCACGTCCGGTACGGAAGCTGCTCCTCAGCCCAGAGCGCGGTGCCGATCCACTGGTGTACTTGGCAGCGGAAGCCGGCTGGATCAACGGCGCCTACTTCGAACGACATGTCCCATGGCGTTCGTTCCGAAAGCAGGCAGTGGATCTCGAGCTGGCCGCACAGCTGTGGGCCTATTCGGAAAAGCTCCCCGGGCTCGATGACCGATGCGCTGTCGCAACCGACCGACCAGGGCTGGTGAATCGCGCGCCATACAGGGCGAAACACGAGTGATTTCGCCCCGCCCGGCGCTCGGAAGCGCTGTGCTGCCAAAACGTCGTGTCCTCGCTGCTGTCGGCTGCGAGATGGTCAGAGGTTGACGCGAATGGCGCAATCGGCGTCGGTGAAGTCGGTTCGTGAACGGCGGCCGTTGGATCGGCGTCTTGCTGATCAGTGCTCGCCAGCACCCATGCCCAGTCCGGCCGCGATGAAATCTGTCAGGTTGTCGATTCCGGTCTGCAGGTCGCCGTCCCAGGTTTGGATCATTGTTTCCGCGGTGGCAGCGATCATGGCGGCGGTGGTGCTGGGGTCGGCGGGAAGCCGGGCCCCGCGGGCCGACAGGTCGTCGAGCCATGAAATCCAGGGTTGAATCTGCTCGGTGCGGTAGGCCCGCATCTCTTGGGCGAAAGCCGAATTCGTCAGTGCTGCTTGTTCGATCGCCGCGAAGACGTCACGGTTGGCGGCGTAGGTATGCCAGAAGACGGTGATGTGATTGCGGGTGGACTCGCGGATCGTTGGCACGGTCCGCATCGAGGGGTGCGGCGGGTTGTTCGCGATCGCATCGGCGGCCTCGCCGATGTCGACCGCGAGCGCGGCCAGAACCTCCTCCTTGCTCGCGAAGTGGTTGTAGAACGAGCCCGCGGCACGTCCTGCTTCGGCGGTGATATCGGTGATCTTGGTGTTCAGATAGCCCTTACGGGCGAAGACGACCCGCGCCGCGGCCTTGAGATCAGTGGCCGTCCGGGCGGCTTGTCGCTGCCGGTGCGTCGATCGGTACGCGGTGGGATCGATGGTGATCACTCCTTGACAGGCGCTACGGGAAGCGTACGGTAATGAATCATAGTTCACTGAACGTGAATTCACTCAATTCTCGAAGTGGGGGCCTCATGAAAGCTGCGGTGTTACACAGCTATGGCACACCGGAGTTCGGAGATATCGCCGCTCCAGCACCGGGGGTCTATCCCGATGGCGTGCTGATCGAGGTTCGTGCGGCCACGATCAACTCGATCGACCGGGTGACCGCCCTCGGCAAGCACTATCTGAGTCCCACGACGCTTCCGATCGTGGCCGGTATCGAAGGGGCCGGGGTGACCGCTGACAACCAGCGTGTCTACTTCGGCAGGCCGATCAGCCCCTTCGGGTCGATGGCCGAAAGTACCGTAGTCTCCGGTGGATTCACGATCCCCATCCCCGACAGCGTGGACTTCGCTGTCGCGGCCTGTCTCGGCAACAGCGGTATGGCGGCACTGATGCCACTCACCGGCACCACCGGGTTGAAGCCTGGCGACAACGTCGTGCTGCTGGGTGGCAGTGGTGTGGTCGGCAGGCTCGCGATCCAAGCCGCCCGGCTGCTCGGCGCGGGCACCGTCACCGTGGTCGGCCGCGACGAAAGCGCGCTCGAAGCCGGCCTGGAACTCGGCGCTTCGGCAGCGATCTCGGCCGACGGACTTTCGGTCGAGGAGCTCACCATCGCGATCGGTGAAGCTTCGGGCGGCGTGGACGTCATCGTGGACTACACGTGGGGTGATCCGGCGCCGGCTGCTCTTGCGGCAGGCAATCCTGGTGTGCGCCTTGTCCAGGTAGGCGATCGCGCAGGCGCGACAGTGGCGCTGCCCGCGCAATTGCTGCGATCACTCGGCGCCTCGGTCACAGGATTCATGCCGGTGCACCAGGGGCCGGTAGCGATGGTGCGTGCTTACCGGCAGCTGATCGAATGGATCGATCGCGGGGTGCTGATCGTCGGCTACGAGCTGGTCCCATTGGCAGATGTCGCTGCTGCCTGGGGTCGGTCAGCCCTCGTGCGGCACAAAATGGTGCTGGTTCCGTGACCCGCCGGGCGGCGCGGTGGTGGTTGACCACTGAGCACGCGGCGATGTAACGGCCGTGAAATTCGGTGACGGGTCGGAGCCGACCGATCGTCGGAGCAGTGTACTGATCGACCGCAGGCCATTGGCATTTCCGGCGTTTCGGCGTCTGTGGCTCAGCGGTGTCGTGTCGATCTCCGGTGCGCAGCTGACGGTGATCGCGGTGCCCCTGCAGGTGTACGCGATCACGCGATCCTCGGCCTATGTGGGCCTGGTCGGTGTGTTCACGCTGGCGCCGCTGATCATCTTCGGCTTGTGGGGCGGAGCGCTAGCCGATGCGATCGACCGCCGAAAACTGCTGTTGGGCAGTTCATTCGGGATGATACTCGCCACCGCTCTGCTGTTCACCCAGGCATTCATACATGTGAACAACATCTGGCTGCTGTATGCGATCCTCGTATTGCAGCAGGCATCCATCGCAGTCAACCAAGCGACCCGAAATGCGATCTTCCCGCGAATTCTGCCCGCGCAGCACATTGCGGCCGCCAATACCCTCGAGATGACAGCTGTTCAGATCGGCGGGATCGTCGGGAGCGTGCTCGCCGGGGTGATCATCGCCTTCGGCGGTTCGGCCCTGGCCTACCTGTTGGATTCTGCCGCGATGCTGGTAGCAGTATGGGCCGCCCGCCGTCTCCCGGCGCTACCACCTAGCGGCAACGTGACCCGGTCCGGAGTCCGTGAGATCTGGTACGGCTTGATCTATGTCTCGTCCCACCGCCTGATCATGGCGATGTTCGTGATCGACCTGGTCGCGATGGTCGCGGGTCTGCCGCGCGCGCTGTTTCCGGAGATGACCGAGAAGGGTTTCGCCGCGGGTTCGGGGGAGGGTGAGTTGATCGTCGGCTTGTTGTTCGCGGCGATGGCGATCGGGTCGGTGCTCGGTGGCGTCTTCTCCGGATGGGTGCCGAGAGTGCGCCGACACGGTGTCGCGGTGGTTGTCGGTGTCTTCATCTGGGGTTCGGGCATCACCGGATTCGGTCTGAGTACTCTGCTCGGCGGTGGCGGGCTCATTCTCGCGATCTTCTTCCTGGCGATCGCCGGAGTCGGTGATCTGATCTCGGTGATCTTTCGCTCCACCATGATTCAGCAGATCGCCACCGACGATGTCCGCGGCCGACTCCAGGGGCTGTTCACCGTCGCGGTCGCTGGTGGTCAACGGCTCGGCGATCTTTCCCACGGGGTCACCGCCGCATTGGTGGGCACCACCATCGCGGCGTCGGGTGGTGGCATGCTGGTTGTCGTCGGGGCGATCTTGACCATCATCGTTCTCCCGATCACCTATCGCTACCGGTTCGATCCCACTCGCTCCGCTGCTGCGACTGACGAGTCGGTCGCCGAGCCGGACCGCATCCCGGCCCAAGGAATCGTAAGGGTCGAAGGCGTTGACGTCGTCCCGCCGAAGCCGAGGTGACAGCTATGCGCAGGCCGAGAGCGAATTCTCTCCGGGACCGAACAGCTGGGCGAGGTCGAACTCCGCCAGCGCGTTGAATCAGTTGGCGTGTTCGTCGTGCTTCCGAGGGCAGCGCCGAACGCTATGAGCGTAATCGGAATCGAACCGGCAACGGATCGGTCTCGTCGGGTTGGTCCATGATCTCGGCGGGGTAGTTCTTTACCGAGAGGTAGCCAGGGCATCGCAGGCGGAGGTGCGAGACATGGACATGAGCGCGATGACGACGGCGAGTCGCTGGTGGTGGCGGCCGGGGTGGACCCCGGGCCGTTCCTTCTACGACTGGCAGGTGATGCCGACGCAGCCCGTCGCCGACAAGCTCGTGGAGATCTTCGCCCCTACTGTGGCGCGGGTACCCGGTCTCGAACAAGTCGACGCGCCGCGTCTGCGGGTGGAAGTGCAGGGCGTGGGCTTCGTCGACGGGGTGAAGGGCGTCGATCTGGCGCGTCTGGTCGAGGGTTCGCGCAGCCTGCTCGCCGAGCACGCGCCGTTCCCCATCACCTTCGGCCCGCCGGTGGTCGCCACCGACGGGGTGCGATTACCCATCGCGTTGCCCGAGGAGTTGCTGCGTGTGCGTGAGGACCTCACCCGCGCGTTGACCGACGTCTGGATCCGGGAGCGCGTGCCCGAGTTCGGTGAGCCGTTGCTCCCGTACCTGGCGCTGGCCTACACGAAGACACCGGTGCCGGTCGGCGAGATCGAGAACGCGCTCGCCGCCGACGGGTTCGCCGACTTCACCCTCGACGACACGGTCTCGTCGTTGTCGCTGGTCGAGTTGGTGTGCGAGAACGGTCGGTACGACTGGTCGGAAGTGGTGTCCGCCGAGTTGTCGCGCGACCCGCATCCACTGCTCGAACGCCTCGGTGCGGGGACCACGCTGGCCGGTTCGCCGCGCTAGTCCTCGGCCGGCTCGGCCTCGGGTGCCGTCAGACGGACGACACCGGCGTCGAGGTCGAGATCGAGGTGGGGTTCGCGGCCCTGGCCGTCGCTGTCACCGCTGCCCTCGTGCTGCAGCTTCTTGCCAGGAAACATTTCACCCATGATGCCCACGCCTCCACGATAGTCGCGGCAACCACCAGTTCGCCGGTCCCATGAGCTGGACCAGGGCGGGAACCAGCAGCATGCGCACCAGGGTGGCATCGAGGATCAAGGCGATGATCATGCCGATGCCCAGCAGGCGCATCGGCGTGAGCGGTGACAGCGCGAACGCGCCGGTGACCAGAACGAGCAACACGGCGGCGGCGGTGATGACCCGGGCCGTCCGCACGGTCCCGACGCGCACCGCCGTCGCCGTGTCCGCGCCCGCGCGGTGCGCTTCGGCCATCCGTGACAGCAGGAACACCTCGTAATCGGTGGACAACCCGAAGACCACCGCGATGATGAGCACCGTCATGCCCGCCGGGAGCGGCCCGTGACTGATGCCGAGCAGGCTCGCACCGTGACCGCCGACGAAGATCCAGGTGAGCACCCCGAAAGTGGCGGCCAAGCTGAGAAACGCCATGGCCACGGCTTTGAGCGGCAGGATCACCGAGCGGAACGCCACGGTGAGCAGCACCATCGTGACCAGCACCATCACGGCGATCATCAGCGGCAGCCGATCCAGCGTCGCGTCCACACTGTCCAGGGTGGCCGCGGTGTCACCGCCTACCTCAAGCGTGGTGGCGCCCGGTACGGGCAGCTCGCGGATGGCGCGGACGGCGGCGGTGGCCTCTTCACTGCGGTCGGCGTGGATGAGGAAGGCGTGGAGGACGACGAAGTCGTCGTCGCGTCCCACCTGGACGACATCGTCGACACCCGCGACGTCGCCGATCGCGTCGAGCGCGCCCGCCACGGCCGCCGATTGCGGTGGGCCGTCGAGACCGCGCAGCAGCACCGTCGCCCCGCTCGCCGCCGCGGGGAATTGTGCGGTCAGCTCCTCGACCGTGTGACGCATCGGGCTGTCGGCGGGCAAGGCGCGGTGGTCGATCTCGCCGAGCCGGATACCGGCCAGCGGTGCGGCGAGGACGAGCAGGATCGCGCCTACGGCGATCGTCACCGTTCCCGGCCTGCGCAGCACCGCGTCGACCACCCGCCCCCAGAAGTGCTCGGTGCGTGTGGTCGGTTTCGCGCGCCCGATGCGGGCACCGAAAAGCACGAGCAATGCCGGCAGCACCGTGAGCGACAGGCCCGCCGCCAACGCGACGGCCGCCACCGCGCCGATCCCGAGTGAGCGGAGCACGGCTTGCGGGAAGACGAAGGTGCCCGCGAACGCGCAGATCAGCAGCGCCGCCGACACAGCGACCGTGCGACCGGCACTGGCCATCGTCCGGCCGACCGCGGCGCCGATATCCCCGCCCGCACCGTATTCCTCGCGGAACCGGTTCACCAGGAACAGCCCGTAGTCGATGGCCATGCCGAGCCCGAGTAGGGACGCGATATTGACCGCGAAAGTGGTGACCTCGGTGACCTCGGTCAGCAACCGGATGGCGCCGAGCGCACCACCGACGGCGAGCATGCCGACCACCACCGGCAATGCGCCGGCCGCGATGCCGCCGAACACCAGTACCAGCACCAGCAGTGTCAACGGCAGCGAAATCGACTCGGCCACAACGAGATCACGCTGGGACCGGTCGATGATCTCGGCATTGAGGGCGCTGTAGCCCGACAGCCGGGTTTCGACACCGGGCACCCGCAGCGCCTCGGCGACAGCGGGATAGGCGGCGATGCGGGCGGTGTCGTCACCGGCGGTGTACACCACGGCCACCGCGTGCCTGCGGTCCTCGGAGACCAGGAAGTTCTTGCGCGGCACCACTGCCGACCAGTAACTCTCCACGGGCCGGGCGAGTAGCGCCGGGTCGATGCGGTCGACAGCGGTGCGCACCTGCGGGCCGATCTCGTCGATCGTGCGTCCCTCGGGTGCGGTGTAGAGCGCGACCACATCGGGGCTCTGCGGGCCGAGCTGTTCGGTGACGAAGCGGTCGACCAGGGCGGATTCGCTGCCGCCGTCGATGAACCCGCCCGCACTGAGGCGTTCGGTCACCGTCGCACCGTATGCGGCGCACAACCCGATGAACACCACGACCACGGCGAGGACGGTGCGCGGCCGGGCCGTGACGAAGCGGGCGAGTGTGGTCACCGCGCCGAATCCACCACGGGTAGTTCGGCTTCCAGCATCGCGACGATCCGGTCGAGCAGGGCTTCCAGCCGTGCTTCGATCCCGGCACCGTTGCGGGCCGACACGGTGAGCTCGGTGTGGCCGTCGAATTCGGTGAGGCCGAACAGCAACGGCATGGCGACGCTGTGCTGGGGGAGCACGAACAGGCCGGTGGGCCGGAAACCGGGGACCGCGAGGTCGTCGGAGGTGAATCGGCCCATGTGGGAGACGGTGGCCGAGGCCAGGTTGCGGCCCAGCCGCGCGCCGAGCCAGTTCGTCGTCCGCAGCACCCCCCGATTGACCGGGTCCGGGACAAGGGTGATGCGGGTGTTGGCCAGCTGATTCAGTTCCCGCCGCTGCGCGAGCCCGGCTTTGATGCCGTCTTTGACCTGCGTCCAGTCCTGGCCCGGTGCGATGTCGAGGAACAGCGGTAGTGCGAGGTTGGCGGTCGAGCGCAGCGCCGGATCGTGACGGCGCAGGTCGACGGGCATCATGATCCGCGAAGTTCCCGGGGTCTCGGCGGCCAGCAGGGCGCAGACGCGAGCCAGCGCACCGGGTCCGGCGGCCTGTACGCGCCGGTGCCGCAGCAGGTGCCGGGCGGTGCCGCGCCGCTGCCTGCCGCGCCCCACGGCGCTGCGGTAGCGCGGAATCATCGGAGTCGGCTTGCCCGGGGCACCGACCCGGTCGACGAGTTGCTGATCGGCCACCGGGTCCGGTTGCGGAACAGGGTCGGCGCCACGCAGCGCGCGCAGCACATTGGTCGCCCACAGCACCATGCCCATACCGTCCATCACGCCGTGGAACACGCGGAATACCAGGGTCGGTGTGGTCGCGGTGAGCAGCAGGACCTCGACGGTGGCATCCGGTGTCGGCCCGATATCGCTGGTGAGTACCGGATCGGATTCCAGTGCGGGATAACCGAATTCGTGGTCGTCCACCACCCGGACGGCGGGGACGATGCCGCTGTCCACCCAGATGTCGCCCTGCCTGCGCAGCCGCGCGCCCGGTGTCACGTCCGCCGCCGCAGCAACCGCCTGGCGCAAGCGCCGCGGGTCGATCGTGCCCTCACCCGGCACGACGAGCTGCATGAGGAAGGGTGGGGCGAGGGTGCGCATGGGGAAGTACATGCGTTCGGTGGTCGTCACGGGTCGACGGAAGTCGGTGTCGCCGTTCATGATTGCCTCTCGGGTTTACCGCAGGTGCCTGGCGAGCGACTCGATGCCGCCCTGGTCGTCGAGCCAGGCCGAGAAGGTGGACAGGCCGGTGGCACGGTCGACGACCGGGCGGTAGCCGAGGTCCGCACGGGCCGCGCCGGTGTCGTAGGTGGCGGTGCGGGTCATCAGGGCGACGGCGTAGCGCGACAGCGGCGGCGACCAGCGCCGCGCGACGGCCGGAATCCGCCACACCGTCTCGATGGCCGCGACAACGGCGGCGAGGACACGCGGATTCGGCCTGCGTGTCGGCCGCTGGAGGCCGAGCCCTTCGGCGACCTCACCGAGGAACCCCCACACATCGGTCTTCTCGGCATCGGCGATGAAATACGCCTTGCCACCGATGTTCTCGGCGCTCAGCGCGAGCAGGCAGGCGTGGACGATATTGTCCACGTGGCACAGCGACGCCTCGATCGTCCGGCCGTACGACAGGTCGGGCAGGGCACCGTCGGCGGTGCGGGCGAGCAACCGCACGATCGGGCCTGACCGGTCACCGGCACCCCAGATCGCGCGCGGACGCAAGGCCACGGTGCTGAATTCGGCGGTGTTCGCGGCGAGCACAGCCTGTTCGGCCGTCGCCTTCGTCTCGGAATAGTGGTTGAGGTAGCGGCGCGGATAGGGCAGCGACTCGTCGACGTCGATCTGGTCGCCGCCGTCACGGTCCATCAGGGCACTGGGACTGGAGATGAACACGAATCGGTGCGCACCGCCGCGGCGGGCGGCGTCGAGGAGCAGTTCGGTGGCGCGCACGTTCTCCACCCAGAACTGGGCTCGGGTGCCGCGTTCGTCGACGCGGGCCGCGCTGTGGATCACCGCGTCCACCCCGTCGGCGGCGCGGCGCAGGGAGTCGGCGTCGGTCAGGTCGCCTTCGACGATCGTGACGGCGTCGCGGGCGGTGCCGAGGTCGTCGAGCACGCTGGTGCGCCGCACCAGGATCGATACGTCGTGCGTACCGTCGGCCACCAGGGCCCGCACGATGGCGCCGCCGAGGAATCCGGACGCGCCGGTGACGAGGATCTTCATGAGTTCAGCTTCTTCGTTGCCCAACGGGCGAGTTCTTCGCGGCCGATCTTGGCGTTGTGCCGGATGTCGACCGGGAAACCGGGGTGGATGAGGAAATCGGTGATCGGTGCGGCGGTGTCGAACGCGGCGGCCCGGTCGCGCAGGCGCAGGTCGACGGCCACCGCATCGGCACCCGGCTCCAGTTCTACACACAGCACCGGCCGGTGCGCACCGGGTCGTCCGACACCGACCAGCGCCGTACGCGACACCCCACGTACCGCGTTGAACACCTGCTCGACCTGCACGGTGAACATCGGCCCCGCAGTGGTGCTCAACCGCTGACTCTTGCGCCCGCAGAACCACACGCGGCCCTGCTCGTCGATCCAGCCCAGGTCGCCGGTGCGGTGCCAGACCCGATCACCGTCGGCGATCTTGCCCAGCGCATTGGCCTCGGCGGGCCAGTAGTAGCGAGTGCTCACATTCGGTCCGGCGACGACGATCTCGCCGATCCGGCCGGCGGGTTCGGCGTCGGCGAGATTCGCGATCGGGGCGTCCGTGACGGCGACGAGGCGCACCTCGACATTGTCGGTGGGGCGTCCGATGCAGGTGCCCTCACCGTTCGCGGCCCGTTCGACCAGGCCGTCGAGCAATTCCCGCGATTCGATCGTCGTCATCGGCAGCGCCTCGGTGGAACCGTAGCCCGCGAAGATCTCGACATCGGGGCGCAAGACCTCGCGCAGCCCGGCGATGCACCACGCGGGCACCGGCGCGCCTCCGGAGAAGATGCTGACCAGGGAGTCGAGTTCGACGGGGTGCGCCCGCAGGTGGGCGAGCAGCGGGATCAACACGGCCGGGGACGCGAACATCGTGCGCACCCCGAACTTGGTGATCGCGTCGACCACATGCGCCGGATCGGTGGAACCGACCTTGCTGGGAATCAGCGGCGGCAGCACACACCGGGAACCGAGCAGCAAGTCGAGCACGCCGACCAGCGGCAGGGTGACCAGCGAGGACTCCGGCGGCATGTGTCCGCGCGCGGCGTGCACCTGCTCGACCATGGCGGCGAGGTTGCCGTGGGTGAGTTCGACCGCCTTGGCCGGGCCGGTGCTTCCGGTGGTGAAACCGATGATGAGCAGGTCGTCCTCGGCGGCGGGCGCACGGTCGGGCAGCAGACCCGCCGGGGCGCGGCCCCACGATTGCAGGGTGGGTCCGCCCCAGAACCAGCGGCGGCCGACGGTCAGGGTGGTGCGCACCCGGCGGAAGCTGCGCGGGAACAGCACGCGCAGCGCGTGTGCCTGCGGGATCCCGATGAACGCCTCGGCCTCGACCGCGCGCAGACAGTGCACCATGCGCCGCACCCCCATGCCCGGGTCGATCACCACCGGCACCGCGCCGATCTTCAACAGCGCGAACAGGATCGCGTACAGCTCCGGGCTCGGCAGCACCAGCACGATGGTGCGGGTGCCGCTGCCGACACCGGAACTCGTCAGGTGTTCGGCGATGGCGTCGGACCAGCGGTCCAGATCGCGGTAGGTGACCCGCCGGTAGTCGGGCATGCCGTCGGCGGTGGTGCCGTCGGGGTAGATCACCGCCGGGCGATCGGGTTCGGTGCGGGCGAATTCGCGGAAGCGGTCGATCGTGGCCCAGTATGTCGCGGTGGTCACGCGAGGTGCTCCTCGGGCAGCCGGTAGAGGGTGGCCGCGGCCGACGGACCGGCACCGGCACCGACGAACAGGATGTGGGTGAACCCACCGAGAGAGGCATCCTCGGTGGCGCGCGCGTAGGCCAGGGGCAGCGCGGCGGTGTGCGGGTCGCCGTCGGTGAGATCCGGTGTGCGCACGGCATTCTGGTCCAGGCCGAGGGCGTCGGCGAGGCGCTTGGGGAAGTGCGCGCTCGGGGTGGAGGCGATGAGCGCGACGCGAGCGTCCGGCGCCTCGACCAGCGCCGCGCGACCGGCCTCGGCCGCCACCGCCAGCACCCGGTCCTCGAAATCGGGTTCGCGTTCCACCGTCATGAGGCTGCGCCCGACGGTGCCCATCGTCGCGGTGTCGACGTAGGCCTGTCCGGCCGGGGTGCCGGGTGCGGTGACGGTGTGCACGGGTCCGAAGCCCTCCGCGCCCTCGACGTACTCGAGCAGCAACGCGGCACCGGCTGTGGCATAGGGGAATTCGGCGTCCGCGCGCGAACGGGTGAGCGAGGGATGGGTGTCGCCTGCGACGATCAGCACGTGCTCGGTCCCCGTCGCCAGGATCGCGCCCGCGACCTGCACCGCGTTCACCACGCCGGTCGCACCGTTCATCAGGTCGAAGGAGAAGGTGCGCGGGTCGTTCTTGCCGTAGTCCAGGCCGATCCCCGCGGCCTTCTGGATCATCGCGGCGACGGCGGGTTCCACGGTGTTGGAATCGCGGAAGATGCCGGTATTGATCAGCACACCGACCTGGTCGGGCCGGATCCCGGCCTGCTCCAGGCAGTTACGGGCCGCGCGCCCGCTGTGCTCGACGATGCTGTGGGTGTCGGTCGACCGACTGGTACCGGTGGCTCGGATACGCACGCCCATGACGAACCTCAGACCTTCAGGGAGGAGATGGTGGTGGACAGGAAACCCGCGACGACGCCCGAGGCGGCCGGGACCATGAGAACCTTCGCGCCTGCCTCGATGCCGTCCTGTTCGAGCTGATCGTGCAGCACGATGAAATGCGAAGTGGTCGAGGTGTTTCCGTACTTCTCGATCACATTGAGGTCCGGCGGGATGGGGGCGCCGAACTCGCGGGCGGCCACCGCGTTGATGAAAGGCACGGCCGCGGCGCCGAACTGGTGGTGGATGATGTAGTCGAATTCCTCGTCGGCGAAGGTACGGCCCTGTGCGGCGAGGAACTCGCCCTGGGCATCGGGCCACAGCTGGAACCTGGCCTCGTTGTGCATCTTGCGGTTGTCGGTGTAGAGCGCCACACCCGAGGACTTGTCGCTCGGCATGCCGAGGCACAGGTGGGAATGCTCTGCGGCCGTGAGCAATTCGATGTAGTGGATCTTGTCGGCGTCGTCGACGGCCTGGTCGAGCACGACCGCGCATCCGGAGTCACCGACCGAGAGCGACGCGAACTGCAGGTCGTACTTCTCGGAGATCTCGTTGACCGCGGTCTCGGCGATCGGGGTGATGGACTCCCCGCTGACCACCATCCCGTTGCGCACCACGCCCGCCCGGATCATCCGGTCGAGCAGGTAGGTGCCGGTGAGCATGCCCGCGCAGGCATTGGACACATCGAAGGTGATGGCCCGCTCGGCGCCGAGTTCCTTGGCGATGGTCGAGGCGAAGGAGGGCTCCATGTACATGCGGGTGCCCTCGTTGCTGCGGGTGATCGAGCAGGAGATGATCACCTCGAGCTCGCCCGCCCCGTAGCGCGAGCGCTCGAGACAGTCGCGGGCCGCGTTCACGGCCAGCGTGAAGGAGTCCTCGAGGCTGTCGGGCCGGGTGTCGCGGAACCGGCGCTCCTTGATGCCGGTGATCTTTTCGAGGTCGAAAGCGGGCGGCGTGGCGAGCCGGGAAAGTAATTCCTCGGTCGAGACGATATTCGACGGAAGATACGCACCGATGGATTCGAAACGCGAATGCGACACGAAAACTCCTGACAGTCGAAAAGGGTCGCCGGTGACCGTGGTGGGGGCCGATGCGAGCGGACACTACCGGAAAGTAACCGGGTTTCGCGGGGCGGCGTCGGCGGTCGCGGAGGGTTGGCTCGCGGCGCGAGCCGGGCTGGATCCCATCCAGACATCTGCCGGTGGCAATGGTGAAGTTACACAGCAAATGCACCGAGACTGCCGATATTCCTCAATCTTTCGACATCAGGGACTCGGCGCAGCTGCTTGTCGGCAAGTTGTCAGCTATCGATCGGGCGGTGTGGAAGCCCCCGATTCGGGGCGCCCGGACTGTCAGGTGTGGCGTGAGGGACCTCACGTCGGTGCGGGTGACGGAATGGCCGCTGCTGTTTCGGAAGTTGTTTCTCGCGCCGAAAACATCGGAGGCGATTTGGTTTCGCGAACATCGCCCGAATATCGCTGCGCGGAATGGTCGCCGGAGAAGGGCAGGGACTGATGAAATCGGCGAAATCGCGGGTGGGCGGCCGGAGATGAGGGCAGTCGTTCGGCAAGGTTCGGGGCGTACCAACGTTGGACCAACCTTGCGCACCGATAGTGTGCACCGAACACCGTCGAGACATGCAAGGAGCGCACCATGGGTAACCGTGCCGGGTCCGTACACCGCGACCGAGATCTCCACGCCCACTGGGGAAGTCACCGTCATCGCGCGATCGAGGCCACCGGCGAAGCGAGTGACGTGCTCGCTCTGCTCACCGAGATGCACGGCCCGGTTGTCCTCTATCTGGCGCCCGGCACCGACGGCCGCAGCCCGATCTGCGTGCGCCGCGCCGAATTCTGTCCCAGCGCAGACGATGTCATGGCCGGCCGCACCGCCGCGCACACCGAGTTCTGGATGGCGGGCGACTTCTACGCCGGATTCGAGGACCTCGATGTCGGCATCGAGGTACGCAGCGCGGTGCGAACGGGACGACAATCCGGCTCGCTCGAATCCGACTGCGGTTTCCGCTTCACGCTGCGTATCAGCAAGCCCGAAGCCGCGGAACTGGTCGACGAGGCTTCCTGAATCCTTCCGGCTCACCAGAAGCGGGGTGTCAACGACCAATCGGCGAATTCGGCGGTGAGCAGCTCGCGCAGCGCTGCGCGGTTCGGGAAACGGTCCGGGTCGGCACCGGTGACCACCAGGGTGACGGTGTCGTCGTCGCAGGAGAACGCCAGGTTCACGCCGACCTCCACCTGGCGGAACAACTCCACCGGGCCGGGATTCACCACCGGGCGCATGATCACGTCGCGGGCGCGATGACCGTCGAGCACCGCGATGTTCTGCGCGGTGCGACCCATGTTGGTGCACAGGCATTCCGGTGCCTTGGCGGTGCGGGCGAACTTGTGCAGCACCACCTTCGGCAGCAGCATCTGCACCGGCTGCAGGTGTTGGATCGGCGGAATCGTCGCCGGATCGCGGTAGGCGAGGGCGGCGGCCTTGAGCGACGCGCGCACCGCGGGCAGGTCGGTGCGGGCGCCTGCGCGGTAGGCGACGCTGATCGGCAGGCCGGTGGTCGCGTTGGCGCGGGGGTCGTCGGCCTCCCGCATCGAGTGCGGAATGTCCACGCGCACTTTCGCTCCGTCGGCGATGCGGCCACTGCGACCGAGCAGACCGACGGCGACGCCGATCAGCAGGCCGTTGGTTGTGCCGCCGTGCGCCGCGGCGACGGCGTCCCACTCGGCCAGGTCGAGTTGTACGATCGCGTCGGCGGCCTGCCAGGTGTCGGCATGCGGCAGCCGGGGCTGGGCCGGACGCGGATTGCGGGCCGGTTCGCTCACACCGCGCGCCCGCCGTGCCGCGCGCACACCTCGTGTCACCGCGCGCAGCTGGGCGCGTGCGTCGGCGAGGTCGGCGGCCAACCGGCCGGGCCCGGCGACCGGCCCGACCAGTCTGCCCGCGCTCACGTCGCGGTCGGGCTGCTCACCGCGCCCGAGGCGGTCGAGCGAGTCGACGATCGCGTGCATCATGCCGCCGCCGTCGCAGGCGACATGGGAGGCGACGAGGGTGACCACCGTGCCACCGGATTCGGTCGGGGCACCGGCCAGTTGCCACACCAGTCCCCGGGCCGGGTCGAATTCCACCGCGGCCTGCTCGAGGAACCAGTCGAGCACGGCGTCGTCGGGAATCGGGGTGTCCGACCATCGCAGCGGCAGCGACTCGGTGGCGGGCTCCCAGTGGGCCCGCGCGATCGGGAAACGGGTGGTACGCACGCGGCGGGCGATGAAACCCGTGGCCAGATGAGCGTGCCAGCGCTGCAACGACTCCCGGCCGACGGCGGTGTCGAACCGGTAGGCCAGCTGGTTGACCAGGGCGTTGGGGTAGAGGCTGTGGAGTTTGAAGAACAGGTCGTCGTCGGCGGTGATCCGGTTGAGGCCGGTGGTGGCGACCGGGACGACGGGCGAGGTGACGGTCATCGGGGGAATCTCCTGATCAGCGGGAACGCAGGGTGCGCACGGTGAGCGGCGCGAAAACGGCGACCACGATCACCGAGGCCACCAGTGACCACCAGGCGTCGGCGCCGATCGTGCCCTCGGTGGCCAGCGTCCGCACCGCCGACACCAGGTAGGACACCGGGTTCAGGTCCGAGACGTGGCGCATCCAGGTGGGCATCGCCTCCTCGGGCACCAGCGCGTTGGACGCGAAACCGAGGAAGGTGAGCACGAGCATGCACATACCCTGCACGGCGGCCGGGCGGGCGATGGTCGCGCCGATGAAGGCGAACAACCAGCTGATGGCGGTGGTGGCGAAGACGACGAGCACCGCGCCCGCGAGGAAACCGGCCGTGTGCTCGGGCCGGTAGCCCATGGCCGAGCCCACGACCACGACCGTCGTCGCGGCCAGCAGATAGCGCACCATGCCCGCCAGCAATGCGCCCGCAACCGGTGCCGAGCGGGCGATCGGCATGGCGACGAACCGGTCGAACACCCCCGAATGGATGTCCTCGGACAGCTGCACACCCGTGGCCACCGAGGAGGTGAGCACGATCTGCACCAGCACACCCGGAATCATGATCGGCAGATACGCCGCCATGCTGCCTGCGATGGCGGTGCCGAAGATATTGCCGAACAGCACCGGCCCCACGATCGGCAACAGCAGTGCGTCGTAGAGCAATTGCGGGCTGTGCCGGAAGGTCAGCAGCCCACGCCACGCCATCATCAGCGAATGCTGCAGCGCGGCGAACGGGCTCACCCGGGTGACGCGCGGCGCGCGTACGACCTGGGTGGTCGTCTTCTCGGTGGTCAGAGTCATTGCGGTGCTTTCACGAAGGGCGGTCATGCCGCGTCGGCGGAGGTCGCGTGGCCGGTCAACGACAGGAACACCTCGTTGAGGTCGGGACGGTCGACGGCGAATCCCCGTAGCTCGATGCCCGCGGCGCGGCAGGCGGCGACGATGTCGGCGCCTGTTCCCACCTCCGGCAGGGCGACGGTGAGCGTCCCGGTGGAGGATCCCTCGGGCACCTCGCCGGTGAGCTCGCAGATCAGCGCCTCGGCCCGGCGCAGGTCGGCGGTGTCGGGGATGTCGAGGCGCAGTACCTGCTCGCCGATGGACGACTTCAGTTCGGCCGCAGTGCCTTCCGCGACGAGGCTGCCGCGATCGATCACCGCGATCCGGTCGGCCAGCGCGTCGGCCTCCTCCAGGTACTGGGTGGTCAGCAGGACGGTCGCGCCGCGCTCGACGAGCCCGCGCACGATGCCCCACATGCGGTCACGGGTGTGCGGGTCCAGGCCGGTGGTCGGCTCGTCGAGGAAGATCAGCGGCGGCACGGTGATGAGCGTGGCCGCCAGATCCAGGCGTCGACGCATCCCACCGGAGAACGCGCTGACGCTACGCCGCGCCACCGCTGACAACTCGAACTCCTCGAGCAGTTCGTCGGCCCGAGCGGCGGCGGCCCGCCGCGACAATCCGAGCAGCCGGCCGAACAGGCGCAGATTCTCGGCGGCGGTGAGGGTTTCGTCGACGGAGGCGTACTGGCCGGTGAGCCCGATCATCGACCGGACGGCCGTGGCATCGCGCACCACGTCGTAGCCGAACACTTCGGCGCTGCCGCGATCGGGACGCATCAGGGTGGCCAGCATGCGCACCGTGGTGGTCTTGCCCGCCCCGTTGGGGCCGAGCATGGCGAACACCGATCCGGCCGCGATGCTGAGATCGATGGCGCCCACGGCGGTGAAATCGCCGTAGGACTTGCCGAGACCGCTGGTGCGGACGGCGATGTCGGTGCTCACTGCGGCCTCCCGGCGTGGTCGAACTGGGGTGTCGGAACAGACAGGGGGACAAGGGCTTCCACCTCGTCGGCGGCGCGGGCCAGGCCGTCGTCGCGGAAGCCGACGGCGTAGGCGGCGGCCCGGGCCACCACCTGCGGGTCGGCGACCGCGTCGAGCAACGCGTCTAGGCGATCGGCGTCCAGTGCGGCGGCGCGGGTCGTCGCGGCGAGGCCGAGCCGCGACAGCGCCGTCCCCCAGTACGGCTGATCGGCTTGGATCGCGCAGATGACCTGCGGCACACCGGCTCTCAGAGCCGCAGCGGTCGTCCCGGCGCCGCCGTGGTGCACGGCTGCCAGGCAGCGCGGGAACACCGTCGCGTGGTCGACCTGCTCGACGACGGCCACCTCGGGCGAGAGTTCCGGCTCGATCCCGGCCCAGCCCGCCGCGAGCAGCAGTCGCCGCCCGCGCCGCGCGCACACGGTGCGCAGCATATGGACCAGAGCGGGGGGATCATCGACGGTCATCGACCCGAAGCCGACATAGATCGGGGCGGGTCCCGCCACCAGCCAGGCCGCCAGCGCGGGATCGGCTGGGGCGCCGAGGAATCCGTCGCTGTCCACGATGAACCCGGTGACCGGGTGCCGTTCGGGCAGCTCGGCAGCCAGCCCGGGAAACAGGTCGGTGTCGTAGGCCTGGACCGACACCCGATCGGGCAGCGGATGTTCGACGATCCCGGACTCGGACAGCGGCTCGGCCAGGGCGGCGTCACGCGCCCACCGCAGACCCGACCAGATCCGGCGGTTGAGCGCACCGGGCACCCGCCGCCCCCAGCCGGTCGGCACCACCGGTACCGACCGGCTGGGGTGGATCGGGAAGAAATGCACTGCCGCCAACGGCAATCCGACGTGCCGCGCCGCCTTCTCCGCCGCCTCCTCGCCCGCCATGCCGGTGACGAGCACGTCGTGCCCCGGGGCGAGCGCGAGCAGGTCACGCACCGCCTCGGCGACACCGCGTCGCTGCAGATCCAGCACCGCGCGCATCCGCTGACGCGGACTGGCGCTACGGAAGCGCCGGTCGGCGTGCTGGGTGCGCAGCAGTTCGGCGCTGTCGCACCCGAACCCGACCGCGGCGATGCCGTGGCCGGTGGCGAACTCGACGAGATTGGGCGACAGCGCGAGCGTCACCGCGTGCCCGCGCGCGATGAGCTCGCGGGCGAGCAGGATGCCGGGCTGGGCATCGCCCCTGCTTCCGGTGAAGGCCAGCAGCGCACGCATGGTCAGCTCGCGCTCAATGCCGCCGGCACGTCGGCGACCGGGGCGGCCGCGGCGGGCGCGGCGATCGTGGTCACCGCGTACATGGCCCGGGCGAATTCGGTGAGGTAGCGGTCCATCACCTCGGCGGGCAGACCCGCCGGATACCGGGTGGAGACATAGAGGCCCTCGGGGCCGCGCACCACCCAGAAGTACACCTCCTCGGTCGAGTACGACACCGCGCGCAGGGTCCGTCCGCGCAGGTCGGCGACGAGTTCGTAGTCGGGCAGCATCCGGATGTCGAGGAACGACGCGCCGAAGGTCGGGCCTTCCATCGCACCGACCATGGCCAGCGAGCGACCCCACGAGGCGTCGTTGCAGATATGGGCGCGTTTGAGCGAGGCCCGGGTGGCGGTGAGCGCGGCGGCCATGTCGGCGCCCGAGGGCAGGGTGATGTCGACGGGTACGACGTTGACGAACCAGCCCATCGACTCGAGCCAGGTCAGGTCGGGCCGGGTGGCGATCGGCATCACCGTGCGGAACCGGTCCTGGCCGAACACCTCTCGCCAGGCCACGGCCAGCGCGGCGAACACCGTGACCGACAGCCGGTGCTTGAGCTGATCCAGCCGGGCCTCCACCTCCTCGAGTTCGGCGATGGTCAGCAGGGTGCGCGACACGCTCGGCTGGGCGTGCTCACCGTCGAGTTCGGCCACCATGCCCGCGCCGAAACGGGGCATCGGGGAACCGGGGGCACCGAGAAAATCCCGCCACACCGCCACGGCGGGGGAGTCGGGGGTGAGTTCCTCGGCGGCGGCGCGCTCGATGGCGGCGAAATCGGCGGGGCTGCCGAACGTCGAGGAGTCGCGGATCTCGCCGCCGGTGGTGACGGCGGTGTAGAGAGTGCGCAGTTCCAGGATCAGCACGGCCTGGGAGTAGGCGTCGAGAACGGAGTGGTCGGCGCCTACCAGCACGGTGAAGTCGTCGGTGTCGTGGGCGACCGTCGCGACGAGCAGGTGCGGCCACACCAGTGCCGAGAGCCGCAATTCCAGGACATCGCAGAGGAATTCGTTGATCTGTTCACCGTCGGTGAGATCGGCGACCGGGGTGGACGCGACGCGCACGGTGCCGGGCGCGGTGGTGATGCGGTGGTAGTCGCCGTCACCGGTGGGTGCGACCGTGGTGCGGAAACCCTCGTGACGGTCGTGCCACAACTCGAGGGTCCGTGCCCAGGCTCGCTCGTCGAGCGGGGCGTCCATCTCGAAGATGGTGCCGATCCAGCGGCCACGGCCGGGCTGCGGGTCGTCGGGGTCGAGGAAACCGAGGTACTGGGCGTGGACGCTGGCCAGCGGCCGTTCGTCGTCGTGCCAGGAGTCGGGCGAGATCAGCTCAGGGGTCCAGATCGACAGATCGCCGGATCGGATGCGGAAATCGGAGAGATGGGTGTATTCCATGCCGGGTCACCTCATGGTGGAAGAACGTGCCGAGAACGGCGGTGAATGGAAGCGGTGAAGACGGGACGCGACACCGGGTGTTGCTCTGGATCCCGCACCGGATGTAGCTGGCGAACCCTGGGCTATCCGGAGTCTATAACTCTGTGAGAATTCTGAAAGACGGCTTAGTCACAACTTCCAGATGTGAAGAAGATCACTTTCTCAATTGTGATCGATCACCGGCGCGACACCATGCCCCTGGAGTAGGGGGCATCGGTTTCCGGGGCAACGACCGGCATCCGGGCATCGACGATCAGACCGAGCAATCCGAAGGCGAGACACACCAGCGACACCGCGATCGCGGCCGGGTGCGTGCCGCCGGTCAGCGCGTCGGCCAGCACGACCGTCGCGATGGTCCCCGGCGCCGAGCCGACCACCGTCGCGAGCAGGTACGGGGTGAAGCGCACCGACGACAATCCGCAGCAGTAGTTCACGACCGAGAACGGCGCGAACGCGATGAGCCGCAGCGCTGCCACCGCGAGCCAGCCGCGCTGCGCCAGCCGCAGGTCGACCGCCCGCACCGCCGGATGGGTGAGGTGCTCGGCGACTCGCGCCCGGCCGATCGCCCGCACTCCGAGCAGGGCGAGACCGGCGCTCACCCCCGTGGCCCCGAGGGCGATGACCGACCCGAGCAGCGGACCGAACAGCACCCCACTGGTGACTGTCAGTACGGTGCGCGGTACCGGCGCGACCGCGACGAGGGAGTAGAAGAGGAAGAACAGCAGGGGAAGCAGCGGTCCAACGCCGCCTGCCCAGTCCCTGACCTGCTGTGGGCCGGGAAGGGGAACCAGCATCGCCACCACGAACAGGGCCGCCAACCCGGCCAGGGTCAGCAGCAGTCGGGGGGAGCGGATCAGCTGGAGCACCGCGACAGCGTACCGGTCGGTAGGGGATGGCCCCAGTGGGTGGACACGATGTCACAGATAGCATCGGAGGCGAACCGGACACATCCCGGTTCGCCGTGACGGAGGAGAGAACAGCAGCTATGCCGATTGGTTCAGAGGCAGGGGCAGGTCTCGCACCGGATCCGGTGCCCGAGTACGCCGCCTGGCGCAAGGGTGTGGCAGGCGTGCTGGCCAAGGCGCGACGGGTCGATATCGTCGAGCTGCCCACCGAGCCCGAGCATCTGCTCGACGAGACCACCTATGACGGGCTCACCATCGCCCCGCTCTACACCCGCCGCGACGAGTTGCCCGAGCAGCCGCTGCCCGGCACCTTCCCGTTCGTGCGCGGCGGCGACGCCACCCGCGACCCGCAGCGCGGCTGGTTCGTCGGCGCCTTCGCCGGTTCGGCCGACGCCGCGAGCACCAACCGCGCCATCCTCGCCGGGCTCGAGAACGGCGTCAGCGCGATCTCGCTCGGGGTCGGCGACCACGGCGTGCCGGTGACGCAGATCGCGACCGCCCTGTCCGGGGTGCTGTTCGAACTCGCGCCGCTGTCGCTGGTCGCGGGTGCCGAGGTGAGCGCGGCCGCCGAGCAGGTGTTCGAGGTGCTCGACGGCTACCAGCTCGAGGACCGCACCCAGATCCGGGTCGGCCTGGGCGCCGCGCCGCTCACCGACGCCTTCGCCGGTCACGCCGACCTCGATGTCGAGCAGGCCGTCGCGCTGGCTCGCCGCGCGATCGCCCGTCCCGAAGCGGTGCGCGCGATCACCGTCGACGGCACCGCCTTCCACAACGCCGGTGCCGCCGACGCGCAGGAGCTCGGTGCCTCGATCGCCGCCGGTCTGGCCTACTTGCGCGCACTGACCGGTGCGGGCGTCGACATCGCCGACGCGTTCGGTCAGCTCGAGTTCCGCTACGCGGCCACCGACGACCAGTTCGCCACCATCGTGAAGTTCCGCGCCGCCCGCCGTCTCTGGGCGCGCGTGGCCCAGGTGTGTGGTGCGCCCGCTTTCGGCGCCGCCCCGCAGCACGCGGTCACCTCCTCGGCCATGATGACCCAGCGCGATCCGTGGGTGAACCTGCTCCGCACCACCCTCGCCGCGTTCGGTGCCGGTGTCGGCGGGGCCGATTCGGTCACCGTGCAGCCGTTCGACTCCGCCCTGCCCGCGGGCGAACTCGGTGTGTCACAGTCGTTCTCGGAGCGCATGGCCCGCAATATCCAGCTGCTGCTGCTGGAGGAATCCCACCTGGGTCACGTGCAGGATCCCGGTGCCGGTTCGTGGTACGTCGAGTCTCTCACCGACGACCTCGCCGCCAAGGCCTGGGAATTCATGCAGGAGATCGAGTCCGCCGGTGGTTACCCGGCCGCGCTCGACACCGGCCTGATCGCCGCGCGCGTCGCCGAGACCGCCGCCGCGCGCGCCGCCGACATCGCGCATCGCAAGACCGCCGTCACCGGTGTCAACGAGTTCCCGAACCTCGCCGAGGCGCCGCTGTCGGAGCAGGCGCGCGAACAGGCGTCGCTGGTGCGCTACGGTGCCGCGTTCGAGGCCCTGCGCAACCGCTCGGACGCCTACCTCGCGGTGAACGGAGAGCGGCCCAAGGCGCTGATCGTGGCGTTGGGCCCGGTGGCCGAACACAACGCGCGCACCATCTTCACCGCGAACGTGCTTGCCTCGGGCGGCATCGAGTCGGTGAACCCCGGACCGCTCGCAGTCGACGGAATCGCCGCCGCCGCGACCGGATCCGGTGCGCGCATCGCGGTGCTGTGCGGTGCGGACAAGCGCTACGGCGAGGAGGCGGGCGCGGCGGTCGAGGCGCTGCGCGGCGCCGGGATCGAGACGGTGCTGCTGGCCGGGCCGGAGAAGGCCGTCGAGCATTTCAGCGGAACGCAGCGTCCCGACGGATTCCTGAGTCTGCGCATCGACGCGGTCGCGGTCCTGTCGCAGCTGCTGGAGAAGGTGGGAGCCTGATGACCACATCCGATATCGAGCACCGCATCGGCAGTTTCGCCGAGGTGCCGCTCACCGAGCGGGCGCCCGAGCCCGCCGCCGTGGACGCGGATCAGGTGCGGGAGTTCGTGGCCGAGGCGGCCGCGGCCAACCACACCACCGCCGACCAGCTCACCTGGGCCACCCCGGAGGGCATCGACGTGCCGCCGGTGTTCACCAAGGCCGACCGCGATGCCGTTGTCGCAGAGGGCTATCCGCTCGACACGGTGCCCGGTGTCGCACCGTTCCTGCGTGGTCCCTACCCGACGATGTACGTGAACCAGCCGTGGACGATCCGCCAGTACGCGGGCTTCTCCACGGCCGCGGATTCCAACGCCTTCTACCGTCGCAACCTGCAGGCAGGCCAGAAGGGCCTGTCGGTGGCCTTCGACCTGGCCACCCACCGTGGGTACGACTCCGACCACCCGCGCGTCCAAGGTGACGTCGGCATGGCCGGTGTGGCGATCGACTCGATCCTGGATATGCGCCAGCTCTTCGACCAGATCCCCCTCGACCAAGTGTCGGTGTCGATGACCATGAACGGTGCGGTACTGCCGATCCTGGCGCTCTACGTCGTCGCCGCCGAGGAACAGGGCGTCACGCCCGAGCAGCTGGCCGGAACCATTCAGAACGACATTCTGAAAGAGTTCATGGTCCGCAACACCTACATCTACCCGCCCAAGCCCTCGATGCGGATCATCTCCGACATCTTCGCCTTCACCAGCGCGAAGATGCCGAAGTTCAACTCGATCTCCATCTCCGGTTACCACATCCAAGAGGCCGGTGCGACAGCTGATCTGGAGCTGGCCTACACCCTGGCCGACGGCGTGGAGTACATTCGGGCGGGCATCGCGGCGGGCATGGACGTCGACAAGTTCGCCCCGCGCCTGTCGTTCTTCTGGGCCATCGGCATGAACTTCTTCATGGAGGTCGCCAAGCTGCGCGCCGGGCGCCTGCTGTGGAGCGAGCTGGTCTCGAAGTTCGAGCCCAAGAGCGCGAAATCGCTGTCGTTGCGCACCCATTCGCAGACCTCCGGTTGGTCGCTGACCGCCCAGGACGCCTACAACAACGTGGCGCGCACCTGCATCGAGGCGATGGCCGCGACCCAGGGCCACACCCAGTCGCTGCACACCAACGCCCTCGACGAAGCCCTCGCGCTGCCGACGGACTTCTCCGCCCGCATCGCCCGCAACACCCAGCTGCTGATCCAGCAGGAGTCCAACACCACCCGCCCGATCGACCCCTGGGGCGGCTCGTACTACGTCGAGTGGCTCACCCACCAGCTCGCCGAGCGGGCCCGCGCCCACATCGCCGAGGTGGAGGCCCACGGCGGCATGGCGCAGGCGATTTCGGAAGGCATTCCGAAGCTGCGCATCGAGGAGGCCGCCGCCCGCACCCAGGCGCGCATCGACACCGGGCAGCAGCCGGTGATCGGCGTCAACAAGTACCAGGTCGAAGAGGACCACGAGGTCGAGGTCCTCAAGGTCGAGAACTCGCGGGTGCGTGCCGAGCAGATCGAGAAGCTGGAACGTCTTCGCGCCGAGCGCGATTCGGTGGCGGTCGAGCAGGCGCTGGCCGAATTGACCCGGGCGGCAGCCTCTTCCGAGGGCGGCATGGAGAACAACCTCCTCGCGCTGGCCATCGACGCGGCCCGCGCCAAGGCCACCGTCGGTGAGATCTCCGACGCGCTGGAGAAGGTGTACGGCCGCCATCAGGCCGAAATCCGTACCCTGTCCGGTGTGTACCGTGACGAAGCAGGCAAGGCATCCAACATCGGTGCCGCCATCGCGCTGGTCGAGGAGTTCGCCGAGGCCGAGGGCCGCCGCCCCCGCATCCTGGTCGCCAAGATGGGCCAGGACGGGCACGACCGCGGCCAGAAGGTGATCGCGACCGCCTTCGCCGACCTCGGCATGGACGTCGACGTGGGCCCGCTGTTCCAGACCCCCGAAGAGGTGGCGCGCCAGGCGGCCGACAACGACGTGCACATCGTCGGTGTCTCCTCGCTGGCCGCGGGTCACCTCACGCTGGTGCCCGCCCTGCGGCAGGCACTGGCCTCGGTCGGGCGCCCCGACATCATGGTCATCGTCGGCGGCGTCATCCCGCCCGGTGACTTCGACGAGCTCTACGAAGCGGGCGCGGCGGCGATCTTCCCGCCCGGCACCGTCATCGCCGACGCGGCGATCGATCTGCTGCGCAAGCTCGGTGCCTCGCTCGGGCACGAGCTCGGGGGCGACACCCCGGTATGACGTGGCCGGCCCGCTGCGCCACGGACGAATGTGCCTGCGGCGCAGCGGGTTCGGGCCTGCCTGTGTGGGCGGGTGACGGGCACACGGTGGAGGCACCGGGTCGGCGGCAGCGCGGACCGGTGCCGGTCGGAGGGACACGGACATGAACGAGGCCGCACAGGGCGGGCATCCCCGCCTGGGCACCACGGCGGGTGTCGGGGCGCCCCGCAACGGCGGACGAGCCGTGGCGCGGACACCGCGCACCATCGATGTCGACGCGCTCGCCGACGGTATCCGCGCCGGTCAGCGGGCCGCGCTGGCCCGGGCGATCACGCTGGTCGAGTCGACCAGGTCCGATCACCGCGAACTCGCCCAGCAGCTGCTGCTGCGGGTGAGCGGGGAGCCCGGTGCGGTGGTGTCGAACCGGGTCGGGATCACCGGCGTTCCGGGCGTCGGCAAGTCGACGTTCATCGATGCGCTCGGCATGTATCTGCTCGGCAAGGGGCATAGGGTCGCGGTGCTGGCCGTCGACCCGTCTTCGACCCGCACCGGTGGGTCGATCCTCGGCGACAAGACCCGGATGGCGCGGCTGTCCCTGGAAGCCGACGCGTTCATCCGGCCCTCGCCCACGGCGGGCACGCTCGGCGGCGTGGCCAAGGCCACCCGCGAGACCATCGTGCTGCTCGAGGCGGCCGGATACGACGTGATCCTGGTGGAAACCGTCGGCGTCGGGCAGTCCGAGGTGACCGTCGCCAATATGGTCGACGTGTTCTGCTTCCTCACCCTGGCCCGCACCGGAGATCAGTTGCAGGGCATCAAGAAGGGTGTGCTCGAGCTGGCCGAGGTGGTCGCGGTCAACAAGGCCGACGGCAAGCACGAGGTCGAGGCCAAGGGTGCGGCGCGTGAGCTGGCCGGTGCACTGCGGCTGATCCACCCGCACGACGCCCTGTGGAAACCGCCGGTGCTCACCATGAGTGGGCTGGAAGGTCTCGGCCTGGACAAGTTCTGGGACACCGTGCTCGAACATCGGCGGGTGCTCACCGAGGCGGGGGAGTTCGCCGAGAAGCGCCGTCGCCAGCAGGTCGACTGGACCTGGACCATGGTGCACGACCAGATCCTGCGCCGACTGACCGAGAATCCGCGCGTGAAAGAGGTTCGCGCGCAGGTGGAGTCGGCTGTTCGCGCCGGGGAGCTCACCCCCGCTCTCGCCGCCGAGGAGATTCTCGCGGCATTCGACCGGAGTTGACGATCGCCCCGCGATAGCTGGCAATGGTAAGGCTTGCCTATCGGGGCGGTGTCCGCTGGGGTTCATGGTCTTTCACCTCGAAGTTCGCGGATGATATTCCGTTGCCACTCCATTCGCCAGCTGTTGTCTGCGACTATTTCCGTGGATGCTGGAAGGTAGACGCCGCAAGCGACTGCCGAGGAGGTAGTGATGGCGATCTACCGCACGAATCGGATCATGGGTAGCGACAAGACCCCCGAACAGGCGGTTCTCGGGGGAGACGGCCGGTGGCGGCTCACCTGGTTGCCGGAATTCGGCCTCACGACCGATCAGGCGATATCGGGACTGCGCCTTGACGAGATTCTCAGCGACCCGGACCTGGTCTACGACCGGATGGCGCTGGCGGAGGCCACCACTTGCGCCGATCGCATCGGCATCATCCTCGAGCTCGCGATGGTGCGCCTGTGGAAGCGACTGAACAGCGCGATCGCACTCTGTGGGCTCTTCATGGCCCGACTCGCCTGACCTGGCTCGACAACGGTCTTCCGGAACCCACCGCGCGGACCGCGGTGGGTTCTTCTTGTCCAGGGGTTGCGCGAGGGGACGTCGGTGTGAATACTTAGGTATGTGCCTAAGTATTCGAGCGGTGAAGCGGACGGGAGACTCGACGATGTCTTCCGGGCGCTCATGGATCCGACTCGGCGGGCGATCGTCGAACGGCTGACGCGGGGACCCGCGTCGGTCTCCGAACTCGCGGCGCCTTTCGACGTCGCGATGCCGACGATCGTGCAGCACCTCAAAGCCCTGGAAGCGGGGCGGATCGTCGCCTCGGCCAAGGTCGGGCGCGTGCGCACCTACCAGTTGGTTCCCGGCGCCTTCGGGCCCGCGATCGACTGGCTGGGGCGCCAGCGCCCACCCGCCGAACGGCAGCTCGACCGGCTGACCGCATTGCTCACCGAAACAGCGAAATCCTCAGAAGGAGAACAACAATGAACACCGTGACCCGTTCCGTCAAGCACGCCCAGTTCACCATCGAGCGGGAGGTGCCCGTCGCGCCGTCCGTCGCCTTCCAGGCCTTCGCCGACCCCGCGATCAAGAGCCGCTGGTTCGGTGGCGAGGAAGGCTGGGAGCAGGGTGAGGTCTCCATGGACTTCCGTGTGGGCGGCCAGGAGGTCAACGAGGGCACCTTCGAAGGGAAGATGACCTCCCGCTTCGTCGCCACCTACACCGACATCGTCGACGACGAACGCCTCGTCTACACCTACGACATGTGGATCAACGGCGACCACATCTCCACCTCGGTCGCCACCTGGGAATTCGAACCGACCAGCACCGGCACCAAGCTGACCCTCGTCGAATTCGGCGCCCACCTGGACGGATTCGACACCGGCGCCCAGCGTGAAGAGGGCACCCGCGAACTGGTCGAGAACCTCGCCCGCTACCTCGCCACTGCGGCCCAGGTTCAGTGATGCCCCTTCGCGCCCATGTCCATGGCCATCGGCGCGGGCCGCTGTCCCGGGGCGAGGACCAGGAACTGGCCCATCATCCCCTGATCCTCGTGGTGGAGCAGGTGGCAGTGGAACATGTACGGGTAGGTGGGGTCGGTGTGGTCGGCGAAGCGCATGGCCAGGGTGTAGGTCGAGCCGGAGCTGGTGTAGACGGTGTCCTTCCAGCCGGATAGCGCTGGGGGAGGGGCCTTTCCGTCGACGGTGAGGATCTGGAACTGCACATCGTGGACGTGGAAGTTGTGCGGCCAGTTGTCCTTGTTGCGCACCGACCAGACCTCGGTGGTGTCCACGGGGATGGTCATGTCGATGCGGTTCATGTCCATGCGCCGGTTGTTGATCATGAACCACTGCAGGTCGAAGGACCGTGTCGCCGGGGTCGTCGCGGCGGCGAGTGCGGTCATCGGGATCAAGGACGCGGGTAGTGGCGCGCTGGGGCGCAGGGTTTCGGCGGCCTGGAGGGCGAGGAAGTCGAAAGTGTCGTCGAAGCCGAACTCGGCGGCACGGTCGATGCCCGCGCGGTCGGTGATCGGCAGCGACCGCAGCGTGGTGTTCTCGCCGGGTCGCAGCGCGATCACGATCTCGGCGCGCTCGCCGGGGCTGAGCTGGAGCTGTTCCAGCGCAACAGCTTTCGGTAGCAGGCCGCCGTCCGTGCCGATCAGGTGGAAAGCCCGGCCGTCGGCGAGGGCGAGGTTGTAGAGCCGGCCCGAGGAGCCGTTGAGGACGCGCAAACGCACCCGTTCGGTGGTGACCCGCAGGTGCGCGCCCGCGATGCCGTTGGTGACGATGGTGTCGCCCAGCAGGCCCACATCGGTGGGATCGGACTCGTCCACCGCGCCGCCGGCGGTGAACCGGCGGTCCTGGATCACCAGCGGAATATCGTCCACCCCATACTCTTTCGGTAGGGGCAGGGCATCGGCGGCATCGTCATCGATGAGGAACAAGCCGGACAGACCACGGTGCACATGCTTTTCCGTCACACCGTGCGGGTGCGGGTGATACCAGAGGGTCGCGGCCTGCTGCTGCACCGTCCAGCTCGGCGTCCACACCGCGCCCGGCGCGATCATCTGATGCGGTCCACCGTCGAACTTCGCGGGCAGGTGCATGCCGTGCCAATGCACCGACGTCGCCTCGGGCAGGGCATTGCTGATCGCGAACTCGACCCGCTCACCCCGCCGCGCCCGCACCGTCGGGCCGAGCACCGACCCGCTGTAACCCCAGGTAGGGGTCGAGACCCCGCGCAACATCTCGGTCGAGCCCACCTGGGCGCGCAGGGTGAACCGCCGGACACCGTCGGCACCGACGGACGACGGCGCGAGCGGCGGGATCGGCAGCGGACGAGTGCCGTTCGCGGCCGAAACGGACGGCCGAACCGAACACCCGGCCGCATACACGACCGGGGCAAGAGCCAAGCCGGTGAGGAATCCTCGTCGCGAAACCACAGGTAACTCCATCTCTGAGGGGGAACCTCAGCTTCGCCGGGTTCCTCCGCGCCCGGCTCAGCCCACCGGCCCGACTACCGCCCGGAAATTCCGCCCGCCCGACCCTTGCGCACCTTCCTGTGGTCTGCTAGTCGGGTCTCCGAAGACCCTCGCCACCTGTAGGGCGATGCCGCCGGGCTCGAGGGACACGTGTGGCGGCGGGCGGCCCGGTGTGTCGTGGTTGCGGGCGGTCGGGCCTTCCGCGGTCGACGCATACGGTGGGAGCGTGATCGATGTGCGTGCTCGCCCCGACCTGCGTCGCCTGCTGCGGTGGCTGCCAGTGGCTGTGGTCCCGGTGCTGCTGGCGGCCAGCACGTACCCGGGTCAGTTCCGGGTGCCCGTGCACTATTGGGTGCTCGCGATGAGCGCCGCGGTGGTCTTCGCTGTGGGGCGGCGGTGGCCGTTGGCGGTGTCGCTCGTACTGTCAGCGCTGGCGGTCCCCATGTTTCGTACCGAGGCGTGGGGTGTTGCCGGTCTGGTGCCGTATCTCGGGGCCGTGGCGCTGGTCGATGTCGTCGCCCGGACCGACCGGCGCTCTACCGTTGTCCTCGCGACCGGCGGGTGGGCGGCAGCGGTTGTCCTCGGGTGGATCGGGCTGCACGACACATCCATCGGTCGCGCTTCCACCCTCGTCGAGGGCGTCGCCTACGTGGGGTTGCCGCTGCTGCTGGGGTTGTACCTGCGCGGGCAACGCGAGCTGGCCGACAATCTGCGCCTGCGCGCCGCCGACGCCGAAGCACGCACCCGCCTCGACGAGCGAGCGGCGATGGCCAGGGAACTACACGACGTCGTGGCCCACCACATGGCGTCGATCATCCTGCGGATCTCGGTGGCCGGTCACGTTGTCCGGCAAGCGGATCCGCGGATCACGGTGGTCCTCGACGACGTCCGGGCCACCGCGACCGACGCGCTGGGCGATATTCGCAGGTTGCTCGCGGTCCTCCGTGATCCCGCGCTGGGGGAGGTGGCGCTGGTCGAGCCCGACGCCGTCGGTGCGGAGATCGACGCCGCCGTCGCACGCGTACGAGCCGCCGGATTCACTGTCGAGTCGACCGTCGGTGAACTGGATGGGCTCGACGCCATCCGCAGGCTCACCCTGCTCCGCCTGGTGCAGGAATCGCTCACCAATGTGATGAAGCACGCGAATCACGCTGTACCGGTGCGATTCACGATCGACCGGGACGACAACGGCATCACCCTCACCGTCGTCAGCGGCGCCGACAATGCCGCGACAACGCCCGGCCACGGCATCGTCGGCATGCGTGAGCGCACCGAACTCGCCGGCGGCACACTGACCGCCACCGCCGAGGACCAGCGCTGGGTCGTGCGTGCTCACCTTCCGGACCGGCCTCGAGGAGGACAAGAGTGATCCGCGTACTACTCGCCGACGACCAACGCCTGATCCGGGCCGGGCTGCGGATGCTCATCGAGGATACCGACGACATCACCGTCGCCGGTGAGGCCGCCGACGGCGTCGAAGCGGTCCGCCTGCACACCGAACTACGTCCCGACCTGGTGATCATGGACCTGCGCATGCCAGGCCTCGACGGCATCGGTGCCACGCGGCAGATTCTCGCCACCGACCCCCGGGCGAAGGTCCTGGTGCTGACCACCTTCGACGATGACGAACACCTGTTCCCCGCCCTGTCCGCGGGCGCCACAGGCTATTTCGTGAAAGATACCGACCCCACTGTCCTCCTCGACGCCATCCGCCGCACTGTCGAAGGCGACCTCCTCTTCTCGCCCACCCTGCTCCGCAGACTCGTCACCCGAGCACTGACCACCCCGCCCGAAATACCGGCGCCCCCAGCCGATCTCACTCCTCGCGAACGTGACGTCCTGCGCCTGGTAGCCGAAGGCCACGGCAACCAGGAGATCGCCGACCGCCTCCACCTCGGCGTGAGCACCGTCAAAACCCACATCACCAACCTGCTCGACAAAACCGGCACCGACAACCGCGTCCGCCTCGCGGTCTACGCCTCCAAGTTGCCCTGATATCTCAATGGTGAGATACCGTATCATTAATTAGATCAACATTGAAATATATTCCTGTGTGAGGCAGATGGGCTGTCACACAGGAGGTTTGATCATGCGTATCACGGTGTTCGGGGCGGGCGGAGCGGTCGGTGGCCGGGTGGTGTCAGAGGCGATCGCGCGCGGACACGACGTCACCGCGGTCGTGCGCCGGGCCGTGGATCTGCCCGACGGTGTGCGGGTGCGTATCGGCGATGCCGCGAACGCGGACGAGGTCGAAGCGCTCAGCGCCGGACAAGACGTCGTGGTCGCCGCCACTCGTCCCGCTCCGGGGCGTGAACCGGAACTGCCGGTCGTCGCCGCGGCCATGCTCGACGGCGTCGCGCGCAGTGGTGTCCGGCTGCTTGTCGTCGGCGGCGCGGCAACGCTGCTGGTGCCAGGCTTGGGCGCCACGTTGTACGAAACACCGGGATTCCCCACGGAATTGGCAGCCATCGCGCAGGCGTGCGCGGAGCAACTGGCGGCTTGCCGCGCGCACACGACCGCCGACTGGACCTATCTGAGCCCACCGGCCGAACTGAATCCGGGTGTGCGCACGGGCAACTACCGGGTCGGCGCCGACGATCTTCTGGTCGACGCCGACGGCCGATCCTGGATTTCGATGGAGGACTTCGCGGTGGCACTGCTCGACGAAGCCGAGCGTCCCGCCCACCGTCGCACTCGGTTCACAGTCGCCGCGGGTGGATAGCAGCGATCGCCTGGACGAGTGCTCGACGCGGAAGGGCTAGGACGCGTCGAGGTCGAACAGGTGGACGGCGTTGTCGTGGCATACCTTTCGGAGCCAGTCGGGGCCGAGGTCGAGGCGTTCGAGAGCGGCGACGGCCTCGGCGTAGGGGTAGGGGATGTTGGGGAAGTCGCTGCCGAAGAGGATGCGGTGGCCGAAGGCGGGTAGGCGGTTTCGTTGGTCGGTGGGGAAGGGGGCGCCTGCCTCGCTGAAGTCGGTCCAGACCATGGTGGTGTCGAGGTAGAGTTGGGGGTATCGCTCGGCCAGGTCGAGGAATTCGCGGTATTCGGGGGTGCCCATGTGGGCGATGATCAGGCGCAGGGTGGGGAAGCGGCGCAGGAGTTCGGCGATGGGGGCGGGGCCGGTGAATTCGCCGGGGGCGGGGCCCGAACCACAGTGGATGAGGACGGGGACGCCGGTGTCGGCGAGGATCGCCCACACCGGGTCGAGCAGTGGGTCGAGCGGGGAGAACGCGCCGACCTGGATGTGCACCTTGAAGATTCGCGCACCGCGCTCGATCGCGTCGGCCACATACCGTGGCGCGTCGGGTTCGGGGTAGAAGGTTGCGGTGTGCAGGCAGTCGGGGGTGCGGGCGGCGAACTCGGCGGTCCACTCGTTGAGCCACTCACCCATGTTCGGTTTGTGCGGGTACACCAAGGAGGTGAAGGCCCGAACACCGAAGTCGCGCAACGTTTTCAGGCGCACCTGTTCGTCGTCGCGATAGGTGATCGGCCAGGGGCGGCCGGTGAGGGGGCCCGCCGTGTCGAAGTAGGCCCACACCTTGCGCATCACCTGATCGGGCATGAAATGGGTGTGCACGTCGACGATCGCTGGCAGCTCCAGCCTGCGGCGGAAGTCGGCGAGATAGGTGACGGTATCGATGGTCATGAGTGCTCCGGGTACAGGCGTCGCGCGAACGCTCCGACGCGGGTGACGAGACGGTCGAAGAACACGGCCGGGTCGGTGTCGATCACGATGTCGGCGTTGGGTTCCCGGCCCCACATGCCCGCCCAGTCGGCCACGGTCGTGGCCCGGGTGATGGTGCCCGCCAGCTCCACGTCGACGGTCGCCGGCCGGGTGGTCGCCAGCGTGTGATCGAGGGCGACGGCGGCGGCGAACGGGTCGTGCATGTGCGCGAGGTACCCCAGGTCGTACTGGTGGTGGAAGTCGAAATAGAAGCGCACCGCGTCGGTGAGATACCGCACGATCGGATTGGTCGCGGCCGAACGCCATTCGACCGGATGGCCCGCCGCGACCAGATCCGGCGAGGTACTGCCCGCCGCCTCGGCCAGCAGGACGAGATGCTCGGGCCGCATCTCGATTCTCTCGGTGATGTCGAGCGCGCACACCAGCGGGCGACGATCCGGCGGTGCGGCGGAGAAGGCGTCGAACACCTCCTTGGCGGCTTCCGGATCGACGTGGATGTTCCACTCGTTGGTCGGCGTCGTATTGCCGGGGTGATTGAACGCCCCACCCATCACGACCAGTCTGCGTAACAGCCGCGGAAGCTCGGGTTCCATCCGCAAGGCCAGCGCCAGATTGGTGAGCGGGCCGGTGCACAACCCGATCGCCGCACCCGGATTCGCGCGCGCCAGCTCCACCCACATCCGCGCCGCCGACCGCTCCGAAACCTCGCGTGGCGACAGCGGCAGGACCGCGTACCCGAGCCCTTGCGGACCGTGCGTGTCCTCGGTGGTGCGCAGCGGTATCGCCAGCGGGTCGGCCGCCCCCAGCGCCACCTCGATCTCGGGTGCCCGGCCGAGATCCAGCACGGCGAGCGTATTGGCCGCCACCTGCGCGGCAGGCACATTGCCCGCCGTGGCCGCGATCCCGAGGATCTCGGCCTCCGGCGAGGCGAGCAGATAGAGCATGGCCAGGGAGTCGTCGATTCCGGTATCGACGTCGAGGATGATCTGCTGCGCCACGCTCCGAGAGTAACCAGGCGCCCGCACTCAGTAGCGCGGCAGGGCGAAGTCCTCGTTGTCGGCGAAGAACAGTTTCGCGGTGACGGGGCGCATCGGCCGCGACGTCAGCAGCCGCACACTGACGCGCATCATCCGGGTCATCAGGGCACTGCGCGGCACCATCATGTCGATGCCGCCACCGGGAATCTCCTTGGCCTTGGCGAGGAACGGGGTGATCGTGTCCTGGTAGCGGCGCAGTGCGGCGGGGAGATCGTGCGGAGTGGCGGCGATCTCCGCGGCCAGCACGTACCCGCCGACGATCGCCATCGCGGTGCCCATGCCCGTCAGCGGAGAACCGCAATACCCGGCGTCGCCGACCAGTGTGACCCGGCCGACCGCCAGTTCGGGCACGTCGACGCGGGCGAGGTCGTCGAAGTAGAAGTCCGGCGTGGTCTCCATCGCGGCCAGGATCTCGGGGGCCCGCCAGCCCGTGTCACGGAGAGCGTCTCGGAGCAGTGAACGCTGGGCTTCGGGGTCGCGGCGCAGGGCGGGATCGATGCCGGTGCGCACCATGATGATGGCCTTCGCGGTGGCCGGGTCGGCGTCGGGCCGGATGCCGAGCATCGCGCCGGGCAGCAGGCGCATGGCGAACCAGCCCGGTTCGGCGTCGGCGGGTGTCGGCATCGTGAAGAACGCGCCGTAGGCGCCGAGGTTGGTGACGAACCGGTCTTCCGGGCCGAACACCAGGCGGCGGGTCGCCGAATGCACGCCGTCGGCGCCGATCACCAGATCGAAGCGCCCGGTCTCGCCCGAGGCGAAAGTGACGTCCACGCCGGTGTCGTCCTGCTCGACGCGCTCGATCCAGTCGCCGTAGCGGTAGTCGAGGTGACCGTTGTCGGCTGCGGTGACCGCGTCGAGCAACACCTGGTTGAGATCGCCACGGGTGATCTCGATGTCGGCGACGGCGCCCTTACCGTCGAAGTCCTCCATCGCCATGCGGGCATAGACGCGACCGTCGCCGTCGACATAGGCCATCCCGCGTTCGTCGAGCTGGTACTTGCGGATGCCCTCCATCAGCCCCATGCGTTCGACGGCTTCCTTGCTCGGTCCGCGCAGATCCACCGCCTGACCGCCGGGCCGGGGGACAGCCGCTCGCTCCACGACTGTGGTGCGAATGCCCTCGCGCAGCAACTGGAGTGCGACCGTATTGCCCGCGATGCCGCCGCCGGCGACCAGAACGTGCAGTGCAGTGGAGGTCATAGTGTGTCCCGCCTCGAAAACTTGAACGAATGTCTTAGACCAATGTCTAACAGAGGTTTGCACGGATGTCTAGTACAAATGTCTAAGACGGTCGGGTAGTCTCGCCGTCATGGGCAACCGAGAAGATTTGCTGGCCGGGGCGCGCAAAGTGATCATGGAGCGCGGGGTGGCCAAGACGACCGCACGCGATATCGCCGCCGCCGCCGGGGTGAGCCTGGCCGCCATCGGCTACCACTTCGGCTCCAAGGATCGCCTGGTCACCGAGGCGCTCAGTGAGGCGCTCGGCGACGCGCTGGGGGAGGGAATGCGCGGACTCATCGAGGAAGGTGCGGGCGGCTCACCGCTGTCCGGTCTCGCCCGCCTGTGGAACGGCATGCCCGCGGTCTTCGCCGACAACCACGAGGCGATGCTGGCCAGTCTCGAGAACATCGTCCGCATCGTGCGCTCCGAAGAAGCGCGCTCCCAGCTCGGCGACCAGCTCGACGAGGCCTACCGTGATCTCGCGGCCGATCTCCGGGCGGCCCATCCCGGCCTGGACGAAGCGCAGGCCGAAGCCATCGGCCGCCTGTATTTCGTCCTCGCCCAGGGCCTCGGTGTGCTGTGGCTGTTGAAGCCCGGCGAAACTCTTCTCGACGGCGACCAGCTGTCGACCGCCGTGCGCGCCCTCGCGGGCAGCTGACCGGAAAAGGGAACAGTGCGAGTGAACACTGCTGCAACGCAATGGATTCGGGCTCTACGCCTCGATGTGGCCCGGCGCAGGCAATTGGTCTGCCTCCCGCCCGGTGGTGCGTCCGCCGCGTTCTACCGCGACCTCGCCCGCCACCTCGGTCCCGGCATCGAGGTCCTCGCCGCGCAGTACCCGGGGCGCCAAGACCGCCTCGGCGACCCGCTCATCACCGACCTGCACGAGCTGGCCGACCGCATCGCCGCCGATCTGCTGCGGCAGCCACCCGCTCCGCGCGCCCTGTTCGGTCACAGCATGGGCGCCACTGTCGCCTACGAGGTGGCGCGGCGGCTCGCGGCAGGCGGGCAGCCGGTGCGGGAACTGATCGTCTCCGGCCGTCCCGCACCGGATTTCGTCGAGACGGGACTCCTGCACAAGGCCTCCGACGCCGACCTCATCGACAACCTGGAGCGCCTGGCCGCCGATCCGGCGCCGGTGCGGCTGCTGCGCACCGAGCCGAGCCTGGCCGACCTGGTTCTGCCCGGTGTCCGCGCCGACTACCAGGCGGTCGAGACCTATCGCCACCGGCCGGGCCCGGTGCTCGATTGCCCGGTGGTTGCGTTCGTCAGCACCGAGGATCCCACCACGAGCCGAGCTCAGGCCGCGCAGTGGCAGACGATCACCGATGGACCGTTCAGCCTGCACACCTTCCCCGGTGGGCACTTCTACTTCGACGACGAGCCCGGTGTGGTCGCCGAGGAAATCACGCGGTGTCTGACGTGACCGAGCGGTGGTGCAGGCGCAGGTAGCCCAGCCAGGAGACCAGGACGGCGGTCGCGGCCACCGCACGGACCAGCCCGAGGGCGCTGTCGGGATAGATCACGCCGGTGAGGTAATGGTCGATGAAACCGGCTTCGGGGAGGCCGGCAACGCCCGCACGAGCGCGGGCCCAGTTCTCGGCGTAGGTCAGGGGACAGTCGAAACCGATGAGGATGGTGCCGAAACCCCAGGACGCGGCGAGCAGGTGAGCCCCGATGGTGCGCGGCCACCGCCACGCCACGAAACCGCCGGCGACCACGTACGCGATGAACGCGACGTGGGTGACGGCGATCAGATCGGCCAACACCCGGAACGGCACATATCCAGATTAAGCGGCCGCCCGCCGATCGGAATCATGATCAACATTCCGGTTCGGCATCGACCAGGTGATCACCAGGGTGACGGCCGGTAGTCCTTCAAGAAGCACCCGTAGAGGTCGACGCCGTTCTCGCCCTGCACGATCGGGTCGTAGACGCGGGCGGCGCCGTCGACCAGATCGAGGGGAGCGTGGAAGCCCTCCTCGGCCAGGCGGACCTTGGTGTAGTGCGGGCGCTCGTCGGTGATCCACCCGGTGTCGACCGCGGTCATGAGGATCGAGTCGGACTCGAACATCTCGAGCGCACTGGTGCGGGTGAGCATGTTCAACGCGGCCTTGGCCATATTCGTGTGCGGGTGACCGGGGCCCTTGTAGCCGCGACTGAACTGGCCTTCCATCGCCGACACGTTCACCACGTACTTACGCCTGCCCGGCGCCGCCGCCATCGCCGGACGCAGCCGCGACACCAGGATGAACGGCGCCACCGAATTGCACAGCTGCACCTCGAGCAGCTCGGTGGCGTCCACCTCGCCGACGGTCTGCACCCAGCTGTTGGTGTGCGCCAGATCCGGCACGAGCCCACCGGCGTCGATGGCCACACCCGCCGCGATCCGCTCCGGCGTCGCCGAGCCCGCGACCAGGGCCAATTCGGCCACGTCGACAGCCGACAGCGACGGCGTGAGCGAGGCGGTGAGCGCGGTCGGATGCGCCTGCATCGTCTTGCCGAAGGTGACCATCTCCGGCAGCATGCCGACGGGCAGCGGCGCGGACTCGGCCTCGACGAGCGCGCTGTAGGCACCGGCCGAACGGCGAACGGTCTGGGCGGCGTTGTTGATCAGGATGTCGAGCGGGCCCTGCGCCGCGACATCGTCGGCGAGGGCGACCACCTGGGCCGGGTCACGCAGGTCGATCCCGACGACGCGCAGCCGGTGCAGCCAGTCGCCGCTGTCCTCCATCGCGGCGAAGCGGCGGATGGCGTCGTTGGGGAAGCGGGTGGTGATGGTGGTGTGGGCGCCGTCGCGCAGCAGCCGCAGCGCGATGTACATGCCGATCTTGGCGCGCCCGCCGGTGAGCAGCGCCCGCTTGCCGGACAGGTCGGTGCGGGCATCGCGCTTGGCGTGGCTCGACGCCGCGCACTCGGGGCACAGCTGGTGATAGAAGGCGTCGACCTGGGTGTAGCGCTGCTTGCAGATGTAGCAGGGACGTGCCCGCACCAGCGTTCCCGCGGTTTCACCGTCGGCGGCGGACTTGATGGGGATGCCAGCGGTCTCGTCGTCGATGCGCTGTGGCGAACCGGTCGCGGTCGCGGCGATCACGGCTCGGTCTGCTTCGGCGACCTGCTGTCGTGCCTCGATCCGGCGGCGTTGCTTGAGCTTTTTGAACATGTGGCCCACCGCGCGCTGCACCGCGATCGAATCGGGATGTTCCTTTTCCAGTTGCCCGGCCTGTTCGAGCACCCGCAGGCAGGTTGCCAACTCGTCCGGATCGATCGTCTTCTCGGTCATCGGGGAGTGCGGCATTCCTTCGTGCGGGAGCGGTGGTCGGAAATATTGTCTCATTAGCCGTGCGACGGACCCGCTGGGTATCGTTGTGCACCGCCTCCGCAACCCTGCGGCGGCCGCAGAACCCGACGGAGCGCCCCGATTTCCCCGTTCGACACCGACACAGCAGACCCGCCGCGCAGGCGCCGGCTCGAACCCGACGAGCGTCGGGCGCAGATTTTGGCATGTGCCATCGAGATGTTCGGTGAACGCCCGTACGCGGCGGTGTCGACCGCGGAACTCGCCCAGCGTGCCGGGGTCGCGCGTGGGCTCATCAACCACTACTTCGGCAATAAGCGCGACCTCTACCTGGCCGTTGTCCGCCGGATGGTGACGCTGCCCCGCCTCGAGAAGGTGTCCATCCCGCAGGGCAGCCCGGTCGAACGGGTCGATGCCATTGTGTCGTGGTTACTCGACACCATCGCCGAACACGGCAGCACCTGGGTGAAGGTGACCAGCCACGAAGGCGTGGGCGACGACCCGGAGGTGCAGCAGATCCTCGACCAGGCCGACGACGCCGCCGCCGAACGCATGCTGCTGATGATCGGCCGCTCCGATATGGCAGACGATGCACAATTGCGCGCACTGGTCGTTTCCTACGCGGGCATGGTGAAAGTGGCCGGGCGAGAATGGCTCACCCGTGGCACACTCACCCGCCCGCAGGTGCACCGACTGCTCACCGACACCCTGCTCACCCTCATCGATCGCACGATCCCCCATGTGAAGTCCTCCCCGGCCGATTAGGAGTTAGCCCACTCTTTCCCGGTTGCGCTGCCCGGCGGGCCGCGAGTCCCTATCCTCTTCGCGTAACCCCGCGCCGTACGCTGTTTCGTTTCCGCGGCCGGGGAGATCGAGAGGGACCCGGGGTTGATGGCACGATACGAGCAGTGGAACGACGACCCCGATGAGGAGTTCGAGGACCGGCGCTGGAACGGTCAGCGCTGGCCGCACGCCACCGCGGAGGACTCCGCACGCGACGACCAACCACGGGTGAATCCCTACGCGATGGTGGCACTGGCCGCGGCCCTCGTCCTGCTGTTCCCGATCGCCATCGTCTTCGCCCTGCTGTCGTACGGGCATCCGCGTGGGCGGGGGATCGCGATGCTCGCGCTGCTGCTCGGCATCGCCGAGGTCGCCGCGGTGGCGGTGGCCGGAATGGTGCTCTTCGGTGGACTGGAACTCGAGATGCCCGCGTTGGCGAGCAAGGCGGCCACGACACCGGTCGCGGTGACCACCACCGAGGCGGTGCCGTCGGTCGGTGCCCCGACATCGGTCGGATCCACCCCCGTCCTGAGTCAGCCCGCCGCGAGTGTGGTGCAGAAAGGCACACCCTGCCAGGCCGAACAAGTCGGCCTGCTCGGCGTCGCCGCCGACGGCGCCACCCTGCTGTGCCTGCGCTCCGACAAGGGCCACACCTGGTCGGGCCCGCACCGCGTAGCAGGCTCCTACTACACCGAGGGCGAGCCCTGCGACCCGTCGGTCGACAAAACCGGCCGCACCACCGACAACCACGCCCTGGTCTGCGAAGGCAAAGCGGGCACCGGCAGCTGGGTCCCCTGGACCGAGTAGGTCAGTCCTTCTTTGCTCGGCTCGGCTGGACGCGGGGTGGTTCGTTGGGCATTTTCGGGTATTGGGGTGGCCAGGGGGCGTCCATCAGGCCTGCGGCCATGTCCTTTTCCGACATGGTGAGCAGCGGTTCGATCGACTGTGGGGTGCGGTCGGCCCAGGGATCGCCGCGTTCGGCCAGTCGGGTGGGGACGGTGGCGAGAGTGAGTTCGTCGGGGACGATGGTGTCGAGTTCGTCCCAGGCGATCGGGGTGGACACCTGGCCGCCCACCTTGGGGCGTACAGACCAGGCGCCGAACACGGTTTTGTGTGGGGCGTTCTGGTTGTAGTCGACGAAGACCCGGCTGCCGCGTTCCTCCTTCCACCACTGGGCCGTGATCTCCTCGGGGAAGCGGCGCTCGAGTTCGCGGGCCAGGGCCACGGCCGCGGCCCGCACCTGGTAACCGTCCCAGCGGGGTTCGAGCATCGCGTAGATGTGCAGGCCGCGTGAGCCGGACGTCTTGACGAGGGCGTCGATGCCGAGTTCGGCGAGCAGTTCACGGGTGCGCACGGCGGCGCCGCGCAGATCGTCGAACGTGATGCCGGGCGAGGGGTCGAGGTCGATGCGGAGTTCGTCGGCGATCCGCAGGTCGGGAACGTGGTTGGGCCAGACGTGGAACCCGAGACAGCCCTGGTTCACCGCCCACAGCACGTGTGCCAGATCGTGGGCGACCAGCGCGTCGCTCGTCGTGCCGTTCGGTGTGGTGACCTCGACGGTCTGCAACCAGTCCGGCGCGGTCTTGGGGACCCGCTTCTGGAACCAGGATTTGCCGGAGGCACCGTCGGGATAGCGTTCGAGCAGCAGCGGCCGGTCACCGATGACGCCGAGCAGGGGTTCGGCCACGGCCTGGTAGTAGCGCACCAGGTCGAGCTTCGTCTCACCGCGTTTGCTGAAGTACACCTTGTCGGGATGACTGATGGTCAGCGTGCGCCCGTCGACCTCGATCTCGACCCCCGCGCTCATGACCGTACCCCGAAGATCGCGTCCAGTTCGGCCGGGGCCACCTCGTCGAGCTGGGCGTATGTGCACGATTCGGGCGTGCGGTCGGGCCGGAACCGGACCAGCCGCCCGCCGTGCCGGAACCGGCCCGACTGCACGTGTTCGTAGCGCACCTCGGCGACCAGTTCGGGCCGCAACGGTTCCCAGGACAGGTCCTTGCCGCCGGTCCACCGGCTGACCCCGCCGGGCATCTTGCCGTCGGCATTGGCCTGGGCCACCGCGTCGGCCCAGTCGCGCCACGGATGGTCCACCAGCGCGTTCTCGCGTAACGGTGCCAGCTCACCGAGCAATTCGCGGCGCCGGGCGGCGGTGAAACTCGACGCGACGCCCACGTGGTGCAGGTTGCCCTTGTCGTCGAAGAGTCCGAGCAGCAGCGAGCCGACCCCTTCGCCGTCCTTGTGCATCCGGTATCCGGCGACCACGCAATCGGCGGTGCGTTCGTGTTTGATCTTGAGCATCACCCGTTTGTCCTGCATGTACGCCAGGTCGTCGGCCTTGGCCATCACTCCGTCGAAACCCGCGCCCTCGAACCGGGTGAACCAGTCCTGAGCCGTGTCCGGGTCCTGGGTGATGGGGGTGAGATGAATGCGGCCGGGGGCGGCTTGCAGCAGCGTCTCCAGTTCCCGGCGGCGTTCGGAGAACGGTTCACAGGTGAGATCGCGATCGCCGTTGGCGAGCAGGTCGAAGGCGACGAAACTGGCCGGGGTCTCGACGGCGAGCTTGTTCACCCGGGATGCTGCCGGATGCAGGCGCTGCTGCAGTGTGTCGAAATCCAACCCGTTCTCGGTGACGACCACGATCTCGCCGTCGATCACACACCGTTGTGGCAGTGCCGCTTTGAGCAGGTCGACCAATTCGGGGAAATACCGGGTGAGCGGACGATCATTGCGCGAACCCAGTTCGAGTTGGTCGCCGTCGCGGAAGACGATGCAGCGGAAGCCGTCCCATTTGGGTTCGTAGCTCAGCCCGGGTTCGCGGGGCAGCGACGGTGTGGACTTGGCCAGCATCGGGCGCACTGGCGGCATCACCGGTAGATCCATCCGATCCTCCTCGCGGGTTCCTGTCACCCGTATCGACGTCGCGAGCGCACGCGATTAATCGCTGCCTTGCGATCGTAGGCCGGGGGACCGACACACACGCGGACCGTGATCAGCGCGTTCGGATCAGCTGTCGAGCCAGCCGTGTTCGTCGGCGAAGGTGGTGAACCGGTCGCGAATGGTGATGATCTCGGCGGCGGTGAGGGCGGGCGACGCCTCGAGCAGGAGTTCGGTGATCTGCCTGCGCATTTCCTCGGAACCGAGTCGTTCGCCGCCGCCCTTGCGGCTGCGGCCGCTCGGGGCACTGTGCCCGGCGGCGGTCAGGTTGACGGCTTTGGGGCCGCGATCGCCCTCGGTGACCTCGAATTCGAAAAGCCTGCCCTGGCGCAGTTCGTCCTCGTCGAGACCGATGTCGTTGACGTGGACGAACACATCGGGGCCACCGTCTTCGGGGCGGATGAACCCGAAACCCCGCGAACCATCGAAAGACACCAATTTCCCGACAGACACCGACCAGCTCCTCGCTCCGCTTTCCCGTCGCCCACTCTAACGCGGCTTTTGGGTGTTTTCTCCGGAAAGTGGATAGTCGGCGACGGCCCGGTGCGGGGTGGCCCAGACCTGGTCACGATGCGGTAACTGTTTGTTCACATCGGCTCGTTAGCGTCCCACATCTGTTTCGAGACGGGTGGAGGTTGGCGGTCTGTGGTGGATCCCGGTGTGGGGATCAGGTCGGGGGGTTTCGGTCGCGGTGTCGCGGTGGCGACGACGCGGGCCGAGGCGGTGTGTTTCCCGGCGCCGCCCGTGGTGACGCTCGAACCACGCCGCCGGCCCGCGCACGTGCCGCTGGCGCCCGCGCAGGAGCGCATGTGGCATGCGGCGAGACAGGGACGTTCGGCGGACTGGAATGTGGCGCGCGCCTTGCGCATTCGTGGCACCGATATCGATGTGGACGCTCTGCGCGGCGCCCTCGAGCTGCTGGTCGCGCGGCACGAACCGTTGCGGACCCGCTACCCGGTGACCGAGCACGGGCCGGCCCAGCAGGTGCTCGACCCGGCCGAGGTCGTGCTCGACATCGCGGTGCGACACGTCGGCCAGGATGCCGTCGGCACCGAGATCGCCGATCTGGCGGCGCGGCCGTTCGACCTGGCCCGCGATCTGCCCCTGCGGGCCCGGCTGTTCGTCCTCGCTCCCGATGACGTCGTCCTCGCCCTTGTGGTGCACCACATTTCGGTCGACGGACGGTCGATGGCCCCGCTGACCCGCGACCTCGTGACCGCTTACCTGGCCTGCCGTACCGGCACGGCCCCGCGCTGGGAGCCGCTGCCGGTCACCTACTGCGACTACACCCTGTGGAAACACGCCCAGCTCGGCGAGTTCACCGACGAGTGGAGCCGTGCCACCCACCAATTGCGTTACTGGGCCAATGCTTTGGCGGGCAGGCCCGCATTGCTCGAATTCCCGGCGCGGCAACAGTCGGCGCCGCTTGGCGACCCCGCTGCCGGGGCGCTGATTCCCCTCGCCTTCGACGCCACCACCCACGCGGGTCTGCTGCGGCTGGCCCAGGACCGGCGGGCGAGCCTGTTCATGGTGCTGCAGGCGGCGTTCGCGGTGACCGTCGGCGCGTTCGCCCGCTGTGCCGATGTGACTGTCGCGACGGCGGTTTCGGGCCGCGACCACCGACTGCTCGACGACCTCGTCGGCAACTTCTCCGACGACGTGTTGATGCGGGTGCGCCTGGACCGGGCGGCCGACGTCGACGAACTCGTCGATCAGGTCCGCCGGGTCGCGCTGGCCGCCTACGCCCATCCCGACACCCCGAATCCGCGACTGAAGCGGTGCCTGCCGCAGGACGCCGCGCTGCCGCTGTTCCAGGCGACGCTCATCCTGCAGAAGTCGACGCGAACGGAACAGTTGGCCGCGCAGTCCTTCTCGATCACGGACGTGCCGACCGGGGTGGTGCGCGCCAAGCACGATCTCGAGTTCGGCCTGACCGCGCACTACGAGGCCCACGGCGCTCCGGCCGGAATCGACGGGTCCTTTCTGTATCCCCTCGCGCGCTTCGACCCCGCCGTCGCCGCGCGTTTCGTCGACCGGTTCCGCGCGGTGGTCGCGCTGCTCGCCGACGGCTACCGTGGCCCGTTGCCGCCGCTGCTGGCGACCACGGGCCGGGCACCGTCGCCACGACGGGCGATGCGCGCGCTGGTCTGATCAGCCACGTTCGAGCGGCAGGCCCGCATCGCGCCAGGCGACCACCCCGCCCGCCAGGCTGAAGGCCTCGTATCCGGCCTGCCGGGTCGAGGCCGCGAAACGCAGCGACGCTTCTCCGACCGGGCACACGAACACGACCGGCCTTGAGCGCGGGAACGGCATCCCCTGGCCGAGCATGTCGTCGAGCTGATCGTCGCGCAGGTTGATCGCACCCGGTATGTGGCCGACCCGGTAGGCCATCGCACCGCGAGTGTCGACGACCGTCGGGCGGTCGGTGCGGTCGAGCTCGGCCAGCTCCGCAGGTGTCAGCGTCGGTGCGGAGCCGGCGTCCGGTGGTGGTGGGGCCTCGGGCGCACCGAACAGGTCGGGTCGGCGCTTGGCGAAATACGACAGGTACGGCTCGAGCCGGTCGCAGACGATGAGCACGGCGACCAGCGGGCGGTCCCCGGGGCGTGGAGCGTCGGCGAGCGTGCGCAGGGCGGCGGCATAGCCCGCACCGCTGGTCGGACCCGCGAGCACGCCGTATCCGCGCGCCAGATCGAGCGTGGCGTCGATGGCGGTCGCGGAGTCGACGGTGACGATGTCGTGGTAGAAATCCGGGCGGAACAGGCCAACGTCCCACATCTCGCGTTCGGAGCGGATGCCGGGGATGAAATCGAAACGGTCCGACACCACACCGATCGTGCGCAGCGCCGGATGGGTGGCCAGCAGGGCGGTGGCGGTGCCACGGGTGGACCCGGTGGTGCCGAGCCCGCCGACGAGGTAGTCGAGGTGTTCGACACCCGCCGCGGCCAGGTCGGCGGCGATCTCGGCACCGGTACCGTCGCGGTGGGCCTCGACATTGCGCTCGTTGGTGTACTGGGACGGGTGGTACCAGCGCTCGGGCGCCTGCCCGGTGGTGTGCTCGATAACGGCCGAAACATCGTCGGCCGCATGCGGATCCGGGCACTCGGACAGGCCGGGTAGCTCCACGATGTCGGTGCCGAGCAACTGCAGCAACTGGCGTACCTCGGTGACCCGGATGCGGTTGGTGACCGCACGCAACGGAACCCCGTGCAGCGCGCCGAGCACCCGCAGCGCCTTGGCGGTATTGCCGCTGGATGCCTCGATGAACGACTGCCCGCCTGCCGCCACCGCCTCGATGTCGTCGCGGATCATGGACCAGGCGATGCGGTCCTTCACCGACCCGAACGGATTGTGCGACTCCAGCTTCGCGTACAGCTCGACCCCCGCGAGCCCGTGCACCTGCGGGTCGAGGCGGAGCAGGGGAGTGTTGCCGATCAGCTCGGTGATGTGGGAGTAGATCATCGCCACACCTCGTCATCGCACAGATCGAATCGGCTGTCACGATGCAGCACAGCCACTTTCGGTGGGGTCGGATGCATGGCGGCGTTGGCTGCCGACAGATCCATGTGGTAGGCCCCGGTATTGGGGAACACCACCGGGTCGCCGGGGTCTGGAATCCGCGTCACCCGCACCTGCCGCTGGGTCACCAGGTCACGTTCCAAGCACAGATGACCGGCGAAGAACACTCCGGCGGGCGCGGACTCGCCGGGCTCGGACAGCACGAGGGGATCGATGAGCACCTCCTGGTCGGCCGCGGTGACGGTGTCGCGGCTCAGATCCAGGTGTACCAGCGTCGCCCCGGTCCCCGCCCGCTTCACGAATTCGACCCGCGCCACGGTGATCCCCGCGCGATCGGCCAATGCCTTGCCGGGTTCCAGCCACAGGTCGAGGAGATTGTCCGCCAGCACCGCGCTCAGCGCCCGGCCGCCATGTCCTGGCAAGGGCGCGTCGAGGAGTTCGGTCAGGATGTCGGTGGCCGAGTCCGTATTGGCGTACTTGTGGAACACCGGCGTGCCGTGTGCGACACCGTCGGCGACGTGATAGCCGAAATTGCCCGTGCCCCAGTGCAAAGCGGGCCCGTGGCCGAGCAAGCCGGCCCGCAAAGCCTGATCGTAGGCGTCGTAGGCGGCCGGGTCGGCCACGAAGACCTGACGCAGCCCACCGCCGATATCGAGCACCGACGGTGTGAACCCGCGCGCGTAGGCCCGCTCGATCACCGTCAGGCACTCGCCGACGGCCCGTACCCGTTCCTGTGTGGACGCGGTATCGAGGTGGAAGGCCACCCCGAGCAGTACCAGCCGATCGGGGTGCCGGGCGAGCAGATCGAAAGCCTCTCCCACTTCGCCGAGATCGATGCCGAACCGGCTCGGCGCACTCCCCGGAAAGCCCGAAAGACGTAGCAGCACCGGCACTCGCGCGTCGGCGAGTTCGGCGATACGCGCCAGCTCCCAAAGATTGTCGACATTGATCGTCACCCCCGCCGCCACGGCCGCCCGCAACAGTGACGATCCCTTGGGTCCGGTGATCTCGATACGGTCGGGTGTGAAGCCCGCCTCCAGCGCCGACCGCAACTCCGCCCCGGACGCGACATCGATACCGATCCCCGCCCGTGCGGCCGAGCGGACGAAGGCCGTGGATCGGTTCACCTTGTGCGCGTAGTAGATCCGCGACCTACACCGTGCCCTGTCCAGCACTCCGGTGAGCGCCGCGAGATTGTCGTCGAACACCTGCGGGAACACCAGGTGCAGCGGTGATCCGAACCGCTCCAGCGCCGCGTGCACTGCCGCCCGGTCCGCCAGGAACGCCGCCACGACCGGGTGCAGGGCAGCGGGAACGGCAGGCGGGGTCATTCCACCGGTGTGCCGGGCGAGGGCACCTCGTCGACCGGGTTGTACCCGCCGTCGCGCAACGCCTCGAACACCCGTAACCGATGGCGCGGGCTGCGGATCCGGGCGATCACCCGTTTGGTGGCCAGGTCGATCTCGAGCACGGGAACATCCATCGACTCGAGCAGGGCGCCGATGGTCCGCACACAGTGGCGGCAACTCATGTCCGGCACCGAGAACACGCTGTCGTCGGCGAGCGGTTCGCCACCGGCCGGTACCTCGGTGACGTCCTCGACGACCTCCACGAGTTCCGAGAGCGCCACGAACGTCTCGACGAATTGATTCGCGACCGCGCCGAGCACCGACGACCCGTCCGCGCGCGGTGGCGCCGCGAGACACGTCGGCCCGGTTCCGGGCGGCAGCAGCGCGTACTGCCGCGAGATCAGATCGAGGTCGTCGTGGTACTTGGCCACCGCCTGCTCGACATCGAGACCCTCCTCGGTGGTCGCCTTGCGCATCACCGCGTGCGCGTCGGCAATGGTGGCCTCCTTCATCGCCCGCAGTACCGCCACCGACTCGGGCGTGTACCGCACGGTGCCATCGGGCGAGGTGGTGAAGCGGACCGGGATCATGCCCCGCCGATAGGTGGAGGCCTGCAACTCCCAGAACCACCGCGTCGCCACCGCCGCGAAAATCCCCGAATCACGCATTCCACAGGCGAATTCGGCGATCCCGCGATACGGGGTGTCGCCGGCGAGGAGACCGTGCTGGACCAGGGCCCGCCCGGTGGCTTCGATGCCGACCCGGAAGATCTCGTGCGGTTCGTGGTCGGTGGTGGTCGCCGCCAGCACCGACCGTTCGTGCTCGCTCAGTTCGGCGGCCCGCTCCGGCAGACCCGATCGCGCCAATGAATCCCACAGTGCCAGTACGGTTTCCCTGGCGACCACAGCCAGCTCTGGTCCCGCGCCGTCCCGGCGGTAGTACGCAGTATTGGGAATGCCCGCGCTGTCGGTCCAGGTGATGCGATGCGTCGCGCTGGTCACCTGCTCCGGGCGGCACGGTCGCATGAAGCGCTCGAGATACATCCGCTGCGACTGGGTGAGCCGCCCGCCCGGCTCGGGCTGTAAAGCCCTCGCGCGGAAGGCGATTTGGGTGGGCGCGGTCTCGATGCCCGCGAAGACGCCGGGCGCGGCTAGCCGGGCGAGGACCTGCGAAGCGACACGGCGGTCGTACTGCTGCGCGGGGTGCACCTCGTCAACGATACGCGCGGGCAACGCTTTTCGGCCGCGAGCGCGACGATCAGTACCTGCCCTGCAGGTAGTCGACCAGCTGCTCGCGTTCGGTGGCCAGTTCCGTGATCTCGCTCTTGACCACGTCCCCGATGCTCACGATGCCGATCAACCGGTCCTCGCTCACCACCGGCATGTGCCGGATGCGGTGCTCGGTCATCACGTCGCGCAGCGAGGACACGTGGTCGTCGGGACCGCAGGTGCGTACCCGTGCCGTCATGATCTCGGCGACCGGACGATCGAGCAGTTCGGCGCCGTGCACGGCTAGGCGGCGAACCACGTCGCGTTCGGACACGATGCCCTCGATCGTCGCGCCGTCGGGGGAGACGACCACGGCACCGATATTGCGTTCGGCCAGCACCGCCAGCAGCGCGCGCACGGTGGTGTCCGGTGGCACCGTCGCTACCGCCGTGCCCTTGCTTCGCAGAATCTCCGCAATCCGCATACGCCGCCACCTGTGCTCGCGCCGACCGTCCGTCTCCAAGCATGCCCCGCTTTTACCGCTGTGACCAGCACGAAGACGTTACGACCACGCTATTCGTCGTCCAGGCCCGCAGACAGATAGGCCGCGGCGGCCAGCCATTGGCGGCACTGCGGGCCGTGGATGTCGTGTTGACGCAGCATCTCGCGAGCCTGCCGATAGGTGAGCCCGTAGGGCTCGTCGCTACACGCGGAAACCGGCGCTACCTCTGCCGCGAGGCTGCGCGGGAGCTCGAGCCCGGCGGTGCCGGCCGAGACCCGGCGGGGTGGTCGATACGGAATGCTCATCGCAGGCCCCTCGTGTCCGGTGGGCCCGGGCCTGCCCCAGCTCTTGACGAGCGGGCCCCGGGGTTGATCTTGCCCCGAGTCTATGGGCGCGGCGATTGCAGATGCAAGCACATCGGAGATCTCATTCGGGGCGTTTCGGCGGCCGATGGCTCTGTGGCCCTTGCGAATTCAGGGGACTGGACGTCACTTTGCGAACGCCACCCGCCCCCTGGGCGCGAGTACGTACCGACCGGTGCGCAACGGCGGGCTGCGTGTTAATGTCCGCATCGCGCAAAGCGGATGCAAGAACGTTTGTGCGTGCATCTGCAACTTTCACTCCGATGGACATCACACGAGAACAGGGAGTAATGCATGTCCGCAATGCACCATGATCAGCGCGAACGGCCCGCCGACCACGCCTGGCGTAAGAGCACGTACAGCAACGCCAGCGGCAATTGCGTAGAGGTTGCCGCCGTGTCCGACGGGTCGGTAGCTGTGCGCAACTCGCGCGACCCGCGCGGCGCGGTCATCTACTACACACGCCCGGAGATCGATGCATTCATCCGCGGCGCCAAGGCCGGAGAGTTCGACGACTTGACCTGCTGATCGGTAAGATCGCGAGTCATGACGGCTGAACCCCACGAGATCGGTCGTGTACAACCGATCGTCGACCGTGGACCCACTGTGCTGCGCATCGCGCTCGGTGGGCAACTGCGTAGGTTGCGGGAGAGCAAGGGCATCACCCGCGAGGCCGCGGGGGAGGCGATCCGCGGCTCCCACGCCAAGATCAGCCGACTCGAGCTGGGCCGCACCGGTTTCAAGGAACGCGATATCCGTGATCTGCTCACGCTCTACGGAGTCACCGACCCCGTAGATCGTGAGGCGTTCTTCGATCTGGCCAGGCAGGCGAACGAACCGGGCTGGTGGCACCGCTACAGCGATCTGCTGCCGTCATGGTTCAGTACCTACCTGGGGCTCGAACAGGCCGCGAGCCAAATCCGTACCTATGAGACCCAATTGGTACCCGGCCTGCTGCAGACCCCGGAGTACACCCGGGCGATCGTCACGGTCGGTCTCGACGATGCCGAGACTGAGCGGCGCGTGCAGGTTCGTCAGCTGCGTCAGGACGTGCTGCGCCGCGTCGACCCGCCGGTGGTGTGGGCGGTGATCGACGAGGCCGTGCTACACCGGCCGGTGGGTGGGCGCGAGGTGCACCGGAATCAGTTGCGTCACCTGATCGAACTGTCTTTGCTGCCGAACGTCACCGTGCAGGTGCTGCCGTACTCGGCGGGCGGGCACGCGGCGGCGGGCAGTTCGTTCAGCATTCTCCGCTTCGCCGAGCCGGAGCTGCCCGACATCGTGTACCTGGAGCAACTCACCAGCGCCCTCTACCTGGAGCGCAGGCAGGATCTCGCGCTGTACCTGTCGGTGATGGATCAGCTCAGCGTGCAGGCCGCGCACCCGGACCGCTCGCGCGAGATCCTGCGGGAGTACGCCGAGCGGGCCTGAGTGCGCCAGCCGGGCCGCGGCGCCGCTTCCGTTCGTCGGAAGCGGCGGTCGGCCGACTCAGTAGCGGATGCAGCCGGATGCGATACGCCAGAACGTGTCCGGGGTCAGCACCTGCAGATCCCAGTCGTCGGCCAGTTCGTGGGCCGTGGTGACGATGCGCTCGATATCGAAATCGTTGCGGGTCGCGGCGCCGGTGGATTCGACGGCGTCGATGACGAAAGCGACCGCGGTTTCCCTCGAGGGGTGGGTGATCGCTGCGCGATCAGCGAGGCCGAAACGGCCGGTGGTGTGGTTCATGTGAACGCCCCTGTGTCTAGGCAGTGGCAAACCCGAGGCAACTATAGCCCCAGGTGTGCCGCTCGCGGCCTCCCCTGACTATCCCCTGAATTGTGTTGCGGCCCTGAGTTTAGGACGGAGACACTTTCAGATGCAAGCACATCTGCACGATCGATTAGGTCTCGATTCGGTGCTCACCCCGGCTTCTGGGCGGCGAATCCTGCTCGGCGCCACCGGATTCGCACACCGTCCGCGCCGAACAGCGGCGTGACCGGCGGTTCGGCGGCGTACCGGTGGGCGGCAGCCGGTGCCCAGCACCCCGCTTGCACCCCCATCGGCCCGAAAAGTCTTGACCTGGTTAATTTTCGGCTAATGAATCGCGGCGACGGCCGCCTCGATCGGATCCTGCCCCGAAACCAACTCGAGGGTGCGCCGAAAAGTGTTGTCGGCGATCAAGATCGACGCGAGCGTCGCGGCCACATCGGCACGCGGCACATCGGCGCGCCCGACCGGCGGTGGTCCCAGCGTGATCAGACCGTTGCCCTCGGCGTTGGTGAGCATGCCCGGCCGCACGACGGTCCAGTCCAGCGCGCGGGCCCGCAGATCGTCCTCGGCCTTGGTCTTGGCATCGATATAGGCGGCCCACACCTCGTCGGTCCCCGGTGCGGGCGGCTGACCGGCGCCCATCGTCGAGATCTGCACGAACCGGCGCACCCCGGCCCGGTCGGCCGCGTCGGCCAGTTGGACCGAGCCGCCCAGGTCGACGGTGTACTTGCGCTCCACGCCGCTGCCCGGGCCCGCGCCCGCGGCGAAGACCACCGCGTCCGACCCGGCGACCGCGGTGACGAGGTCGGCCGGGTCGTCACGTTCCATGTCGTGGATCACGGGGACACCGCCGGTCGCGGTGATGTCGGCGGCCTGGGCGGGATCGCGGATGAGAGCGTGCACCTGATGGCCGTCCCTGGTGAGCAGCCCGGCCAGTAGCAGGGCGATCTTGCCGTGTCCGCCTGCGATGACAACGCGCATAACCTGTGCTCCTTTCGCCGCGCGGCGCGGACCTCAGCGTTCCGGGCCGCCGGGATTGCAGTTCGCCGAGACCGTGGCCGAGTAGCCGACGGCCGGTCGCCACGGTTCGAGGTTCCAGCTCGTCTTGTCCGGCGCAACCATCCTCGCCCACACCCAGTGGCACAGGAACTGGTCACGCATCCCCGGCGAGTCGGCGGAGGGGTCGAGGGCGAGCACTTCCTGCCAGGCCGTCTCGTCGTTGCCGGGTGCGGCGGTCTTGCGACCCGCCACGGTGGGGAACACGAGCAGGCGGGGGCCGTCGACATTGCTCGTCCAGCGGACCTCGTCGATGAGCGGCAGTCCGGCGTACGGGTCGGCGGTGGTGGTCGGCGGTGCGAGGGTGACGGCGGTGCGCTGGGCGGTCGTGGTCGGTGCGACGGTGGTCGGCGCTGCCTGCTCGGCCTCCTGTGAACCGCAACCGGCCACGGCCAGTGCCGCGAGCACGGCCACGGCGACCGGGTACTGCCACCGTGTCACGCGCGCCTCCTGTGTCCCTGCGATCGGGACACGACCGCCGCACCAGCCTAGTGCGGCGGTGTGGGGCTCAGTGCCACAGCGAACGGCACGGCAGCCGGCGTAGGCCGGGTTCCACTCGTCCGTCGACGGTCACCAACAGGCCCGCGTGCACGGCGGCGGTGGTGAATTCCCATGCCTCGGACTGGGTTGCGGCGTATTCGAGGACCATCGCGTCCTGCGGAGTGGGCCCGTCGAAGTAGACGGTGATCCGCCGCGTCGGTATGTCGGTGTGGTCGAGGGGGTGACCGGCGGCGGCAATGTTCGCGTCGATGGGAATCATGGCGTGCTCCTTCTGCCCCGGCGCTGGTAGGCGCCTTGCTACTCGACGGTAGGGCGCGCGACCATGAAGGAGAACATGTTCCGGACTCGGCTGGAGAATTCACAAACCGCCTGGTCCGGAGCCGGTACTTTCTCCGAAGTATCGAGCACGCGCGGTTGTTGCGATCCGGACGCGGGGCGTGCACGAGTCGGGAACGACGGCCGTGCGCCGATGCGGTGGGACGTACCGTGAGAACACTGACGACGGCGCACAGGGGAGGTTTCGCCGCGGCTTCGAATACCGCATCGCCGGGTGTCAGGTCACGAGTCCGATGTGCCACCCGAAGGCGTGTGAGTGCCATGAGATCTGTGCGTGTCCTGCTCTGTTCGCTACTGCTGTTGTGTCCGCTCGCCGTCGGTACCGCAACCGCCGAACCCCTGCCCCCGGCCGCCCCGGGAATCCTGCCCGATCTGCAACGCTGGATCGATCAGGTGCTGCCCTCGCCGATCCCGTCCGGCGCGGATACCGACGCCGAGCTCGCCGCGCTGCGGGCAGCCGTAATGCCCTCTCCCGTAGGCGATCCCACCTTCGACCACTGGCCCGAGGGCCTGGCCGAGCTGACACCGGGTGACCTCGTCGAGGTGCGCGACGTCACCGCCGTCGCGGGCCCGCTGACCCTGGTTCCCGTACGGTCCGCGCATCTGCTCAAGTTCCGCACCTCCGACGCCCACGGCGCCCCGTCGTTCGCGACCGCGACGCTGATCGTGCCCGCCACCGAGTGGACCGGTCCCGGCGACCGACCGGTACTGGTGAACAACCTGCCCATCGACGCGCTCGGCCTGTCCTGCACGCCCGGTTACACGTTCACACACGGGCTTTCGCTGAAATCGAGCGCCACCGAGTTCCTGCCGCCGACCACCCAGCTGGCGGTGCTACGTGGATACGCGGTCCTGATCCCCGACCATCAGGGCCCCCGAATGGCTTACGCCGAACCGTATGTCGCCGGACATGCCGTCCTCGACGCCATCCGGGCAACCAGGAATGTCGAACCGCAGACCTACGGCGCCAGCCCGTTCGCGATGACGGGGTACTCCGGCGGCGCCATCGCCACGCACGGCGCGGCGAAGCTGATCGCCTCCTACGCACCGGAATTGGCCGAGGTGATCGTCGGTGCCGCACTCGGTGGCGTGCCCGCCGACTTCGAGATCCTCGCCCGCAGCATGAACGCCAATCTGGCGTCGGGCATCTTCATGGCCGCGACCCTCGCGGTCGGGCGCGAGCGGCCCGAAATCCTGGCCGCCATGAACAATCTCGGCCGCTGGGTGGCGACCTCGGCGATGAAGGACCAGTGCGTGAGCATCTTCGCGCTGCCCGGCATCCTGCACCTGCCCATCGATGTCGGCGCCAATATCGCCGACCCCCTGCGCTCGGACCTGGCCGCCCGGATCTACGAGGTCACCCGGATGGAGGGAATGCGTTCGGCCACACCGCTCTACGTCTACAACGGGGAGCAGGAGTTCTGGATCCCGGCCGAGGGCGCGCGCAATCTCTATCAGGAACAGTGCGAACTCGGCGCGACCGCGGTGTATCGCGGGGTGTTCGGCGAGCACATCGTCGGTGCGGTGACCGGATATCCGGAGGCGATGCTGTGGCTCGACGAGCGGCTACGAGGGATTCCCGCGCACAGCGAATGCTGAGCCCCATTTTTCCGGCCGAAATGTTGGTGTTTCAGTGCTCGGTCAGTGTGAACGGCCGAATGTTCTGGGAAGTATCACTATTTCTTCCGATCAGCGTCCCGACCTGCGGGATCGTCGTGGGGAAAAGTTCCTGTGTGCCGTCATGGGGCCCGTCGCCGACTGGTGGTGAACTACCCAGAACCCCACGGAGAAACGAAATGCCGTGAATTCCCGGGCTTATGTTCGGTGCGGTTTCGACAAGCCATTCGTATTCCCGATCGAAAAAGGGGACACGAATTATCGAATCGCACAGGAAGATACGCCAACGATGAAATCTCCCAGTCGCCGACGCACGCTGCAGACAGCGATGCTCACCGGCGTCAGCGCGCTCGCCGTGGCGCTCACCGGCCCAGGGGCAGGCGCGGCCCCCAACGACGCGCCGACCGAGCAGGCTCTCGCCGAGATCATCGCCGCGGGCCGGTCGGTGGCCGGCCCCAGCGGCTCGGCCTGCAACTCCGGTAGCGGCACCGGCTCGGGCAACGGCTCCGGCGACTGCTATGGCGGCTCGGGTTCCAGCTCGGGTTCCTCGGGCGGCTACTCCAGCGACACCGTCGGCGTCGGCCCGGCCCAGACCTCGTTCCTCGCGGCCTTCGCCTACGGCCTGGGCAACGGTGACGCGGCGCCCCCCGGCGCCAACGACTGGAACTGCAAGCCCGCCGACGGCGACCGTCCGCTGGTCATGGTGCACGGTACCTGGATGAACGCCTACAACGGCTACGCGTTCATGGGCCCGGAGTTCAAGAACGCCGGGCTGTGCACCTTCACCTTCAACTACGGTCGCTCCAACCTGATCGAAGGTGGCGGTCTCGGTTCGGTGCTGCCCGGCGTGATGGGCACCGGCTACATCCAGGACTCGGCCGATCAGCTGGCCCTGTTCGTCGACCGGGTCCTCGCGGCCACGGGCGCCGACGAAGTCGACATCGTCGCCCACTCGCAGGGCGGTTCGATGTCGAACTGGTACACCAAGTTCGACGGCGGTGCCGACAAGGTGAAGAACCTGATCACCTACGGCGCCACCCACCACGGCACCAGCCTCGACGGCATCGGCGCCCTGGGCCGCATGATCAACAACCTGGGCATCGACATCCTCGGCTTCATCGAGATCTTCGTCGGGCACGCCGGTATCCAGCAGACCATCGGTTCGGACTTCGTCAACCAGCTCAACGCCAACGGCGACACCGTCCCCGGCATCGACTACACCATCGTCGGCACCCGGTACGACGAGGTCACCAACCCCTACGATCTGACCTTCCTGAAGCAGGGCCCGGGCTCCACCGTCCGCAACATCACCCTGCAGGAAGGCTGTGAGCAGGACGTCTCCGACCATCTCACGATGATGTACTCGCCGCGTGCCCTGTCGATCGCGCTCAACGCCATCGATCCAGGTCATCAGATCGTGTGCACCTTCAACCCGTGGCTGGTCGGCGGTGGCGGCAGCCTCTGACCCCCGGTGAAACGGGCGCTGCCTGGGGAATCATCCCCGGGCAGCGCCTTTTTCGTGGATCAGACGGTGGTGCGGTAGCTGCGGGCGACCAGCGCCGAACGCAGGTACCACAGTCCCGACGGCTGGGTGGGGTCGAAACCGGTGAGCTGACCGATGCGCTTGAGCCGGTAGTCGACGGTGTTGGTGTGCACGTGCAGCACCCGCGCGGTGCGCTGCCGGTTGAGGTTGTTGGCGATGTGGCGCTGCAGGGTTTCCAGCAGTTCGGGGAACTGGTCGAGCGGGTCGAGCAGCGAGCCGAGGAATTCGCGCCCCGGTCCCGGCCGGGTGAGCTGGTATTCGAGTGCGAGTTCGTCGAAGCGGTACAGACCCGAGGTGACCTCGAGGCGCTGGACCATGTCGAGCAGTTCGTGGGCCTGGTCGGCGGCGTCGGGAATGCCAGTGGTGCTCGTCTCGACCAGCGCGGCCGTGATGCCGACCTGCGCGGCCTGGGAGAGCTGGGCGACCAGAGCGGTGAGACCATCGCGGTCGAAGGTCTCGGCGGGGATGAGCACGGTGCCGCCGTCGACGCTGAGCAGCGACAGCGCCGTATCACCGCAGCGCTTGGCCAGCTCGGCCTGCACGCGGCGCAGCTTGCGCCGGGCCACCACCTTCTGATCCAGCGCTGGATTCGCCTCCTCGCGGTGCGGCGGAATCGACAACGCGAGCACGGCGTACTGCTCGGCGATGGCGATCCCGCATTCGCGGGCCATGGTCGAGGTGCTGTGCCCGCCGAGCAGCGCGGAGGTGAGGGTGTGCACCGCCGTGTGATGTTCGCTGACCACGCCGCGCAATTCGCGCACATAGGCCAGCGAGACCTGGCAGGTGATGGTGTCGAGCATTTCCATCACCATCTTCACGCCGTCGACGAGGTTGTCGTAGTCCTTCACCGACGCGCTCGAGACCACCAGGTCGAGGCCCATTTTGAAGCCCTCGGCGATGGAGTGGTGGATGGTGTCGATCGGCACGCCCTCGCGGGCCCAGGCGCTGGCGGCGTCCTGCAGTCGCTGCAAGGTGCTGGGGATGTCGCGGCCGTCGAGCATGCTGACCGCGAATTCCAGGCAGATGCGGGTGATGGTGGTGACGTCCCCCGTGATGGCGTCGCCCGGCAGTGTGCCGCACGGCGCGACGTTCTCGACGAAATGTCCTACCATCTGCCGTGACAACGCCCGGACGTCTTTGAGGGGAGACGACATCGGCCGCCCCGAGATCGTGAGCGATTGCCGTGGTGGATTGTGTACGGACATCTGAAGTTCCCTTCGCCTGATTTCGGCTGTCCCCCCGCTGTCCAGCCTGTTCACCCTAGCCAAGGCAGGCAGGATCCGGAATGAAACGCCGGGTTCTGGGTGACGTTCGCGTGTCCACCGCCCGATGTTGGTGGGCCGTCACAAGGCTGGTCCCGGTGGCATCACAGGTTGTAGAGTTCAGCGCGCCGGAACGAACCGATAGGGGCACCACCATGCGACCTGCCGTCCGTTGTCTGGTCTGGGAACTGGACGAAACCCTGTGGGACGGTGTGGTCCACGACGGGACCAGCGCCGCGCCGCGCCCACCGGCGTTGCGCACGTTGACGATGTTGAGCGACCGCGGCGTGCTGCATGCCGTCGCGGCCCGCGGCGACCGCGCACGCACCATGCGCACGCTCTATCGGCACGGGCTGCACGACATGTTCTCGGCGGTCGAGATCGGTTGGGGACGCAAGTCGGCCGCGATCGTGCGGATCGCGGGCACCCTCGGGCTCGGGCTCGAGGGCATGGCGTTCATCGATGCCGAACCCGTGGAGCGCGCCGAGGTCTCGCGCGCGTTGCCGATGGTGCGTTGCTACGCGGCACGCAATGTCGACATGCTGCCGCTGCTTCCCGACTTCCGCCACGACCTGCGTTCGGGTCCGATGCCGACTCCGCCGCTCGGTTTCGCGCGGGTTCCGGCCTTCTGACCTGCGATATTCCGGGTCGACGCATCGACGGCAAAGTTGCATCGACTGCCGAATTCATGAGGTCGGCAGCGACAGCGTGAACCGCTCCGGAGTCGCGGACACGTCGTAGGCGGCGATCCGGCCCTCGCGCACCTGGAAGGTCAGCACGAAGATCGGCCTGCCCGCCCGGGTCAGCACCAGACCGGGCCTGCCGTCGACGAGAACCATGACCGCCTCGCGCGAGCGCTGCCGCAGCGCGACCGCGCCCTCGGCCACCGCCCGCGCACCGCGGACCACCGCGGCCATCCCCGGTGTGAGCGCCGCCGGGTCGGCGGTGCGGACCACATCGGGCGCGAGAACCTCGAGCAGCGCGACGAGGTCACCGCCGCGCGCGGCCCGCAGGAACGCGGCAACGGCCGCACGCTGCTCGACGAGGTCGGCCGTGCTCATCGCGGCCGGCGCGTTGACCCGCTGCCTGGCCCGGCTGGCGAGCTTCTTGGTCGTCGCGGGGGTGCGCCCGAGTACCGGTGCGATCTCGGCGAACGGTACGGCGAACAGGTCGTGCAGCACGAACGCCACCCGTTCCTCCGGACCCAGCGCGTCGAGCACCACCAGCACCGCACGCTCCACCGAATCCGCTTGCAGCGCTTCTGCTTCCGGGCCGGCATCGGTGGTCGGGAGGTCGACCTCGTCGGCCTGGGTTTCGGGGCGGCGCGCGCGGGCTCGCAACAGATCGAGGCACAGCCGGGACACGACGGTGGTGAGCCAGCCATCCAGGTCGGCGATCACCGCGTCGGTCCTGGCCAGGCGCAACCACGCCTCCTGCACCACGTCCTCGGCCTCGGCGGTGGCACCGAGCATCCGGTGCGCGAGACGACGCAGCCGGTCACGGCGCTGCTCGAACATCAGCGCGAGCGAATCCGCGCGCATCGGTCACCTTTCGGGGTCGCCGGTCGTCACCGGGAAAGACGGCACTCCGCCGTCGTCGCCTTGCTGTCTCCACTGTGGCAGAGGCGCTCGTCCGCCGAAAACGGAGGAATCCATGAACACCGCATATGTCGTCGTCACTGTGCTGGCCGCGCTGGCCGCCCTGGTCGCCTCGGGAATCGACGTCTTCCGCGCCGACTGGGTGCGCGAGAACATGCGCGAGTACGGGCTGCCCACCTGGGCGCTGCCACCGCTGGCCGTCATCAAGGCCGCGGGCGGGATCGGTCTGCTCGCGGGGCTGGCGTACCGGCCGCTGGCCGTGGCCGCCGCGGCCGGGTTGGTGCTGTACTTCATCGGCGCCGAGATCACCGTGCTGCTCACCCGCTGCTACTCGCACGTGGCCTATCCGCTGCCTTATCTGCTGCTCGCGGGCGCCTCGCTGACGCTGGCCGTGGCGTGAGACCGGTGGGGGGGGGGGGGGGGGGGGCCGCCCCCCCCGC
>NZ_JBPXLK010000029.1:0-60326 GCF_051843015.1 Nocardia sp. JW2
GGGCCGCTGCGCCGCTTCGCGGCGGACCCTCCTCGAGGTCGGGTCGTGCGGGGCTGGGAGTGCGGTCATGGCGGACTTGAGTGGTGCCGTGTGGCCGGGAGCCCGGTAGGTGGCGGACTCGAGTATTGCCACGGGGCTGAGAGTGCAGTAGGTGGCGGACTCGAGTGGTGCCACGCGGGCTGGGAGCCCGGTAGGTGGCGAACTCGAGTGGTGCCACGCGGGCTGGGAGCCCGGTAGGTGGCGAACTCGAGTGGTGCCACGCGGGCTGGGAGCCCCGGTAGGTGGCGAACTCGAGTAGTGCCACGCGGGCTGGGAGCCCGGTAGGTGGCGAACTCGAGTAGTGCCACGGGGCTGAGAGTGCAATAGGCGGGGGACTCAAGTAGTGCCACGCCGGCTAAGAGTGCAGTAGGCGGTGGACTCGAGTAGTGCCACGGGGGATGGGAGTGCGGTAGGTGGCGGACTCGAGTAGTGCCGCGCGGGTCGGGTGTGCGGTAGGTGACTCGGGTGGTGCCAGTGGGCGACGCGCCGGGGGGTGGGGTGAACATGGGCACTCTGGGGGTCGGGGGTGGTGGGGATGCTTGATCATGAAGGTGGCGAGGGCGATTCGGGGTGAGCCGAAATTGTCGGTGGTCTCGCTTAGGGTCGCAGATGTACTCGGCCCGGCACGACGACGGAGTGAGGGTGTGTGAATCGGCTACGGGATCAATATGAGGCCTTGCTGCTCGATCTGGACGGGACGCTGTACCGCGGGCCCGAGGTGATCGATGGCGCACCCGAAGCGCTTGTGCCGCAGGGCGATTCGGCGCAGCGGTTGGTGTATGTGACCAATAACGCGGCGCGTGGGCCCGCGAAGGTCGCGGGGCATCTGGCCGAATTGGGGTATCCGGCGGCGGCCGAGGATGTGGTGACGAGTGCGCAGGCGGCCGCGCGCATGCTCGGTCAGCGGCTGTCGGCGGGGGAGGAGGTGCTGGTTGTCGGCACCGATGATCTCGCGGCCGAAGTCGAGGCGGTCGGGCTGAAGCCGGTTCGCCGGTTCGCGGACGTGCCGCCCGCGGCTGTGGTGCAGGGGCATTCGCCGACCACGGCGTGGCCCGACCTTGCCGAGGCTGCCTACGCCCTGCGTGCGGGCGTGCTGTGGGTGGCTGCCAACACCGACCGGACGCTGCCGAACGAACGGGGGCTCGCGCCCGGCAACGGTTCGATGGTCGCCGCGCTGCGGACCGCGTCCGATCGCGAACCGCTGGTGGCCGGCAAGCCCTACGCGCCGTTGATGGAAGACGCCGTCGAGCGGGCGGGGACCCGAAACGCGCTGGTCGTCGGGGACCGGCTCGACACCGACATCGAGGGTGCGAACGGTCTCGGTCTCGATTCGTTGCTGGTGTTGACCGGGGTGAGCACCCTCGACGAGGTGGCCTCCGCGTCGCCCGCGCAGGTGCCCACCTACATCGCGCAGTCCCTCGACGCCCTCAACGCCGAGATCGTGCCGGGAGTGGTCGCGCCCGCCGATGTCGCGGATCTGTTGCGGCAGCACCCGGGCAGGGCGGTACGGGTGCGCGCGGTCGATTCGGAAATCCGATAGCGTTGACGTCACGATGAGTACTCCGAGTTCGCCGCCGCCCGGCGCGTCACCGCAACCCCGACCAGGGATCCCGATGCCCGGCAGTCACCTGCCGGGTGCTCAGGCGCATCACGTACCGGCCGACCCGAACCGGATCAGATCCCAGGTCGACGAGTTGCTCGCCGAACTCGGCGAGCGACCCACACGGGGACCCGCGGAGAACACCGAGACCGGGGCCGACATCACCCGCCGCGCGCGCATCCTCGAGCAGGCGCACGAGGTGCTGGTGGACGCCCTGGCGACCGTGGACAAGATCTGAGGTGGCCAGACGAGCGCGGGTGGATGCCGAACTGGTTCGCCGCGGATTGGCCCGATCGCGGGAACACGCGGTCGAACTGATCGGCGCGGGCCGGGTCTTGATCGCCGGGACTGTCGCGGTGAAGCCGGCTACCGCGGTGGAGGCGGGCACACCTTTGATCGTGCGGGAGGAACCCGACGAGGTGTCGTGGGCGTCTCGTGGCGCCCACAAGCTGCTGGGTGCCCTCGAGGCGTTCGAGCCGCAGGGTCTCGAGGTCGCCGGTAAGCGGTGCCTGGACGCGGGCGCCTCGACGGGCGGGTTCACCGATGTGCTGCTGAGCAAGGGCGCGCGGGAGGTCGTCGCGGTCGACGTCGGCTACGGACAGCTGATCTGGCGTCTGCAGAACGACGAACGCGTGCGCGTGTTCGACCGCACCAACGTGCGCGGAATCACACCTGAAACCATCGGTGGCACAGTCGAATTGGTCGTCGGCGATCTGTCGTTCATCTCGCTGGGACTGGTACTGCCCGCGCTGGCGGCCTGCGTGAGCGACGGCGCCGATCTGCTGCCGATGGTGAAGCCGCAATTCGAGGTCGGTAAGGAACGGGTCGGTTCCGGTGGTGTGGTCCGTGACCCGGTGCTGCGGAGCGAAGTGGTGTGCGAGGTCGCGGCGGCGGCGGGTGCGCTCGGTCTGCGCACCCTCGGTGTGGTCGCCAGCCCACTGCCGGGACCGTCGGGCAATGTCGAATATTTTCTGTGGTTGCGCAAGGTCGGACCGTTCGACTACGACGCGGAACAGGTGGCGGCGCTGGTCGCCCAGGCTGTGGAGGAGGGGCCGCAGTGAGTTCGCGTGAGAGCGGCCGCGAAATTCTGCTCGTCGCCCATCCGGGACGTGCGGAGATCATCGAAACGGCGCATCGGGTGGCGAAGATCTTCGCCGCGGCGGGTATCTGCCTGCGGGTGCTGGCCGACGAGGCCGACAGCACCCGATTCGAGGACGAGCCGGGGGGATACCCGGTGCGGGTCGTCCCGCACAGCCCGTCGGCGGCCAAGGGTTGCGAGATGGTGCTCGCGCTCGGCGGCGACGGAACGTTCCTGCGCGCCGCCGAACTGGGCAGGCCGACCGGTGTGCCGGTGCTCGGCATCAACCTGGGCCGCATCGGTTTCCTCACCGAGGCCGAGGCCGAACACCTCGACGAAGCACTCGCCCAGGTGGTCGACCGCGACTACCGGGTCGAGGACCGGCTGACCATCGATGTCACCGTCCGGGTGGACGATGTCGTCACCGAACGCGGCTGGGCGCTGAACGAGGCGAGCATCGAGAACGCACAGCGCATGGGCGTGCTCGAGGTGGTGCTCGAAGTGGATGGGCGCCCGGTCTCGGCCTTCGGCTGCGACGGGATTCTCATCGCCACCCCCACCGGTTCGACCGCGTACGCCTTCTCGGCGGGTGGTCCGGTGGTGTGGCCGGAGCTCGAGGCCATGCTGGTGATTCCCAGCAACGCGCACGCGCTGTTCGCCCGGCCGCTGGTGACGAGCCCGGACTCGTTGATCGCCGTGGAAGCGGTGGCGACCGGTCACGACGCGATCGTCTTCCTGGACGGGCGGCGCACGCTCGCCTTGCCGCGCGGCGGCCGTGCCGAGGTGGTGCGCGGCGAACGACCGGTGCGGTGGGTGCGGCTGGACTCCGCGCCCTTCGCCGACCGGATGGTGCGCAAGTTCCAGCTGCCGGTCACGGGCTGGCGGGGTAGACAGCGAACGGGGAAGGACACCGATGCTGACCGAGATCAGGATTGACGGACTCGGCGTCATCTCGACGGCCACCGCGCAATTCCACGAAGGTCTGACTGTACTCACCGGCGAGACCGGTGCCGGTAAGACGATGGTCGTCACCAGCCTGCACCTGCTCAGCGGCGCCCGCGCGGACGCGGGCCGGGTACGGGTCGGTGCGTCGAAAGCGGTGGTCGAAGGCCGTTTCGTCGTCGACGACGTGAACGACGCGGCCCGCGCCGCGATCGGCGAGGTACTGGAATCGGCCGGTGCCGAGGCCGACGAGGACGGCAGCGTGATCGCCGTGCGCACCGTCAACAGCGACGGGCGTTCACGAGCCCACCTGGGTGGTCGCGGTGTGCCCGCGGCGGTGCTCGGCGAGTTCACCTCCCGTCTGCTGACCGTGCACGGACAGAACGATCAGCTGCGCCTGCAGCGTCCCGAACAGCAACTCGCCGCGCTCGACCAGTTCGCGGGCGACGGCGTGTCATCGTTGCTGCGCAAGTACCAGGTGCACCGCCGCACCTGGCTCGACGCGCGCACCGAACTCCTCGAACGCACCGCCCGCAGCCGCGAACTCGCCCTGGAAGCCGACCGGCTCAAGCATTCGCTCGCCGAAATCGACGGCATCGCACCCGAACCCGGTGAGGACACCCGGTTGGTCGCCGAGATCCGCAGGCTCAGCGACCTCGACTCGCTGCGTGAGGCCGCTGCCGCCGCCCACGAGGCGCTGTCCGGGCCCGCCGATTCCAGCGCCGACGGTGGCGGGGTGCTCGACCTGCTCGGTGGGGCGCGCGCCCGCCTCGACTCGGCCGACGACCCCGCCCTGACCGCACTCGCCCCGCGCCTCGGTGAGGCGATCGCGGTCGTCGTGGATGTGACGACCGAACTCAGCGGCTACCTGTCCGAACTACCCTCGGACCCCAGCGCCCTGGACACGATGCTCAACCGCCAGGCCGAACTGAAATCGCTCACCCGCAAATACGCCCCCGACATCGACGGCGTGATCGCGTGGGCCGACGAATCCCGCGCCCGCCTCGACTCCCTCGACGTGTCCGAGGACGCGCTGGCCAAACTGGCCGCCGAGGTCGAGACCGCCGCGGGCAAGGTGCGCGAGGCCGCCCGCAAACTCAGCGCCGCCCGCACGAAGGCAGCGTCCAAACTGGCCGCCGCGGTGAGCACCGAACTCGGTGGGCTGGCAATGGGCAAGGCGCGCTTGGAAGTTCAGGTCCGGCCGTTGCGGGCCAGCGCCCAGGACTCCGCGCCGCTCGACGTCGACGGGACGACCCTGCACGCGGGATCCAACGGCGTCGACGAGGTGGAATTCCGGCTGTCGGCGCACTCGGGCGCGCAGTCGTTACCGCTGAGCAAGAGCGCGTCCGGTGGTGAGCTCTCGCGCGTGATGCTCGCGCTGGAAGTAGTGCTGGCCGGCTCGGACCACGGTGCGACCATGGTGTTCGACGAGGTCGACGCGGGCGTCGGCGGTCGGGCCGCGGTGGAGATCGGCAAACGCCTCGCGCGTCTGGCCCGCACGCATCAGGTGATCGTCGTGACCCACCTACCGCAGGTGGCGGCCTTCGCCGACACCCACCTGGTGGTGAACAAGTCCGACGACGGAAAAGGCAAGGTGGACAGCGGAGTCCGCACCCTCACCGACGAGGAACGCGTGGTGGAACTGGCGCGCATGCTGGCCGGCCTCGACGACACCGAGACCGGCCGGGCACACGCGGAGGAACTGCTGGAGACCGCTCGATCAGAGCGAAGCGTCTCGCTCTGATCAGCGCAGCGCCTTGCGGATGCCGCCGATGAGCTGGTTGGTCAGCTGGCGCAGGCCGAACTCCATGGCCTTGGCCGGAACGGGCAGCGACGGCTCGGATTCCATGGTGTAGACCACGCGGGTGCCGCCCTCGGCGGTGTCGGCGAAGGTGATGATGCCGACGTGGCGCTTGACCGGTGCACCCTTGACGATCTTGTACTCCATGCGCTCGCCGGGGACCAGCGCGGTGATCTCCTCGGTGACGCCGAGCTTGCCGAAGCCGAGCAGGTGCTGGGCGCCGACACCGGTGACGGCGTCGCCCTGCTTCACGAGCTTGACCTGGATAGGCAGGTGGGGGCTCACGCTCTCCCGCTCACTGAAAAGGCGGTAGACGATATCGCGTGGGGCGTCGAGAACCGTCTCGACAGTGCTGCTCGGCATTGTTTTCTGCTCCTGATCGAAGTATCTGTGACAGGGAGCATACGGGTATCGGGGCGGTCGGTGACTCGGCGCGCCTCCACCAAAGGTTGAGGGTTTGGCTTCATCATCGGGCTCATGAAGATGCCGGCGTTGTTGTCACGGAACACCGAAACGCTGCCCGGTGTCGCCGGGATCGCGCGGGTGGATCGCAATACCCGGCGATTGCTCGGCCGGGTCGGTGCGGGGGATGTCGCGGTTCTGGACGAGACCGATCTGGATCGCCATACCGCCGACCGGCTCGTCGAGGCGGGCGTCGTGGCGGTGATCAACACGTCGCCGTCGATTTCGGGTCGCTATCCGAACCTCGGTCCGGAGGTGCTGGTCGCCAACGGGATCGTGCTCATGGACGCGGTCTCCTCGGATGCGTTCGGCAAGATCAAGGATGGTGCGAAGATCCGCATCGATGCCGGTGTCGCCTATGCCGACAAGCTGACCAAGAAGGAACCCGAGGTCCTGGTCGAGGGCATCGAGTTCGACGAGTCGACGATCGCCGACCGGATGATCGAGGCCCGCAACGGGCTGGCCGATCACCTCGACGCCTTCGCGGGCAACACCACCGAGTTCGTGCGCACCGAGAGCGCGCTGCTGATCGACGGTATCGGCGTGCCCGATATCGAACTGGATCTGCGCAACCGGCATGTGGTCGTGATCGCGGACGGGCCGGGGCATCTGGAGGAGTTGCAGCGGCTCAAGCCGTTCATCAAGGAGTACGCGCCGATCCTCATCGGGGTGGGCCGCGGTGCGGATACGTTGCGCAAGCTCAAGTACAAGCCGGATCTGATCGTCGGTGATCCGGACGAGATCAGCACCCCCACCTTGCGTTCCGGCGCGGAGATGATCCTGCCCGCCGACACCGACGGCCATGCGCGTGGGCTGGAACGCATCCAGGACCTCGGTATCGGGGCGACGACGTTCCCCTCGTCGGGTTCGCCGACCGATCTGGCGTTGATGCTCGCCGATCACCATGGCGCGTCGCTGATCGTGCTGGCCGGTGCGCACGCGTCGCTGGAGGACTTCTTCGACCGTGGCCGCCGCGACAGCAATCCGGCGACGTTCCTGACCCGGCTGAAGGTCGGTGCGAAGCTGGTCGACGCGAATGCCGTGTCGACGCTGTACCGGCATCGGTCGACCGGTGCGGCGCTGGCGTTCGTGGTGTTGGCGGCGCTGGTGGCGGTGGTCGTGGTGATTCTGGCTTCGCAGAGCGGGTCCGAGGTGTTCGATGTGGCCGCCGGGTATTGGGACCGGCTCGTCGAGTGGGTACGGGGCCAGCTGTGATCTCGCTGCGTCAGCACGCCATTTCGATCGCGGCGATCTTCCTGGCTCTCGCTATCGGGGTCGTTCTCGGTTCGCAGACGGTGGCCGCCGATCTGCTGTCGGGTCTGCGCTCGGACAAGGATGATCTCGGCAGCCAGGTCGAGGCATTGAGCGCCGAGAACGCCCAGCTCACCAGTCGTCTGGATGCGACGGACGGATTCATCGCCGGCGCGTCGGGCCGCATTCTGGCAGGCACATTGGCCGACCGGCGCGTGCTGGTGTTCACCACTCCCGACGCCGATCCCGCCGATGTCGACGGCGTACGCAAGGCACTCGAAACGGCGGGCGCCTCGGTGACCGGCCGGATCGCACTCACCGATGCTTTCGTCGACAGCGGTGAGGGTGATCGCATGCGATCGGCGCTGACCAATGTCGTCCCCGCGGGCGCGCAGCTGCGCACCGGCGCCGTCGACCAGGGCAGCATGGCGGGCGACCTGCTCGGCCTGACCCTGTTCACCGACCCCGCGAGCAACAATCCCCGCGCCACACCCCAGGAACAGGCCCTGCTCCTGGAAACCCTGCGCGGCGGCGGCTTCCTCGCCTACGGCGACACGCCCGCCGACCCCGCCCAGATGGCCGTCGTCGTCACCGGCGACGGCATCGCCGACGATTCCGGCCAGGGCGCGACCATCGCCCGCTTCACCGGCGCCCTCCGCGCCCGCACCGCCGCCACCGTCCTGGCAGGCCGCCCCGGCGCCGCCGAAGGCAACGCCCCCATCGCCCACGTCCGCGCCCAAGCCCCCCTCGCCACCACCGTCACCACCGTCGACAACATCGACCGCGAAACAGGTCGCGTAACAACAGCCCTCGCCCTCCCCGAACAACTCAACGGCGTAGCCGGACGTTACGGAACAGGCCCGTCAGCAACCTCCCTGACACTGGTAGCAATGCCCCGCTGATTGAGAACCTCACCACCACAAAAAGGTGACTTTCCGCGCCAGCGATCCCAACAAAACCGCTGATCTGGCAAGCACATGGGTAACTCACCGGGTACGGGCTAAGTCCTCCCCACCCAACCGCAAGCGGCCGACGCGACAGTCAACCCACCTCGGTTGCGCTTGAAGTTCCGGGGAGGCGGTAGGGTGGGGGTCCGTGGGTCATCAACGGAATCAGGCTCGAAATGCCACCAAGCACATCTTCGTGAGCGGTGGCGTCGCCTCCTCTTTGGGTAAGGGTCTCACCGCTTCCAGCCTCGGTCAGTTGCTGACCGCGCGCGGTATGCGGGTGACGATGCAGAAGCTCGACCCGTATCTGAACGTCGATCCGGGCACCATGAACCCGTTCCAGCACGGTGAGGTGTTCGTCACCGAGGACGGCGCCGAGACCGATCTGGATGTCGGTCATTACGAGCGTTTCCTCGATCGCGATCTGTCCGGTGCGGCGAATGTGACGACCGGTCAGATCTATTCGACCGTGATCGCCAAGGAGCGGCGCGGCGAATATCTGGGTGACACCGTGCAGGTGATCCCGCACATCACCGACGAGATCAAGAACCGCATCATGGCGATGACCGGTCCGGATCTGCAGGGTCATGTGCCGGATGTGGTGATCACCGAGATCGGTGGCACCGTCGGTGACATCGAGTCGCAGCCGTTCCTCGAGGCGGCGCGCCAGATCCGTCACGATGTGGGCCGCGACAATGTGTTCTTCCTGCATGTGTCGCTGGTGCCGTACCTGGCGCCCTCGGGTGAGCTCAAGACCAAGCCGACGCAGCATTCGGTGGCGGCGCTGCGCAATATCGGTATCCAGCCCGACGCGCTGATCCTGCGCTGTGACCGTGAGGTGCCGCAGGGTCTGAAGAACAAGATCGCGCTGATGTGCGACGTGGACGTCGAGGCGTGCATCTCCACGCCGGACGCGCCGTCGATCTACGACATCCCGAAGGTGCTGCACAGCGAGGGCCTGGACGCCTACGTCGTGCGCAAGCTGGGGTTGCCGTTCCGCGATGTCGACTGGACGGTGTGGGGCGACCTGCTCGAGCGGGTGCACTCGCCGCGCGAGACCGTGGAGGTGGCGCTGGTCGGCAAGTACGTCGATCTGCCCGATGCCTACCTGTCGGTGACCGAGGCGCTGCGTGCGGGCGGCTTCGCGCATCGTTCGAAGGTGCAGATCCGCTGGGTGCCCTCCGACGAGTGCGAGACCGAGGCGGGCGCGCAGGCCGCGTTGCGTGACGTGGACGCGGTGCTGATCCCCGGCGGTTTCGGTATCCGTGGCATCGAGGGCAAGCTCGGCGCCATCAGTTACGCGCGCAGGCGCGGTATCCCGCTGCTCGGCCTGTGTCTCGGTCTGCAGTGTGTGGTGATCGAGGCGGCCCGTTCGGTCGGCATCGCGGACGCGAACTCCGCGGAGTTCGAGCCCGACACCGAGAACCCCGTCATCTCGACCATGGCCGACCAGGAAGACGTGGTCGCCGGTGAGGCCGATCTGGGCGGCACCATGCGTCTGGGCGCCTACCCGGCCACCTTGCAGAAGGGTTCGGTCGTGGCGCAGGCCTACGGCAGCGAGCACGTGTCCGAGCGGCACCGGCATCGCTTCGAGGTGAACAACGCCTACCGCGACGCGATCGCCAAGAGCGGTCTGGTGTTCTCGGGCACCTCGCCCGACGGGCACCTGGTGGAGTTCGTGGAGTACCCGGCCTCGGTGCATCCATTCTTCGTGGCCACCCAGGCGCACCCGGAGCTCAAGAGCCGTCCGACCCGGCCGCATCCGCTGTTCGCCGCGCTGATCCACGCCGCGTTGAAATACAAACTGGCCGAACGCCTTCCCGTAGACTTCCCGGAGGAAGAGCTCGCGGAGCAGGCCGCGGAACTCTGAATCGGTGGCAAGGCGGCGATGAGCGAACCCGGTAAGCACGACTTCGAGACGGTATCGAGCCGGGTGCTCTACAGCGGCGCGATCGTGGCCTTGCGCCAAGACCAGGTCGCGATGCCCGACGGGCGGATCGCCGAGCGTGAGGTCATCGAGCATCACGGTGCGGTGGCGGTCCTCGCGCTCGACGACGAGGGACGGGTGGTGCTGATCCGTCAGTACCGCCATCCCATCCGCACCCGGCTGCTCGAACTGCCCGCCGGGCTGCTCGATATCGACGGCGAGGACCCGCTCACCGCGGCCAAGCGTGAACTGGCCGAGGAGACGGGCCTGGCCGCCGCCGAGTGGTCGGTGCTGGTGGATGTGGCGTTGTCGCCGGGTTTCACCGACGAGGCGCTGCGGGTGTTCTTCGCGACCGGGCTCACCGAGACTCATCGTCCGGATCCCGAGCACGAGGAAGCCGATCTGGAATTGGTGCGGATGCCGCTCGACGAGGCGGTGCGAGCGGCGCTGTCGGGAGAGATCGTGAACGCCACCGCGGTGGCTGGTGTCCTCGCCTATGCCTCGGCTCAGGCGAACGGGTTGGCGTTGCGCCCGGCCGACGCTCCGTGGCCGGGTCAGCCGACGGCGTTCCTGCGGCGCAAAGCGGCCGAGGCGCGAACCGACGCCCGGTCGTGACGTGACACGGCGTCTCGGTCGCGGATGAGTGTGCTGGCGCGGGAGATCGACGCCTACCTCGACCATCTGGCGGTCGAGCGCGGCGCCGCGCGCAACACTCTCGGCGCCTATCGTCGTGATCTGTCCCGTTACCAGGCGTTTCTGACGACACGTGGGGTGGACTCGCTGCGGGACGTATCGCAAGGTGACGTAGCCGAATTCACGATGGCGCTGCGGGCGGGCAGCGAGGATCATCCACCGCTGGCCGCCGGGTCGGTGGCCAGGGCATTGATCGCGGTGCGCGGGTTGCACCGGTTCGCGGCGGCGGAGGGCATCACCGATACGGATGTGGCGCACGCGGTGAAACCGCCCGCGCCGGGTCGGCGGTTGCCCAAAGCCCTGCCCTACGACCAGGTTCTGCGCGTGCTCGAAGCCGCGGGCGGCGAGGGCGGAGCCGACGACGGCGGACCGCGCGGCCTGCGGGACCGGGCACTGCTTGAACTGCTCTACTCCACGGGCGCCCGCATCTCGGAGATGGTCGGCCTCGACGTCGACGACATCGATACCGAACAGCGGTGCGTCGTGCTGCGCGGCAAAGGCGGCAAGCAACGCCTCGTCCCCATCGGCAGGCCCGCGCTCGCCGCCGTCGACGCCTACCTCGTGCGCGGCAGACCCTCGCTCGCCGCGAATGGAAAGGGAAGCGGCGGCGCCCTATTCCTCAACAACCGGGGCGGCAGGCTGTCACGGCAGAGCGCCTGGCAGGTGTTGCAGACCGCCGCCGAACGCGCGGGCATCGGTGCGACGGTGTCGCCGCACACACTGCGCCACTCCTTCGCCACCCACCTGCTCGACGGCGGCGCCGACGTGCGCGTGGTGCAGGAACTACTCGGGCACGCCTCGGTGACGACCACCCAGATCTACACCCTCGTCACGGTGAGCACTCTGCGTGAAGTGTGGGCGACGGCCCACCCGCGCGCCCGCTGAGGGTGACCTCCTCACTTCGGGTGAAGCGGGTATCGTGCGAACACGCCCGGCGTTGCCATGCCGTACCCGAGCGGTGCGAGCGGTAGCGTCTACCCGGAGCTGGACCGTACGAAAGTGAGGTGGGTGGCGAACCGGCCTCGCTACCCTCGACAGGGGTTACCGGCAAGGAAACGTATAAGGAGCAGCGGATCGTGACGACAGCGGAAACACCGTGGGACGGTGGGCCGGAACAGGTCACCGAGGCCGTCGAGATCGGCCCGACGGGCCGCCCGCTGCGCCTGGTACCCGAACCACCGCAGGTCAAGCAGCACGGCGACGCGCTCGTCGTGGCCATGTGCAATCAGAAGGGCGGGGTGGGTAAGACCACCTCGACCATCAATCTCGGTGCGGCACTGGCCGAATACGGGCGCCGCGTGCTGCTGGTCGACCTCGACCCGCAGGGCGCGCTGTCGGCCGGTCTCGGGGTTGCCCATCACGATCTCGACCTCACCGTGCACAACCTGCTGATCGGCGGCAAAGCCTCGGTCGACGACGTGTTGCAGACCACCAAGGTCGACGGCATGGACCTGCTACCCAGCAACATCGACCTCTCGGCCGCCGAGATCCAGCTGGTCAACGAGGTGGGCCGCGAACAGTCCCTCGGCCGGGCGCTGGCCGGAGTGCGTGATCGCTACGACTACATCCTTATCGACTGCCAGCCCTCGCTCGGACTGCTCACCGTCAACGCGCTCGCCTGCTCCGACGGGGTCATCATCCCGATGGAATGCGAGTACTTCTCGCTGCGTGGGCTCGCCCTGCTCAACGACACGGTGGAGAAGGTGCGCGACCGTCTCAACCCCAGGCTGAGCCTGTACGGCATCGTGGTCACCATGTTCGATGCCCGCCTGCTGCATTCGCGTCAGGTGATGTCGCGCGTGGTCGAGGTGTTCGGCGATCTGGTCTACGACACCGCCATCTCGCGCACCGTCCGGTTCCCCGACGCCAGCGTCGCCGGTGAGCCGATCACCACCTGGGCGCCGAAATCGGCGGGCGCGGAAGCGTATCGCGCCATGGCACGCGAGGTCATCCACCGGTCGGGCCGGTGATCGAGGCACAACCTGCGGTGCAAGGCAAGACTGGAAAGATTCTCGGCCGCCTCGATTCTGGACTGACCGGAGGGTGCGACGAAGGAGTGCCCGCAGGGAGGGAAGAATCGAGGCCTCAGGGCCGAGAATCCGCGGCGCCAGCCGCCGACAACTCTGTATTCCATCTGCGGCTCACCAACTTCGAGGGGCCGTTCGATCTGCTGCTGACGCTGATCAGTTCACGCAAACTCGATGTCACCGAGGTGGCGCTGCACAAGGTCACCGACGAATTCATCGCCTACACCAAGGCATTGACCGCCGAGCTGGCCGAGAACACCAAGCTGCGCGCGGACAAGATCCTCGATCAGACCACCGAATTCCTCGTCGTCGCCGCGACTCTGCTCGACCTGAAAGCCGCGCGGCTGCTGCCGTCGGGGGAGATGACCGACGCCGAGGACCTCGAACTGCTCGAGGCACGCGACCTGCTGTTCGCCCGGCTGCTGCAGTACCGCGCGTTCAAACAGGTGGCCGAGTTGCTCGCCGAGCTGGAAGCCGCCGCGCTGCGCCGGTATCCGAGGTCGGTGGCGCTGGAAGATCAGTTCGCCGGGCTGCTCCCCGAAGTGACCCTCGGGGTGGATGTCGCCGCGTTCGCCCAGATCGCGGCCGCCGCGTTCCGGCCGCGCCCGGTTCCCGAGGTCGGGCTCGGGCATCTGCACATGCACACCATCTCGGTGGCCGAACAGGCCGAGCTGGTGCTGGCACGGCTCAAGGAACGCGGGCCCGGCGGGTGGACGACCTTCGCCGAGCTGGTGTCCGATTGCACTGTTCCGGTGGAAATCGTGGCCCGGTTCCTGGCGTTGCTCGAGCTGTATCGCGGCAAGACCATCGCCTTCGACCAGCCCGACCCGCTCGGCCCGCTGGCCGTGAGCTGGCTCGGCGAACTCGACCCCGACGCCGAGGCGGCGGCCTTGACCTTCGAGGAGGATTACGGATGAGCGACCTAGTGGCTGAACTCACTTCCGAGCGGCTCGACGACGCGGAACTGCGGTCCGCGCTCGAGGCCATGCTGCTCGTCGTCGACGCTCCCGCGCCGGTAGAACAGCTGGCCGCGGCCCTGGACGACACCAGCGAACGGGTCGAGGAGACCCTGCGCGCGATGTCGGCGGAACTGACCGCGCGCGGCAGCGGCATCGACCTGCGTTTCGTCGGTGACGGTTGGCGCTTCTATACTCGACAGAAGTACGCGCCCTATGTCGAGCGGGTACTGCTCGACGGGGCCCGGACGAAGCTCACCCGGGCCGCCTTGGAAACCTTGGCGGTGGTCGCCTACCGCCAGCCGGTGACCCGCACCCGGGTCAGCGCGGTTCGCGGGGTGAACGTCGACGGAGTGATGCGCACGCTGCTGGCGCGGGGCTTGATCGCGGAAGCGGGTCAGGACCCGCAAACCAACGGCACGCTCTACCGCACCACCGAGTTGTTCCTCGAACGGATCGGGCTCGCCTCACTGGGCGACCTGCCACCGCTGGCGCCGCTGCTTCCCGGCGTCGATCTGATCGACGAGATCAGCGAGAGCCTGGACACCGATCCCCGGTACACCAGGCTGCAAAAACCCGCCGAGTCCGACATGGATCTCGGCACCGACGATTGACAGGACAGATGAATAATTCCGCTCGCCGAGATGGCACACCGGATCGAAGAAAACGCAGCGACCAGCCCCGTAGTGGCGCGAACCGAACCGCGGCTCCCCGCGGCGGCAGTGCGCGCACCGGTCAGGCCGGTTCCCGTGGCGAGGCCCCCGGCCGCCGCGGCACCAGCGCGGGTGGCTTCCAGCGCGGCAATCAGACAGCGGCCCGGTCGGCCGGCTCCTTCCAGCGTGACGCCGAATCCGGTGGTCGCCGCGGCTCGACCGGGGGCTACCAGCGCGACGACCGTCGCAGCGCCCCCGGTGGCTACCAGCGTGACGATCGACGCAGCGCCCCGGCCGGTGGCGACCGTCGTAGCCCGTCCGCCGGTGGTTACCAGCGCGGCACCGGCGCTGCCAACGGTGGCGGTTACCCCCGTGGTGACGCCGACCGCGGGCAGCGTGGCGACACAGCCGGACAGCGCAGCGGCGCTTCGGCAGGCACCCAGGCCTTCGCGGCGCGCAACAAGAAGTCCGCGAAACCGCAGCGCAAGGTCGTCGCCCCGACGATCCTGAACAACGCCAAGCCGGCCCGTCATCAGCACGCCGACACCGCCGAGGGTCCCAAGAAGCTCCCGTGGGGTGAAGGCGAACGGCTGCAGAAGGTGCTCGCCAAGGCCGGCGTGGCCTCGCGCCGCGCCGCCGAGGAGATGATCGCCCAGGGCCGCGTCGAGGTCGACGGCAAGATCGTGCGCGAGCAGGGTCTGCGCATCGACGCCGAGAACGCCGTCGTGCGCGTGGACGGCACCCGTGTGGTCGTGCGGGACGAACTCGTGCACCTGGTGCTGAACAAGCCCAAGGGCTGGCAGTCCACCATGTCCGACGACCTGGGCCGCCCCTGTGTCGGTGACATCGTCGCCGAGCGGATCGCCGCGGGTCAGCGCCTGTTCCACGTGGGTCGCCTCGACGCCGACACCGAGGGCCTGCTGCTGCTCACCAACGACGGCGAGATGGCGCACCGCCTGATGCACCCGTCGTTCGAGGTGCCCAAGACCTACCTGGCCACCGTGTACGGCGAGGTGAACTATCGGCTCGTCGGCAAGCGGCTGCGCGAAGGCGTCGAGCTCGAGGACGGTCCGGCCAAGGTCGACAAGTTCATGGTGCTCGAGTCCTACGAGGGCCGGTCGCTGGTGAAGCTGGTGCTGCACGAAGGCCGCAAGCACATCGTGCGCCGCCTGCTCGACGAGGTGGGTCACCCGGTGATCCGCCTGGTCCGCACGCACCTCGGTCCGGTGGCACTCGGTGATCAGCGTCCCGGCACCCTTCGGGTGCTCGGCCGCGACGAAATCGGCAAACTCTACGAGGCGGTGCAGCTGTGAACGGAGTGGATTTCTCGGTGGAACCTGCCCAGGGCAGGCTCGCCGGCGACGGCACGCTCGTCGTCGCCATGGACGGCCCGTCCGGCACCGGCAAGTCCAGTGTGTCGCGCAAGCTGGCCACCCGCCTGAACGCCCGTTACCTCGACACCGGTGCCATGTACCGGGTGGCGACGCTGCGGGTGCTGCGTGCGGGCGTGGATCTCACCGATGCCGAGGCGATCGCGCAAGCCGTTGCGGCGCTGCCTCTTTCGATCGGCACCGATCCCAGTCACGAGGTCGTCGAGCTCGACGGTGACGACGTGTCGGCCGAGATCCGCGGTGACGCGGTGACCAAGGCCGTTTCGGCGGTGTCGGCGGTGGCGCAGGTGCGCGAGCAGCTCGTCGCCCTGCAGCGTGAGATCGCCGCCGTGGCAGGCCGGATCGTGGTCGAGGGCCGCGATATCGGCACCGTCGTGCTCACCGATGCCGACGCCAAGATCTACCTCACCGCCTCCGCGGAGGCGCGCGCCCAGCGGCGCAATGCCCAGAACATCCGCGAGGGACGCGGCGACGACTACCCGGCCGTGCTGGCCGACGTGCAGCGCCGCGACACCCTCGATTCCACCCGCAAGGTCTCGCCGTTGCGCCCCGCCGCCGACGCGGTGCTCGTCGATACCAGCGATCTCACGATGGAACAGACCATCGACGAGCTGTATCGCGTGGTGGCCCAGCAGCTTTCGGCCACGACAGGAGGGTCGCGATGATCGAGGACGTACTCGAGGGCGACGGTATCTGGACCGATGAAACCGACTGGGAGATCACCGATCTCGAAGGTGAGGGCGAGGGTGAGGAACACCTCGCCATGCCGACGGTCGCGGTGGTCGGCCGTCCGAATGTCGGCAAGTCGACCCTGGTGAACCGCATCCTCGGCAGGCGCGAAGCCGTTGTCGAGGACGTTCCCGGCGTTACCCGTGACCGGATCTCGTATGAGGCCAGCTGGGCCGGACGCCGCTTCCTCGTGCAGGACACCGGCGGCTGGGAGCCCGACGCCAAGGGCCTGCAGCAGCATGTGGCCCGGCAGGCCGAGGTCGCGATGGAGACCGCCGACGCGATCCTGCTCGTCGTCGACGCCACCGTCGGCGCGACCGCGACCGACGAGGCGGCGGTGCGCAAGCTGCGTCGCTCCAAGATTCCGGTGATCCTGGTCGCCAACAAGGTCGACGATCAGAAGGTCGAGATCGAGGCCGCGACGCTGTGGTCGCTCGGCCTCGGCGAGCCGCGCATGGTCTCGGCCGCGCACGGTCGCGGTACCGGTGACCTGCTCGACGATGTGCTCGCCGCACTGCCCGAGACCCCGCGCGAAGGCACGGGTGTGGCCGGGCCGCGCCGGGTGGCGCTGGTCGGCAAGCCCAATGTCGGCAAGTCGAGCCTGCTGAACAAGCTGGCGGGCGACGAGCGTTCGGTGGTCCACGATGTCGCGGGCACCACCGTCGATCCGGTCGACTCCCTGGTGGAGCTGGGCGGCAAGGTGTGGAAGTTCGTCGACACCGCCGGTCTGCGCCGCAAGGTCTCCAATGCCACCGGCACCGAGTTCTACGCCTCGTTGCGGACCAAGTCGGCGCTCGAGGCGTCGGAGGTGGCGATCATGCTGATCGACGCCTCGGTGCCGATCACCGAACAGGACCTGCGGGTGATCAGCCTGGTCGCCGACTCCGGTCGCGCGCTGGTGCTGGCGTTCAACAAGTGGGACCTGGTCGACGAGGATCGCCGCTACATGCTCGAGCGCGAGATCGATCGTGATCTCGTGCGGGTGCCGTGGGCGCAGCGGGTGAACATTTCCGCACATACCGGTCGCGCCGTGGCGAAGCTGGTGCCGCAGATGGAGACCGCGCTCGAGTCCTGGGACAAGCGCATCTCCACCGGCCGGTTGAACACCTGGCTCAAGGAAGTCATCGCGGCCACCCCGCCGCCGATGCGCGGCGGCCGTCAGCCCCGCGTCATGTTCGCCACCCAGGCCAGCACTCGTCCGCCGACGTTCGTGCTGTTCACGACCGGTTTCCTGGAGGCGGGTTACCGCCGCTTCCTGGAGCGTCGCCTGCGCGAGGAGTTCGGGTTCGACGGCTCGCCCGTGCGTATCTCGGTGCGCGTGCGCGAGAAGAAGGAACGCAGAAAGTAGTTCGATCCGACAAGCCCCGGCGTATCCCGCCGGGGCTTTGTCATGCGTCGAAGACGCGATCGAGCAGGTGATCCACCAATTGTGTCGCGCGCGTGGCGTAGTCGTCGTTGGTGAGCATGCCCTGCGCGAGTCCGCCGAGTGCGAGCAGGATGACCTCGGCGTCGCCGCGGACCACTGACTCGTCCGCCTTCGGGCCGCGCGAGGCCCGCAGCTGGTCGGCGACCGCGTCGACGATGTAGTTCGGCGCTCCCGCGGTGTCGGCGGATCCGATGTCCGGTCCGGTCAGCGCGGCCGCGTGGAAGATCCCGAGGATGACGGCGTTCTGCCTGCTCGGTTCATCGAGGGGGAGTAGTCCGAGCAGGATCGTCCGGACGATGTCGCGTGGTCCGGCGCCAGGCGCGAGCCCCGCCAGTCCCGCGCCCAGCCGAGCGCCGGAATCCGCCACCACCGCGCGATGCGTGGCGAGCAGGAACTCCCGCTTCGTGCCGAAGTAGTACTGCACCGACCGCACCGACACCCCGGCCTCGGCGGCGACGGACTGGAACGTGGCCGCGTCGAGCCCGCCCCGTGCGATCACCCGCCGCGCGGCATCGGTGATCACCCTGCGGCGCTCGTCATGGTCGGCCAAGCGTGGCACCCTGCCTCCTTCGTCTGTACCGGTGAATCTTTATGGTACGCCCATACCATCTATGTGGTACGTTGATATCATCAACGAGGAACAGGGGTGGTCATGGCCAAGATCGGGCGATTCAAGAACGACGCCGCGCGCGAGGAGTATCTGCGGACCTATCGGGAGCTGGAGAAGCAGTGGCCCGTTCCGTCGGAAATGCTCGACATCCCCACCTCCTTCGGCATGACGAAGGTCCGCAAATCCGGTGCGGGGCAGGGCATTCCGTTCGTGCTGATGCACTCGCTCGGCGGGAACAGCCTGATGTGGAGCCACGTGGTCGAGGGCTTCGCCCGCGATCACGTGGTGTACGCGCCGGAGATGATCGGGGCACCGGGTCTCAGTGTGCAGACCGCGCCGATCGACGAGACGAAGTTCGGTGCGTGGTTGGGTGAGGTGCTCGACGGACTCGGTGTCGACCGGGTGCATCTGGTCGGCTACTCACAGGGTGCATGGCAGGCGATGGCTGTCGCGACCACTCAGCAGGCGCGACTGGCGAGCCTGAGCGTCGTGGAGCCGAGCGGCACCTTGACCAAGATCAAATGGAGCCTGTTGTGGATGATGCTTCGCGTCGGTGCCCGGCCGACGGACAAGAATCTGCGCGCGATGAACGCACGGCTCAACCCGGGCGTCACCCTGACCGACGCCGAATTCGCCGGTGTGAAGGCGGCTCTCGGGTATGTCCCGACGATCGGCTATCCGAAGATGTTCACCGACGAGCGTCTCGCGACGATCACGACACCGACCCTGATGCTGCTCGGGTCGGAGTCGTTGGTGGTCGATCCGCAACTGGCCGAGCGTCGCGTGCGCGACAACCTGCCCACCTGCGAGGTCGAGATCTTCCCCGGTGTGGGGCACGGGCTCTTCTATCAGATTTCCCGTCGGGTGACCGCGCGCATCCTGGACTTCGCCCGCCGCTACGAACACACCGACGCACGCCACGCCGAGTAACTGCCCTGTCCGGACTGATAATCCGCTGAGAACGGTGCATAGTGGACACCTTGGGGGCGGCTGAGGCGTTGTTTCGGTAAGAGGTCGACGGTGGCCTCCGGAAGGAGTGCGTCATGAGTCTCATCGGAACCCTGCTCGGGTGGGTACTGACGGTGTTCTTGGTGCTGTTGATCGCGCGGATGGTGGTCGACTGGCTCGACACGCTCGGCAATCGGTCGCCGTGGGTGGGGAAGGTCCGGTCGGTGACCCATGCGGCGACAGAACCGGTGATCGCGCCGGTGCGCAAGGTACTCAAGCCGGTTCGGCTCGGCGAGGTCTCCATCGACCTCGCCTTCACCGTGGTGTTCATCGCCGTGCTGGTCCTGCGGGCGGTGGCGTTCAGCCTGTGACCGGCGCACCTTCGACCCGCCACCTGGTGAGCACCGCGCTCACACAGGTGGCGTCGGTGAGGGCGTCGACCGTGTCGGCCAGCGCCGATTCGCGGGCGCGGTGGGTGAGGACGATGAGGTGGGCGTCGTCGCCGTGGTGTTCCTGACGCACGCGCTCGATGCTCACCCCGTGGTCGGCGAAGATCGAGGCCACCTGCGCGAGGGCGCCCGCGTGGTCGGTGACCCGCAGGTTCAGGTAGTAGCGGGTGGGAATGTCGCCGAACGGCGCGACCGGTAGCTCGGCGTAATACGAGGCGCGTGGAGCCCGGCCACCGTTCACGCGGTTGCGCGCCGCGCTCACCAGATCACCGAGCAGTGCCGAGGCGGTGGCCCGCGTCGCGTCACGACCGGAGAACATCAGTCGCCCGGCGCCCTCGGCATCCACCGTCACCGCGCTGAACGGCGCCTCCACGTGGGCCAGCGGGTGCGCGGCAGGCAACAGTGCGGGATGCACCCGTACCGAGATCCATTCCTTGCCACCGTCTTCGGGCTCACTGATGCGGGTGCACACGGTCAGCTGACGCAACCGCAACGACAACGCGTCGGCAGCCGCCAGGTCGTGTGCCGGCGCCACCCCGAACTCCTCGAAATGCACGTCGGTGACCTCCACCCGGGTATGGAAGGCCAAGGTGGCGAGGATCGCCGCCGCGTGCGCGTCGGCCGCGGCGAAGACGCCGAGCACCTCGCGCACGCGATCGCCCGACAGCGACTGTGTGAGCGGCCGAACCACCGGCACCCCACCCGCCACGGCGGCCTCGAAACACAGATCCGCCCCGAATTCCTCGGCGGCCGACATTAATTCGGCACCGTGCGAGGCGATGAGCGCGGTATTCGCGGTGACCACCGATCGGCCCGCCCGCAACGCGTCGAGGACGGCGCCCAGGCTCTCGGTGGTCGCGGTGGTGTCGACGACGAGATCGGCCGCGTCCGTGACGAGGGTCAATCGCGCCCCGGCTCGTGCGCTCAGTTCGTCACCGGATTCGGCGATGATCCGCACCACCTCCCCGGCCTGCGCCCCGGTGCCGAGCACCGCGACACGCAACGAACGGGAACGAAAGTGCCGAGTAGCCATCCGAATTCGCCTAACGCCGAGAACCGCCGAACATCGGAGCCGACGCACGTGCGCCACCCCCATGCCGCCAGTATCGCGCCAGAAACGGCACGGCGGCACCACTTTTCGCGTCACAAACCACCCAGCCACGCCCGGATTGCCGGGATACTCGACGGGAGTTACCCGCGAGTACCTCGCGGGCGAGCAGGGAGAGGACAGCGGGATGGCCCTGGTTGTACAGAAATTCGGTGGCTCGTCGGTCGCGACCGCGGAGCGCATCCGCCGGGTCGCCGAGCGGATCGTGGAGACCAAGAAGCAGGGCAACGACGTGGTCGTCGTGTGCTCGGCGATGGGCGACACCACCGACGAATTGCTGGATCTGGCGGGTCAGGTGGCACCGGCACCGCCGCCGAGGGAGATGGACATGCTGCTCACCTCGGGTGAGCGGATCTCGAACGCGTTGGTGGCCATGGCCATTCATTCCCTGGGCGCGGAGGCGCGTTCGCTCACCGGTTCACAGGCCGGGGTGATCACCACGGGTGCGCACGGCAACGCCAAGATCATCGAGGTGGATCCCGGCCGGGTGCGGCGCGCTCTCGACGACGGCGAGATCGTGCTGGTCGCCGGCTTCCAGGGCGTGAGCCAGGACAGCCGTGACGTCACCACACTGGGTCGTGGTGGTTCCGACACCACCGCCGTCGCCCTGGCCGCCGCGCTGCACGCGGACGTGTGCGAGATCTACACCGATGTCGACGGCGTGTTCACCGCCGATCCGCGCATCGTCGGCGACGCCCAGAAACTCGACCAGGTCTCCTACGAGGAGATGCTCGAGATGGCGGCGTGCGGTTCCAAGGTGCTCATGCTGCGCTGCGTCGAGTACGCCCGCCGCTATCAGGTCCCGGTGCACGTTCGCTCGTCCTACACCGACACCGTCGGCACCACCGTGTTCGGTTCGATGGCCGACATCCCCGCCGATCAGGCCGTGCTCACCGGCGTCGCGCACGACCGCAACGAGGCCAAGGTGACCGTGGTCGGCGTGCCCGACGAACCCGGCTACGCCGCGCAGGTGTTCCGGGCCGTGGCCGATGCCGAGGTGGGCATCGACATGGTCGTGCAGAACACCGGAACCGGCCGCACCGACATCACCTTCACGCTGCCCGCCGCCGACGGCGACCGCGCGGTCGCGCTGTTGCGCTCGCGTCGTGCCGAGATCGGCTTCGCCGATGTGCGCTACGACGACCGCGTCGGCAAGGTATCGCTCATCGGTGCGGGCATGCGCAACAATCCCGGTGTCACCGCGACCTTCTGTGAGGCACTGGCGGCAGCGGGCATCAATCTCGACCTCATCGCCACCTCCGAGATCCGCATCTCGGTGCTGGTCCGCGACACCGAGCTCGACGAGGCGGTGCGCATCCTGCACCGCGCCTTCGACCTGGGTGGGGCCGAGGTGGCCGTCGTGCACGGCGGAACGGGACGCTGACCTGGTTCAGCCGATCGAGGCGGTGAGGGCGCGCAACGCCTCGGCGGTGGCGGGGATGAGCGGCGCCCGCCGTTGCGCGGCGCGAGCGGCCAGTTGTTCCATGATCCGCTCGCGCACCCCCGGCCATTCGTCGCGCAGGATCGAATAGAACGCGGTGTCGCGCACCTCGCCGTCGAGGCCACGGGAATGGGCCCGGCGTACACCGTCGCTGACCGCGCCGAGCCGTTCGATGGCCGCCCGGGAGCGCAGGTTGCGGGCGTCGGCGCGCAGGGTCACCCGCCGGACTCGCCACGTGTCGAAGGCGTGGGTGAGCAACAGCAGCTTGGAGTCGAGATTCACCTGGCCACCGCGCACGGCGGGGGTGAGCCAGGTGTTGCCGATCTCCACGGCGTCGGGAATCGCGCCGCCGGGGGAGGCGGTGACCGGTTCGGCCGACAGCGGCCAGGTGAGCGGACCCTGCCAGTAATCCAGGCGGGTGAAGCGGGTGGCGCCGACCACGCATTCGTCACCGATCATGACGATGGCGAAGGCCAGCGCCGAACCCGCCAGCTGGGCGGCCTCGGCCTGGAAGACATACGTGCGCGCTTCCTGTTCGCCGTGCGGGACAACGGTGAACCCCGGCTGTCCGCGCAGCGCCTGCGCGGCCGCTGCCAGACCGGGAACATGGTGGGGTGCAAGGGGTTCCAGCCGTACGATGCGGCCGTCGAGGATAACGGGTGCGGGCATGGTGACCGGCGTCCTTCGTTTGAGAGGGTCACCGAATCACGAGGCGTGGATCCTCACGCGGCACATGATTCGGCGAAGCGACACGAACGATCCAGCAGCATCGAAAAGAAACTGGATGGACGATAGCCGAACGTGCGCCGTTCAAACACTCGAACGCACCCGTATGTCGCGCGCGTGTGCACGACACGAAATGGCCCCTGATTCGGGTGTCGCCGACTCGGTCCGGTCACAAACCGCTCCGCTGTCTGTCTCGGGGAACGTTTACGCACCTCAGAGGCTATAACGGTTCTATAAATCACATGATTGTCGGCTTGCTGGGCAATTGTCCAGAATTGTCGGACTATTCCAGTTCGAACGCCTATTCCTGGGAAATGTAACAACCGTTATCGCTTCGTGTCGAACACGCATTCGATGTGACCCAGATCACATGGTCTGTTATCCTCCGGTTAGACCTGGCACGCTCGATATTGCTGAGCGTTAACCGTTTGTGATCACTGCGTGCGCCACCTGCGTGGTTTGACCTACCGGCTGTGTCGGGACGGCCGTCCGGAAGGGAGCTCGTGACTATGAGCAGCATCTACTTCGAATCGAACAGCAACCTGTCAGTTACCAGACGTGACCGCCGCGTCACCGACGACGCCATCGCCCCGCTGGCGCTCCCGAGCCTCGTGCTCGGCATGTTCCTGGTCGGCCTCGGCCTGATCGCGCTGCTTCGCCTCGGCGACTGGTTCGCCAATTACGGGCCCGAACTGGTCATCTCCGCCTATGCCCTCTACATGGCCGCGTCCGGTTGGCTGGTGGTCTGGAGTGCGGCGACCGTCCGGTCGCAGCGCGGTCACGGACCGGCCGGGTCGTCCTGATCGTCGCGGCCCGCCGCCGCGAGTGCCTCCGACAGTTCCCGGCGCAGACGCTGCGCCGTTGCCTCGTCGCCCGCGTCGGCGGCCGTGGTGATGTCCTGGCGTAGCTGGGCGATGGTGTCCTGCGAAACCATGAGAATCCTCCTTCAGATGTATGCCGACGACGTGGCGGGCGCCAGGTCGTAGACGGCGTATTCGGTGCCGATCACCGGCTGGGCGACATTGCGCACCCGGATTCCGCCCGGGGTGGTGCCGCGTTCGGTGCCCGCGTGGGCGTGACCGTGGACCGCCAGGTCGGCGCCGCACGCATCGATCGCCTCCCCGAGCAGGTAGGAGCCGAGAAACGGGTAGATCTCCGGCGGCTCGCCGTGCAGGGTGTCCGACACGGGCGAGTAGTGGGTGAGCGCGATGGTCACGTCGGTGTCGAGCCTGCTCAGCGCCGTGTGGAGCTGTTCGGCGAGCTCGACTGTGTGGGTCGCGAACTCGCGCATCTGCGGTTCGCCGAACGCGCTCGCGCACTTGCCGGCGAACCCGCCGCCGAAACCCTTGGTTCCGGCGATGCCGAGCGTGCGTTCACCGATGGTGAGCACCGTCGAGGTGCCCTCGAGCACGGTGATGCCGTGCGCGGACAGCAGCGCGCTCATCTCCTGCTCGCGGTCGCTGTGATAGTCGTGATTGCCGAGCACCGCCACGACCGGGACGTCGAGATCGCCGAACTCGCTCGCCACCACCTCCGCCTCTTCGATGGTGCCCAGGCGGGTGAGGTCACCGGCGAGCAGCAACACATCCGCGTGCTCGGGCAGCCGTTCGAACACCGGCCTGCACCGACCACGCGAATCCGCGCCGAGATGCACATCGCCTACCGCCGCTACTCGCATCCCGCTCACCTCAGCACTTCCGGTTCGGCCGGTTCGGCGGGTCTGCGCACCCGCACGTCGTTGTGGACCCGCAGGTCACCGATCCGCTCGTGCAGCACGGCCTCCAGCGCCCGCCTGCTCTGTTCGTCGGCGACCTCGCCGGTGAGTACGACGACATCGGAACGCAGCGTCACGTGCACACTCATCGTCGCGGTCCGTGGATCCTCGGCGAAAGCGCGGCGCAGGTTGGCGACCACGTACTGCGGTGGTTCGGCGGCAGGCGCGGGTGGCACGTGGTAGACGCCGAGGTCGTCGAGCAGTCCCAGAAATGCCCGCGCGTAAGGCGATTCGGCCGTGTCGCGGTGCACCCGGCCCCAGTCGATCTGCTCGCGCAGGGCGCGGGCGACCTCGAGCAGGCGGGTGAAATCGAGACGGTGCGCGTCGAGCACCATGAGTTTGTCTACCAGCACGTCGGTGGCGGGCAGCACCGGTGCGGTCGCCGGGCCGACCGACATCGACTCGGCACGGTCGAGCAACTCGTCGTCGACGGTGCGGTGGTTCGTGCGGAAGATCAGGTCGACGAGGATCTCCCCGTCGTAGACCTTTGTCAGCCAGTTCTCCGGCGGGTCGACGGGCCGTAAGCCCTTGGCCGCCAACGCGTCCCGCGCGGCATAGGCGTCCTCGGCGCGGAGGAAGATGTCCACATCGTGATCGCTGGCCGGACCGCCGTGCGCGTACACCGCGCAGCCACCGGCCACCGCGAAGCGAATGCCGTTGTCGTGCAGGGTGTTGACCACTCGGGTCAGCGTCTGCAGCAGGTCCGAGATCTCGGCGGTCATCAGGCCACCACCTTTCGCCGGGGACACCCCGGGCCCGGCATCGTGCCAGGCCCGGGGTCGGTAGCAGAGAGTCAGCGGCCGCCGTGGCTGTGCTGACCGCCCTCGCGCTTGGCCTCGGTGGGCTGCGCCTGGGCGCCCTTGCGGCCTGCCTCGCGCGGGTCGGCGGAATTGCGATCGCCGAAGCTGCCGCTGCTGGCGTGGCCGCCACGGGCCGCCTGCTCCTGGGTGTCGTTTCGGTTGCCGAACTGTCCAGGGTTGTTCGGGTCAGGCATGGATGCCCTCCTCGTGTCGTCTGGTCTTCTGGCATGTGGCCGTTGTTCTCGACCACACCGTCGCACTACCCGGCCGCGCGCCGCTCAATCACGGGTACGCCGGTCGGTAGCGGGATTCGGGCGGTGTGCGCCGGGTATGCGCACCAGGAGGGCGTCGGCCCGGGCGACGAGGAGCGGTGATGGACGGCGATGACACCGACTGGAATCGACGGGTGCGTGGCGAGAACACCATTCAGCGTCTCGACCGCAACTGGGCCTCCTTGCTGCAGGAACTGCGGGTGCTGCAGACCGGTGTGCAGGTGCTCACCGGTATCTTGCTGACCTTGCCGTTCCAGTCCCATTTCGACGCCCTCAGCACGGAATTGCGGGTGGTGTACCTGGTCGTCGTCACCGCATCGATCGCCGCGACCGCCCTGCTGGTCGCCCCGGTGGCGTTGCATCGGCTGCTGTTCCGCAGGCACCGGCTCGATGCCCTGGTCACCGGCGCGCACCGGCTCGCGCTGGGCGGTATCGCCCTGCTCGGGGTGGCGCTCACCGGCATCGCGGTGCTGATCTTCGATGTGGTGGCCGGGACGGTGGCGGGCATCATCGCCGGGGTGGTGGCCTCGATCACCTTCCTCGCGCTGTGGGTGATTCAGCCGCTCGTCTACCGGAAGGGGCCGGAGACGGACTGAACTATTCGCTGCTCTCGCGATCTTCCAGTCCCACGGCGTCGGTCAGTTCCTCGCGTTCCCTGGACAGGGCCGGATACTCGTTGCTCAGCTCACCCATCAGCGCGGCGAGACCCGCGGCGAGCGCGTTGAGCTTGTGCTGGGCGGCGTCGTCGTTGCGAGCCTGGGTGTTCTGCAGCAGCGCCACGAGCAGGAAGGTGACGATGGTGGTGGCCGTGTTGATCACCAGCTGCCAGGTGTCGATGCTGGGGAACAGGAACACCGAGGGCGCCCAGATCAGGACCAGCGCGAGGCAGGCGGCGAAGAACCACGCCTTGGACGCGAAATTGCTTGCCGCCGTGGCGAAACGGTCGAAGAAGGTCTTGTGGTCGGAGATGTCCGAGGGCATCGTCGCCTTGTTCGACCTGCTTGCGGACATGTCGACCACCCACCTTCACCGGTTCGGGCAATGAGCTCTGTGATCGGCGAATATCCGTTTCGCAGGATTTCAACCAAAAGGTCGGTTCGGTTCGGCCGCACCGGGTAAACGCCCGCTGTCCACCGATCCGAAAGAGGTGAAGCATGGCCGTCTGTGAGACGTGTGGCAACGACTACGCGCGCGCGTTCACCGTGAGCCGCGACGGGCAGAGCTGGACATTCGACAGCATCGAATGCGCGGCATCGAAGCTGGCCCCGGACTGCGCGCACTGCGGATGCCGGGTTCTCGGCCACGGGGTCGAGGCCGGACAGACCGTCTTCTGTTGCGCCAATTGTGCCCGCCGCGCCGGGCACGACGCCCTCGTCGACAGCGTGTAGGAGGAGCCGTGCACGACGACATGATCTGGGTGCAACTCACCGTGCCCGCCGGAGTGGACGACGTCTTCGCGGTGCTCGCCGACGGGTGGTCGTATTCGGGGTGGGTGGTCGGCGCCTCCCACATCCGCCGCGTCGACAAGGGCTGGCCCGCGGTCGGCACCCGCATCCACCACAGTGTGGGGCCGTGGCCGCTCGTCATCGAGGACACCACCGAGGTGCGGGCATCGGAGGCACCGCACATCCTGGAACTCGACGCGCGGTTGTGGCCGATGGGCGCGGCCGTCATCCGCTTCGAGCTGCGCGAGGTCGCCCCGGCCACCACCGAGGTGCGGATGGGGGAACTGGCCGTGCGTGGGCCGGGCAAGCTCGTCCCACGCGCCGCGCAGGAGTTGCTGCTGACCCCACGCAACCGCGAAACCCTCGACCGGCTGTCGGACCTGGCCGTCGGCAGGAGCCGCGCCGCGGCCGGCGGCTGACCGTCAGGGCTCCAGGTCGGTGAGCGCCTTGCCGCTCGGGATATCGAGCGGCACCGAGACCTGGTCGTGGGCGATCAACCAGCTGCCACCGACCTTGCGCAGGCACAGCGTTGCGCGCACCCACATGCCGTCGGTGACAGCGCCGTCGCGCAGTGTGCCGCGCAGCCTGCCGAAACCGTGCCCGTACGCCACGTCGGTACCGGTCGTGAAGGTCAGGTCGCGGAACTCGTAGCTCAGGGTGTCGAACACCCGGAACACTCGCGCCCAGTTCTCCAGCTTCGCAGCCCTGCCCCGGTGTTGCAGGGGCGGCTCGATATCGAACGAGACAGCGTCCTCGGTGTAGAGCGCGCCGACGCCGTCGAGGTCCTTGGTCCGCAGGCACTCGACCAGCCGGTCGATCTGTGCGCGGATCGCGGCGGTTTCGTCGGCAGGCCGCCGCAGTGGCGCCAGGGCTGTTGTCCACGCGACGAGCTGATCGAGCGTCTTGCGCAACGCGAGGTCGTGGTGCTCGCGCGCGACGAAGGTCGTGGCGTTCTCGAAATCGGTGAGTACGCCGATCGAGACCGAATGGCCGATGTCGGCCATCCCCAGCGTCCCGCACACGGTGCGCAACTGCACCACCGAGCGGGCGCCGCCGTTGACGCCGTACCCGACGAAGGCGACAGTCTTGTCAGTCCATTCCGCGAACGCGTGGTCGAGGGCGTTCTTCAGGACGCCGGGGACGCCGCCGTTGTACTCAGGAGTGACGATGACGAACCCGTCGAACGGGGCGATCCGGGCGGCCCAGGCGCGGGTGTGTTCGTTCTCCGACGGGCCGAACATCGGGGGCAGTGTCTCGTCGAAGTGGGGGAGCGGGTGATCGCGCAGGTCGACGAGCTCGAATTCGGCGTCGCCGCGTCGCGACGCCGAATCAAGAACCCACTGCGCGACCTGGGCTCCGTTACGGTTGGATCGGGTGCTGCCGAGAATGATGCCGATTCTGATCATGCCCTTCCGACGACGCGGACGCCGGAAATGTCAGGCCTCACAGATCGGGGCGCTGTTTCGTCGGTCATGGTGAGGGAACCGACCGCGAGGAGCCGATCATGACCGACCCCCACCTGTCCGAGGTGATGAGTGAGCGCCGCCAGTTGCTCAATCTGGCGTACCGGCTGCTCGGATCGCTGGCCGAGGCCGAGGACGTGGTACAGGAGACCTATGCGCGCTGGTACGCGATGAGCGAACAGCGTCGCGCCGAGGTGACCACGCCCGTCGCCTGGCTGACGACGGTGGCGGGACGCATCTGTCTCGACCTGCTCGGCTCCGCCCGCGCCCGCCGGGAACGCTATGTGGGCGAATGGATTCCGGAACCCGTCCCCGGCCGCTCCGACTTCTTCGGCGGTACCGCGGCGCCCGACCCCGCCGACCGGGTGACGCTCGACGAGTCGATCAGCATGGCCTTCCTCGTCGTGCTCGACTCCATGACCCCCGCCGAGCGGGTGGCCTTCGTGTTGCACGACGTGTTCCGCTACTCCTTCGCCGAAATAGCCGAGGTGGTGGGGCGCACCCCGGCTGCGTGCCGTCAGCTCGCCTCGAGCGCCCGCCGTCGCATCGACACCTCGCCGCGCCCACCCGAAACCGCGCGCGCCGAGGTGGTGCGGAATTTCAAACGGGCCTGGGAGGCGGGCGATATCGAGGGGCTCGTCGGGTTGCTCGACCCGGCCGCGGTCGCGACGGCGGACAGCGGCGGACTGGTCCCCGCCTTCCTGGAGCCGCTGGTGGGCAGCCGCGAGATCGCGACGACGTGGATCCACATCGGCACGCGGTTGTCGACGGTGGTGCTGGTGGAGCGCATGGTGAACGGGCAGCTCGGTCTGGTCGCCGAGGCCGACGGGAAGGTCATCTCGGTCTACTCGTTCGACATCGTCGACGACCGGATCAGCCGGATCTGGGTCATGCGGAATCCGGAGAAACTGCGCGCGTGGAGAGGCTAGGGGTCGTTGCGGGGAATGCGGCCGTCGAGGTCGGTGAATCCGTACTCCTCGGCCAGATCGGCGACCTTCCACGCCTTTCCGGTGCGCGCGAGCCGGTCGGGGTCGGCGGCGAGGGCGACTACGGCCCGGCCGGGAAACCGCGGTGTTTCGGCGGCGTTCAGGTCGAAGGTTCCCTCGCCGGGCAAGGTCACCAGGCGGCGGCCCTGGTCGTCGGCGGGAACCATTTGCAGCAGTTCGGTATTCACGATGCCGGGCCAGAGGGATACCGCGGTGGTCGCGGTGCCGTCGAGATCGTGGGCGAGGTCGGCGGTGAGCCGGTCGAGGGCGGTCTTGGCGACCCCGTACACCGCGTTGTGCAGGTAGCGCTGCGAACCGGGGGAGGAGACGTTGACGATCAAACCCTTCGATTCGATCAGCAGTGGCGCGGCGAAAACGCTTGCCGCGTAATGGGATCGGACGCCGATGTCGAAGGTCTCGTCCCAGGCCGCAGGCGGCACCTCCCAGAATTTGCGGCCGAGCCAGCGGGCGGCGGCGGGGGAGTTGTAGACATTGTTCACCAGCACGTCGAGGCGCCCCTGTTCGGCGCGCACCCGCGTGAACAGGTCCTCGACCGCCCCGTCGTCGCGATGATCGCAGACCACCGCCACGCCGAGCCCACCGAGGGCGGTCACCTCGGCGGCGGTGTCGTGCACGGTGCCGGGGAGCCTGCCCGCGGTGGTCGTGCGGCCGGTGACGTACACCGTCGCCCCCGCCGCGCCGAGTTCCTGGGCAATGCCTTTGCCGATGCCGCGGCTGGCTCCGGTCACTACCGCGACCCGTCCGCCGAGAATCTTGGGTGTTCCGCTCATGGCCTCGGGACACTACCTTGAAATAGGAACACGTTCTAGATTCTTGGAGGCGCTGGTGGAACTTCGGCATCGATTCCTGGACGCCGGCGACGTCCGGCTACATGTGACCGAGCAGGGGCAGGGGTATCCGGTGGTGTTCTGCCACGGCTTCCCGCACACCGGCTATATCTGGCACCGCCAGCTCGCGGCCGTCGCCGAGGCCGGCTTCCACGCGATCGCGCCCGATCTGCGCGGCTACGGACGCACGCAGGCGCCCGACGACGTGGAGGCGTACACGAATGCCGCCGTGATCGGCGATCTGCTCGCCCTCCTCGACGACATCGGCGCGCGGCAGGCGGTTTTCGTCGGCCTCGACTTCGGTGCCCAGCTGGTGTGGGAGTTGTCGTTGCGTGCGCCCGAACGGGTGGCCGCCGCGGTGGTGCTGAACAATCCCTTCGCACCGCGCCCACCCCGCCCGCCGTCCGATTTCTGGACCAAGGCCGCTCAGCGCCACTTCCTGCACCTGTCCTATTTCCAGGAACCCGGTCGGGCCGACGCCGAACTCGCCGAGCGTCCCCGTGAATTCCTGGCCAGGGTCTACTACTCGCTCTCCGGGGACTACCACTACCTCGACACCTGGAAGAACCCGCCGGGGCTCGGCTATCTCGATGTCCTGCCGAAAGCGCCCGACCTGCCGTGGTCCTGGCTCAGTGAGTCCGAATTCGACACGCTGGCCACCGAATTCGAGCGCACCGGGTTCACCGGCGGCCTCAACTGGTATCGCAACCTCGACCGCAACTGGCACCTCACCGAGTCGCTGGCCGGCCGTCCCGTCACCGTCCCGACCTACTTCCTCTACGGCGAGAACGACCCCGACATGGAAGGTTTCAGCGGCCGCGACCCGCTGGCCACGCTGCGCGCCAATGTGACCGATCTCCGTGCGGTGGTGCAGGTTCCGGGTGCGGGGCACCTGGTCCATCTGGAACGCACGGACCCGGTGAACGAGTTCGTGCTCAGCGCGCTCGGTGACGTGGCGCCGCGGCCGTAGCGGTCGGGGTCGGGGTCGGGGTCGGTTCAGCGTGCGCGGTCGTACACGAGGGCGAGCTCGCCGGATGTACCGGCGGTGTGGCTGGTCAGTGTCCACCGGGAAGCCGGCAGCCCGTCGGTGAAGAACAGCGCGCCGCCCCCGGCGATCTCGGGAACGATCATCAGATGCAGGCGGTCGATCAGATCGGCGGCGAGCAGGTCGGCCACGATCGTCGGACTGGTGTTGACCAGGATGTCGCCGGTGCCGGAGCTCTTCAATTCGGTGATCACCTCGGCGGCGGGCGCGTTCACGACGCGCGTTCGCTCCCAAGGTGATTCGGTGAGCGTGCTAGAAAGCACCACCTTGTCCACGTCGACGAGCCACTTCGCGTAGGCGCGGTCGCGCGGGTCGGCGTGCTCGTCGGCGGCGACGGTCGGCCAGTAGCCGAGGAATCCCTCGGCGTTGCCGCGCCCGAGAACCGCGGTTGTGGCGTCGGCGTGAATTCCGCTGAGGTAGTCGCGGGCGGTTTCGGTGCTCGCGTAGGTGACGATGGCGCCGAGATCGGCCGGGCCGGCCGGTCCGTGGTAGCGGCCGTCGAGGGTGAGGCTGATGTTGGTGGCGACGCGGCGAGTGCTCATGATCGGGCTTTCCTGTCGAGGTTGTCGAGGACCTGGGACCAGCCGGTTTCGATACCGGCGATGAAAGAGGCTGCCGCCACCGTGGTTTCGGCGACGACGAGGTCGAGCCGGAATCGGGTCCCGGACCCGTCGTGCTCGAAACCGAGGGTGTAGTGGCCGGTGAAGGAGACTTCGCCTGCCGCGTCGAGTACCGACAGGTCGAAGGCGAGGCGGTGGGGTTCGTCGGCCTCGACGACTCGTCCCGTCGACCGGTAATGCCCACCGTCGTCGTCGCGGTAGTCGAGCACCACCCGGCCGCCGGGAAACGGCTCGATCCGGCAGTCGGTGATGGTCATCGACGGCGGCACCCACCACTGGGCGAGCAAATCCGGATCCACCCAGTGCCGCCACAGCACCTCGGGCGCGATCCCGAACGTCCGCTCGAAGGTGAAGCTGCGCCCGTCGGCCCACCGATCATGCTGTGCTGCGGCGGTTTCGGCTTCGATAGCGGCCAGATAGCGCTCCACCACATCCCGCTCGTCGGCGTGCTCCTCGATGGTCGCGAGCATCGCGCGCAACCGATTGTCGAGCTCCCGCAACGGGCCGGGTTCCACGGCGTAGACCCGCCGCTGCCCCAGCGGGAACACCGAGACGAGACCCGCCTTGGCGAGCGTTTGGAGGTGCTTGGTTGTCTGCGGCTGACGCAACCCGGTATGGGTGGCGAGTTCGCCGACCGACCGAGGCCGCTGCGCGAGAAGTTCCACGATGCGCCACCGTGCGCTGTCGCCGAGTGCGGCTGCGATCTCTTCCATGGCCAGAAGTATTCACCATGAAGAATATTCCTGTCAAGGAATACAACTGTGGCCCCCGCTTGTCAGCTGGGGGCCACAGTGCGAAAAGGGGAGCCGGATCAGTCGCGGAAAGCGTCCTTGACCTTCTCGCCGGCATCCTTCAGGTTGGACTTGGCCTGGTCGCCGCGGCCCTCGTTCTGCAGATCGCGGTCGTCGGTGGCCTTGCCGGTCGCTTCCTTGGCCTTGCCGGCCAGCTCTTCGGCCTTGTTCTTCGCCTTGTCTGCCAAGCTCATGGCATTCCTTCCGGACAGAACGCTCGACCACAGGTGATCGATGGGCCATCCTTGGGACCCACGGGGCGTCTACCCGGGGCCACCGAACGCAAACAGGGCCTAGGTGAGAAGGTCGGCCAGATCACCGATCACCACATCGGCGCCCGCCGCACGCAGGGCGGCCGGGCCCGTGCCGCGATCGACCCCGATCACCCGGAAACCGCCGCGACGACCTGCCTCGACGCCCGATACCGCGTCCTCGATGACGATCGTCTCGGCGGGCTCGACACCCAGTGCTCCGGCGGCGGCGAGAAACATCGCCGGATCGGGCTTGCCGGCGAGCCCGTCACGCTCGGCGACGGTGCCGTCGACGATCACCGCGAATCTGTCGAGCAGGCCGGCGGTGTCGAGCACCAGCACCGCGTTGCGCGAGCTGGAAACCACTCCCATCGGAATCCGAAGCGCCGCAAGGGCGTTGACCAGACGCAGCGAGCCGTCGAACACGTCGACCCCGTCGCGGTGCACGATCTCGGTGAATCGCCCGTTCTTCCGGTTGCCGAGGCCGTGCACGGTGGCTGCCTCGGGCACGTCGTCGACGGTGCCGTCGGGTAGTCGCAGCCCGCGCGAGGACAGCACCGCTCGCACGCCGTCGATCCGTGGTTTGCCGTCGACGAGGTTGTAGTAGTCGTCATCGGTGAACGGCGCGACCTGTGGTGGCAGGAACTCGGTGAACAGCGTGGTCCACGCGCGGCGGTGCACGGCAGCGGTATCGGTCAGTACCCCGTCCAGGTCGAACAGCACGGCGGCGGCCTGCTGTACGGCCACCCGCTCGGTCATGAGGCGACGCTTTCGGGCGCACGCACCTCGACGACCTCACCCGGCCCCACCTGCACGGGATCTCCCCACACGCTGATGTTCTCGGCGGGGCCGTCACCGATCAGCTCGAACCGGGCGTCGTGGTGGCCGAGATCGGCGCGCACCACTCGCCCGCGCCAGTGCACCGAGAACCGCAACCGCTGCCACGACGAGGGCAGCGCGGGGGAAAACCGCAATCCGTCGCGGGTGGCCTGGAACCCGCCGAACCCGTGCGTGGCGACCTGCCAGGTGCCCGCCGCCGACGCGATGTGGATGCCCTCTTCCGTATTGCCCTGATTGTCGTCGAGATCGACGAATGCCGAACGGCCGAAATATCTTTCAGCCGTGTCCGCCTCGCCCACCCGCAAGCCGACGATGGCATGGATGGAGGGACTCAGCGACGACTTGTGCAGTGTGCGCGCCTCGTAGAACAAGTAGTTCTGCCTGCGCGTCTCGAGCGAGTACTCCTCGGGGAGCAGATGCATGAGCATCACCACGTCGGGCTGTTTGAGCAGTGACGTGTCCTCACAGTTGAAGTGGTCGAAACCCGCCGGGTATCGCGGCATGTCGTTGTCGTCCCATTCGGTGATGGGGACGACGGTGCGCTCGAAATAGCCGTCGAACTGCTCGATCACACCGCAGTCGGGGTCGACCGGCACGCGGATTCGCCGGGCCGCATCGACCCACTGCTCGGCTTCGGCTGCCGACAGCGCCAACGGTTCGGCATGGGCGGCAAGCAGTTCCGGCTGTTCGGCGGCCATCCGCCGATAGACCGCCGCGGCCTGTTCCAGGTGCCAGCGCACCAGCCGGTTGGTGAAGGCGTTGTTGTCGACGTGGGAATGGAATTCGTCCGGCCCCATCACCGTTCGCAGCACCAGCGCGTCGCCCTCGGGTTCGCATCGCTGTACCCAGTAGCGGGCGGTCTCGAACAGGATCGGCGCGCCCTCGGTGAACAGGTACATGTCGTCACCGGTGACCCCGGTATAGCGGATGACGGCGTACGCGACATCGGCGGTGACGTGCAGTTCCTCCTCCCTGGTGTAGAAGCGGCCCGAGCCGTCGTGGGTGTACTGCGGGCATTCCTCGCGGCCCGTGTCCGCCGATTCCCACGGAAAGCGGGCTCCGGTGGCGCCGTTGTCGGCAGCGACCTCGCGGGCGCCGGGCAGGGTGTGGTGGCGGTAACCGAGCAGGGCACGAGCCGCCCGCGGCTGGGTGAACAGGTAGAACGGCAGCAGCATGATCTCGGTGTCCCAGAAGACGTGGCCGCGATACCCTTCGCCGGACAGGGATTTGGCGCCGATGCTCACCGTGGGGTCGTCAGGATTGGCGGCGATGAGCAGGTGATAGACGGCGAAGCGCAAGGCCTGGGTGACGCGGTCGTCGCCGACCACCTCGCAGTCCGATTCGGCCCACAACCGTTCCCACGCCGCCGCGTTCGCAGTGCACGCCTGGTCGAAATCGGTGACCCGCGCGACGGTCGCTCGCGCCCGATCGCCCGGTGCCGCAGCGGCTTCCGGATCACGACTGGTGGCGACGCCGACGAATTTGTCGACGCCGACCGTCTCGCCCGCCGCCGCGGCGAAGTCCACTTCGACCGCGATCGACTCGTGACTGCGCACCTCGACGCGGCGTTGCGGTGTGGTCGGCAACTCGGTACGCAACGCGTAGGCCAGGTCGACACCGCTGTCGATCGTCCGGCATTCGAGCATTCCCACGCCATCGGTGAATCCGGTTCCGGTGGAACGTAAGTGGGTGGACAGCGCCCACTTGTCCCACTTGCGGTCGTACCCGAACTCGGTGTCCTCACGGTAGGTGGGCAGTCGCTCGCGATTGCGCCGGTGCCCGTCGATTCCGGTGCGGATCGTCACCGTGGCCGCGCGATCCAGTGCGGTCACCCGAACCCGCAGGCAGCACAGATCGCGATCGGCCATACTCGCGAAACGTTCGGTGCGCAGCACGAATCGCGCACCGTCGGGCACCGCGAAGACGGTCTCGCGGGTGAGGACTCCGCGGCGTAGGTCGAGCTCGCGGTGATGGCTGAGCACCGCCGCCGATTCGGTGTCGAGCCGGGCTCCGTCGGCGAACACCTCGGTGACCAGCCAGTCCGGCGCGTTCACCAGGTCGACGACCGGTGCGTCGAAGGCGTCGTACACCCCGGCCAGAAATGTGCCGGGCAGCGAGCCGGTATGCCGCTCCTCGAGCGAGCCCCTGGTGCCGAGGCGGCCGTTACCGACGGTGAAGATGGTCTCGAAATAGTTGGCGCGGTGCGGATTCCATTCGTTCTCGACAACGGTCCACGGGTTCATGGCGGCCCTCCGGGAGGTGATCGAAGGTGCGGATCAGGCGGTCGCGGTCGGATGCTGGTAGCCGGTGGCCTCGTCCATGTCCTCGAGCGATTTGCCCTTGGTCTCGGGCACGAACCTGGCGACGAACAGCAGCGACAGCAGCGCGAACACCGCGTACATGCCGTAGGCGAAACCCAGTGAGAACGTCTTAAGGCTGGGGAAGCTCACCGTGATCGCCCAGTTGGCCGCCCACTGACCGGCGGCGGCGAGCGAGAGGGCCGCTCCGCGAATGCGATTGGGGAACATCTCGCCCAGCAGCACCCAGACCACCGGACCCCAGCTCATCCCGAAGAACACCACGAACAGATTGGCCGCGACGAGCGCGAGGACACCGGGAACACCGGTCAGGTGCGGTTCGAGCACCCCCTCGGCATTGGGCACCTGCGGCGCGGTCCCGAAGCACACCGCCATGGTGGCCAGGGTGATGGTCATGCCGATGGAACCGGTGAGCAGCAGCGGTCTGCGCCCGACCTTGTCGACCAGCATGATCGCCACGATGGTTGTGGCGATATTGACCACCGAGGTGAACACACTGATCTGGAACGAACTGGACTCCTCGAAACCCACCGCTTCCCACAGCACGTTCGAGTAGTAGAAGATCACGTTGATGCCGACCGCCTGCTGGAACACCGAGAGCATCAGGCCGATCCAGACGATCGGGTAGATCTTGCCCGCGGGATTCTTCAGATCGCGCCACGACGGTTTGGTCTCACCCTCGAGGCTGTGCTCGATGCGGCCGATGGTCACCTCGAGGTTGCGCTGGCCGAACAGCGTCGACAGCACGCTTCGTGCTTCGGGAATCCGATGGGTCGCCACGAGGAAGCGCGGGGATTCGGGGATCGTCGAGGCGAGCAGGCCGTAGACCACGGCCGGAACCGCCATCGACAGGAACATCCACCGCCAGGCTTCGAGCCCGAACCACAGCTGCTCGCCCGCGCCGCCGGCCAGATGGGCCAGGACGTAGTCGACCAGCAGGGACAAGAAGATACCGAGGACGATCGCGAGCTGTTGCAGCGATCCGAGCCGGCCGCGGATGTTGGCGGGTGAGGTCTCGGCGATGTAGGCGGGCGCGATCACCGAGGCCACGCCGACGCCGAGCCCGCCGATGACGCGGCCGAGTACCAGCACCCACAGGTCGGGGGCGAAGGCCGTGCCGATCGCACTGATCAGGAACAGCAGGGCGGCGATCTTCATGACCTTGATGCGGCCGATGCGGTCGGCGATGCGGCCCGCCGTCATGGCACCGGCCGCGGCGCCGAGCAGTGCTGAGGCGACGGCGAAGCCGAGCGCGGCGTCGGCGACGTCGAATTCGTCCTGAATCGCGGCCACCGCGCCGTTGATCACGGCGCTGTCGTAGCCGAACAGCAAACCGCCGAGCGCCGCTACCGACGCAATGCGGACGACCTGCCCATTACTCGCGGAGTCGCCGTCCGGTAGGTCCGGCCGGTCGGTTGTCGCGCCACCCTCATGCATCGGTCCGATCCTCTCCGCGGCGAGACGAGTGCCTCGCGGGCCGACCGTGAACGCAGGTCACGGCCAAGCCATCCGAATGGAACTGTGTACAGGCGGAACTCTCCGCCGATTGTCGCACTCCCACAGGCGCACCGGCCGTCACGCGCGCCGCGCCCGGGCGAGCCGTCGTCGTATTCGACCGGCCGAATTCGGGTAAAGCGGGCAACGAGGCCCGGATTGCCGGGCCCTTTGCGAAGGAAAGGCGAACGATGACGCTACGGAGGAAGGCCTGCGCCACGGCGCTCGCCGTGGCCGCGCTCGGCACGCTGGCGGCAGGGTGTGCCGAGGCGGAGAAGGCGGTCAACAAGGGTGGGGACACCCCGTGCAGTGAATTCACCGCGCAGGACACGGAAAAGAAGCGCACCACCGTCACCAAGTTCCTCGAGCAGGAACGGGGCGAGGACGCGCAGATCGATCAGAACACCATCGACCTGTCGATCGGCGCGATCGACCTGATGTGCAGTGCCCAGGCGAACCCGGACACGCCCATCAAGGAGGCCGATCTCACGGGTGCGCTGGTTCCGAAGTAGCCGGACGCGGCACAACGACGGGGCCGCAGTGTGATTCAGGGACGATGGCGCTGCTCGTAGGCGGCCCGGTCGGCATCGGCGCGACGACGTTGCGCTACGAAGGCGAGTTCGGGATCGAACCCGTGGCTGACCAGCCGGTGCCTGCGGTAGACGTACACCAGCGCGACGGTGAAGTAGATCAGCGGCAGATACAGCAGCGCCATCATCGACAACCCGATCCACAGCGGCCCCGGCGTCAACAGGAACAGGCACAGCAGCGGCAGCACCGGAACCAGGATGCGCAGCAGATAGCGCCGCGTCGCGCCGGGGCCGGTGAGGTCGGCCAGCACCCAGTCCGACATCGACGGCGGCAAGGTGGCACCGCCGATGTAGCGCAGGCGCTGCCAGAGGTTCGGGGTGGTCATCGGTTCTGCCTCGATTCCTCGGCGTGGCGTGCGGCCGTGTTCACCCGGCCCAGCACATCGCGCAGTTCTTCCAGTTCGGCCAGGCTCACGCCGAGTCGTTCCACCACCGCGGGCGGGATGCGTTCGGCCTCGGTACGCAGTGCGCGTCCCGCCGCGGTGAGGTCGATCAGCAGGGTTCGCTCGTTGTTCGGGTCGCGGCGGCGGGTGATGAGCCCGGCGGACTCGAGCCGTTTGAGCAGCGGTGACAGCGTGGCCGAATCGAGCTGGACGGCATCGGCGACGGCTTTGACCGACATCGGCGTCTGGCCCCACAGCGCGAGCATCACCAGGTACTGCGGATGGGTCAGGCCCATCGGATCGAGCAGCGGGCGGTAGACGGCAAGGACCGAGCGGTTGGCCACGGCGAGGGCGAAACACACCTGCCGATCCAGCCGCAGCGGGTCGTCGATCTCGGTCACGCAGTCAGGTTAGCCCATGAACAGTTAGTGCACAAAGTATCTGTTGTTTGGCTCACTCACCTGCGGGTATCGTCCCAGCACGCTCGTTCACGCCGGTGGAGGAGGATCGCCGTGGGTAGGCCCGCACAGGTACCGACTGTCGGAGTCGAAGAGGAGTTCCTGCTCACCGACCCCGTCAGCGGCGCGCCCGCACCGAAGAACACCGAGGTCGCCGCGACCGCCGAGAAGGCAGGCATCGATCTGCAACTCGAGCTGACCAGCTGTCAGGTGGAGACCAGCACCGGCGTACACACCGACATCGGTGAGCTGCTCACCGAACTGCGCACCTCGCGCCGGCGGGTCGCCGAATGCGCCGCACAGCACGACGCCTCCCTGCTCGCGGTCGCCGTGCCGCCGACGGTCCCCGAGGGGTACCCGGTCACCGATACGCCGCGCTATCAGCGCATCGCCCACACCTTCGGCATGATCGCCCACGAGCAGGGGCTGTGTGGGTGCCATGTGCACGTCGGGGTGCCCGACCGGGCGACGGCGGTGCAGGTGAGCAACCACGTGCGTCCGTGGTTGCCGGTGCTGCTCTCGCTCACCGCGAATTCGGCGATCTATCGTGGCCGCGAGACCGGGTACGCGAGTTGGCGCAGCATCCTGTGGCGGCGCTGGCCGAGCGCGGGCCCGCCACCGTATTTCTCCTCGTTGGACGAGTACGAGGCGATCGTGGCGATGATGCTCGCCAGCGGAAGCATCCTCGACAACAAGATGGTGTATTGGGACATCCGCCTGTCGGAATCCTTTCCCACCGTGGAGGTCCGGGTGAGCGACGTGCCCGCGACGGCCGAGGAATCGGCTTTGCTCGCCGCGCTGATCCGGGGGATCGTGAGCACCGGATTGGCCGCGATCGCCCGCGACGAACCCGCCACGGCGGTGCCGAGCGAGGTACTGCGCGCGGCGTATTGGAACGCCGCGCACTCCGGCTTCTTCGGTGACGGGCTCGACCCGATCGAGGGCCGGGTGCTGCCGCATCGCGAACTGCTCGCCGAACTCATCGATCGCATCGGACCTGCGTTGCGTGAGGCGGGGGACTTCGATTTCGTCACGGGAGCGGTCGCCGCCCTGGTCGAGCGCGGGAACGGCGCTTTACGTCAGATGCGTGCTCTACGCTCGCGACACGAAATAGCCGATGTGGTCAAAGAATCGGCGAAAGCCACTTTGGAAGGATGCCCATGAGCCGCCACGTGCAGATCACCTTCGACGCGCACGACCCACGAGCGCTGTCGATCTTCTGGCGCGAAGTGCTCGGTTACGTGCACCCCGGCCCGCCCGGTGTAGAACTTCCCGAGGGCGCCGACCCGCTCGCCGCGTGGGACGAGTTCCTCACCCGTATCGGAGTGCCTGCCGAGGAACACAATTCGCGCTCGGCGATCGAGGACCCCGACGGGGAAGGCCCGCGTGTGTTCTTCCAGCGGGTGCCCGAGGACAAGGTCGCCAAGAATCGCGTCCACCTCGACGTGCGGGCCGCGCCCGGCCTCCAGGGCGAGCAGCGCATGACCGCCCTGGAAGCCGAATGCGAGCGCCTGGTCGCCCTCGGAGCCACCCGCCTGCGGCGTTTCGAGCCGGAACCGCCCATGAGCGCCGGGTTCATCGTGATGGCCGATCCCGAGGGCAACGAGTTCTGTTTGGACTGACGGGCTCAGACCAGATCACGGGGTATCCGGCGGTGCCAGTTCTGTGAGTACACCCGGTTGCGCAGCGAGCGCGGGTCGGCGGGGGAGTCCTCCAGTTCGTAGGCGTCGAGCTGGGCGTCGATGACGAATTCGTCGGCGGTGCACCGTAATACGGTGTCGGTGACCACCTCGGTTCGCCAGTCGTCGCGTTCCAGGCGGCGCACGGTGCGGGTCTGACCACGCACAGAGGTGACGTCGTTGTCCTGGAAGCTGAACCATTCCGTGGTGGCGCGGCGCACCGAGGTCCCGATGTCGTCGAGCACGATCGTGCCCTGGTCGTTCTCGATCTCCAGGGTCGACACCCCACTGGCCAGATCGCGCTCGACCTTCCAATGGTGTTGTCCTGGTTCGACATGCGTCGCGGGCGCGGGTGGCGCGGCCTCCGGTTCCCCGAAGGGGCGAAGGGTCGCGTCCTCGGCCCGCGGCGCGCGTTGCGGAAGGGTCAGTGTGCTCGTTCCGGTATTGATCGTGAGCATCACCGGTTCCGGCGACGGCCAGGCCAGCGGCCAGTACGACGACGACACCGAGAGCCGGATCCGGTGCCCGGGCGGGAAGGAATGCGCGATCCCGTTGAGCGGCAGGTGAACCCGATAGGTGCGCCCCGGTTCGAGCGGACGTGGTTCGGCGCTGCCGTCGCGGTGGGTGAGGTTGAGCAGGCCGTAGGTGACCCGGGTCGCCTCGCCGTTGGGTGCCACGTCCGAGAGCCGGGCGGCCAGCATCGCGTTCGGGCGGTCCGCCGAGACCTCGAGGTCCAGGATCGGCAGGCCGAGGATCTCGCACGGCTGGTCGAGGGTCTCGGTCTCGAACACCAGTGAGCCACCGTCCTCGTCGCGCTGGTCCGACGGCAGGTCGGGAGTCGCGGCGTAGGACGCCCACTTGCCCGCGAACATGCCGACACTCAGCGGCGACTGCAGGTGCACGTGATGCGTCGGTGCAGGCTCCTCGCCGAGGGCGTAGCGGCCGAGCACGAACCGGCGCGGTTCGATATTCGGCGACGGCCAGCTCGGCTCGCCCACCCAGCGGCCGGGGCGGTCCTCATAAGACGGGTGCGGGGACACGCTGTCCTGCAACCACACTCGCAGCATCGGTTCGTCCATGATCGCGGTGTCGCGGCCCTTGAGCCAGTGGTCCCACCACCGCACCATCTCCTGCAGGAACCCGATGGCCGGGCCGGGCACACCCAGATGCGGATACTTGTGCCCCCACGGGCCGATCAACCCCAGGCGCGGCACATCGAGGTGCTCGAGCAGGCGGAAGATCGCATTGGTGTACCCGTCGGCCCAGCCGCCGACGGCGAGCACCGGACACTGCACAGCGCTGTAGTCCTCGTTCACCGAGGCGCGCTTCCAATAGTCGTCGCGGCGTTGGTGTTCCAGCCACTGCTCGATCCACAACCCGCTGCCCGAGAGACGTTCGTGCCACATCTCGCGCCACCGGTCACCGACGATCGCCGGGTCCGGCGGGAGGCTGTTGAAGGCGAACATCACCGTCGCCTCGGACAGGTTGTCCGACAACAGGCACCCGCCCATGTAGTGCATGTTGTCGACGTAGAGATCCTCCGTCGCCGACGCGCTGACGACAGCTTTGAGCGCGGGTGGCCGGTGCGCGGCGACCTGGAGGCTGTTGAAACCACCCCACGAGATGCCCATCATGCCGACATTGCCGTCGCACCAGGGCTGTTCGGCCAGCCACGCGATGACATCGCAGGCGTCGTCGTGCTCGGCGGGCAGGTACTCGTCGTGGAGCACACCGTCGGAGTCGCCGCTGCCGCGCAGGTCCACCCGCACCGACACATACCCGTGGCCCGCGAGATAGGGGTGGTTCAGCGCATCACGGCCGCGGGTCAGGTCCCGCTTGCGGTACGGGATGTATTCGAACACCGCGGGCAGCGGTTCCTCGGTGACCGGCCGCCAGATGCGGGCCGCCAGCCGGGCGCCGTCGCGCATCGGGATGAAAACGTTCTCGGTGACCCGCACCTCGTACGGGAACGACTCGACCGTGTGCACTCAATCGACCTCCTCGAATTCGAACGGCAGTGCCTCGAGACAGTCCTGGTAGCGCTGCTCCAACTCGTCGTGGTCGGCGGCGCCGAGATAGAGGGTGGCCAGTTTGTAGCGGTAGGGGTCCTGGTTGGGCAGCTCCGAGAGCCGCTCACCCGGGGCCACATCGATGTTCACCACCGTGTCGGGGAACCTGCGGCGCAGGGCCTCGATCTGCGACTCGTCGGGCACGCGGGTGACGACACCGTCCTCGTAGCGCGGCACCATGCACTGCGCGGCGACGGCGAAACGCCCCTTGCGGTGCGGCATTTCGGGGGTGCGCCCGAGTGCGACGTCGATGGCGACGACGTGGTTGGAGGTGCCGTCGACCTTGACGAACAGGTCGCTGTGCGACTGCGAGATGCGCGTGTTGATCTCGATCAGCCACAACTTCCCGGTGTCGGCGTCCCACATGAACTCGGAGTTGAAGCAGCCGTTGTCGTAACCGACGTGGCGCAGATAGCGTTCGCTGACCTCGATCATGGTGTCGCGCACCGACTCCGGCACCGTGCGCGCCGGGTAGTCCAGGTGGGCGAAGCTGTGCCCGGTGGCGTCCTTGCGCATGTCGAACACGCCGTGCACCCGGTACTCACCGGCGGCCATCGATCCCTCGGGAGCTGCCTGGGTTCCGGTGACGATCTGCTCGGCCAGGCAGGTGCGGCCACCGGCCACGCGCACGTCCTCCGGCACCGTCACCCGGGCGAGGGCCTGGTCGAACGGGTCGGCGATGCGGCCGATCTCGGCGCGGATGGTCTCGGTCGCCGCCGCGAATTCCTCGGCATCGTGTACCTCGAAACCCAGTTGGGAGGAGTGGGCCTTCACCGGCTTCACCCAGAACGGGAAATCGAGATCGATGCTGTCGAGGGCGTGCGGGTCGAAGGGGTCGAACGCGCGGAAGTCCGGAACGCATTCGGGTACCGACTCGCGTTGCAGCATTCGGCTCCACAGTTTGTGCTCCGAACGCAGCACGCTCTCGAGGCTGGGCGCGGGCAGACCACGTTCCGCGGCGAGGATGGGCACGATCACACTCGTGGGGAAATCCCAGTGGGCGATGATGGCGTCCACCGTGCCGTCGAAGGCATCAAGTTCGGTGCGGGCACGGTCGAGCAACTCGTCGAAATCGAACTCCTCGGCCTTGACCAGCGAGTCGTAGTCGAGCAGTCCGTGCAGGCGCAGACCGCCGGGAATCTCGACTGTGCTGATCTCGGCTCGCTGCAACTCGGTCAGACCGGGGACGAAAACATTCTTCATTGGTGGCGTCTAACCGGAACGGGCGGTCCGAAACAGGGCGCGACCCGGCGATCACCGGTCGTTTCCCGGCGGCGGTTCAGGGAACGCGCGAGCAGTGAGATGTGCACGGCGAGGACAGGTGGTCGGTGGATGACGGAAGTGACGATCGGTGTACTCGCCGACCCCGACCTGCCCACCCGGCTCGCCCACTCGCTGCGCGACGACCTGCCGGACGAACTCGCCCGGGTCGTCGGTGAACAGGTCGGGTGGCGGGTGCTCGTCAACGACGATCCGTTCGAGGCGATGTATCCCGACAGCGTCCACCTGATCGACAAGGCCCGCGAATACGTCCGGGAAACCACCTGGGATCTGGCGTTGTGCGTCACCGACCTGCCGTTGCGCGACGGACGATCGGTGCTGGTCGCCGATATCGACCCGGCGCATCAAGTCGCCCTGATCTCGCTGCCCGCGCTCGGTGGGATGCGGCTGCGGCAGCGGTTGCGTGAACTCGCGGTGCGAATCGTCGAAGCCCTGCGCTCGCGTCGCTCGGCCGCGCTGACGCGACCGAATGCGCGTGGACTGCGAGTGGTGGAGCAGGGCGGCGAAATGCGATTGGTGCGGTCCGCGCGGTTCGGCTCGCTGTGCCTGCTGGCGGGGATGGTGCGCGCGAATCGGCCGTGGCAGCTGGTGGTGGGGTTGTCGTCGGCGCTGGCCGGTGCGATGGCCGGAACGGCATTCGGGGTGCTGTACTCCTCGATCTGGTCGCTGGCCACGGCGATGGGGCCGCTGCGGTTGACGGGAATCACGGTGTCGGCGCTGGTCGCCTTGTCGGCGTGGATCATCGCCGGGCACGGGCTGTGGGAGCGACGGATCGACGGCCGGGACGATCGGTATCTGGCGTTGCGCAACGCGGGAACCGTGAGCACCGTCGCCGTCGGCACGATCGTGTTCTTCCTCGCGCTGTACTCGATCACCCTGGTGGCGGTAACCGTCGTCATCCCGCCGGACTACCTGACCAGCACTCTCGGCCGCCCGTGTGGCCCCTCCGACTACCTGACGATCGCCCTGATGGCGACGGTACTCGGCACGGTGGCAGGCGCGGTCGGCTCGGGCCTCGAAGACGATGTGACCGTACGCAAAGCCACCTACGGCTACCGCGAACAAGAGCGTCGCCGGGTCGCCGAAGACCAGCGTCGAGCCCGAGAGCCATAAGCGCACAGCATGATCAGGGCTGTTTCGGATCACGGGCCAGCTGACCGGGCGTCGTCGGGGAGACCACCGGATATCCTCGATACCGGTGGTGGTGAAGGGGCGCCCACCGGGACGGAGCGCCGGCTGATGGGCGTCAGGACAGTGGCACGACGGCTGGTCGTCGCCGTTGCGGCGGTAGTCGTCGTCGCCTCGTGCGCGAACGAGCAGGCGAGCGCGCCGACCTCGCCGATCGCCTCTTCGACCGCGCCGAGCCGGTCCGAGGGCGTACCCGATCTCGGGGTGCCCGAGGTGGTCGCGCAGGGAATCGAGGTGCCGTGGGGACTGGCCTTCCTCCCCGACGGCACCGCACTGGTTGCCGAACGGGACTCCGGGCGGATTCTGCGGGTGGTACCGGGCCGCACTCCTGAGCCGTTCTTCGAGGTGCCGGGTGTAGTGGCGCGCGGGGAGGGCGGCCTGCTCGGTCTCGCCGTCCGCGACGACTACGTGTACGCCTACTTCACCGCGTCCGACGACAATCGCATCGTCCGATTCCGGCCGGGGGGACCGGTGGAGGTGGTGTTCAGCGGAATCGCCAAGGCGGGCAACCACAATGGCGGACGCATCGCCTTCGGGCCCGACGGAATGCTGTACGTGGGCACCGGGGATGCCGGGCAGCCGTCGCGGTCGCAGGATCCCGGCAGTCCGAACGGCAAGATTCTGCGGCTGACGGCCGAGGGTGCGCCCGCGCCGGGAAATCCCACGCCCGGTTCACCGGTGCTGAGCACGGGTCACCGCAATGTGCAGGGCTTGGCCTGGGACCGGACCGGCACGCTGTACGCGGCGGAGTTCGGGCAGAACCGCCTCGACGAGATCAACCGCATCGAACCCGGCCGCGACTATGGGTGGCCCGACGTCGAAGGCGGGGGCGGCGCCGACCGGGGTTTCGCCGATCCGCTGCTCACCTGGTCGACCGAGGAGGCCTCACCATCGGGTATCGCCATCGCGGGCGACACGCTCTACGTCGCCGCCCTGCGCGGCGAAAGGCTCTGGACGGCAAACCTTTCCGGTGCAGACCTGACCGCGCCCCACGACTACCTGCGCGACACCTACGGCCGCCTGCGCACAGTCGCTGTCGCCCCCGACGGCGCCCTCTGGCTCACCACCTCCAACACCGACGGCCGCGGCGACCTCCGCGACGGCGACGATCGGATCCTGCGTTTCCCGGCCCGCTGAGCGACCCATCGATATTTCGATGTCCGATATCGGCAAGCCTATTGGTCATCGGATGCGGCCCGGCCTACCTTCGGGTGGCGGAACCGTTCGACAGGCGGTCTCCCCACTGAGCCCGAAGGAGCTTCGATGGCTAAATTTCTGTTCGTGATGACCGGCGCGGATCACTGGACCCTGGCCGACGGCACCGAGCACCCCACCGGCTACTGGGCCGAGGAATTCGTGGCACCCTACGAGGCCTTCACGGGGGCGGGCCACCAGATCGTGGTCGCCACCCCGGGTGGTGTCGTACCACCCGTCGACACGGGCAGCCTCGAGGCGGAGGTCAACGGCGGCGCCGCCGGTGCGCAGCGCGTCAGGGAGGTGATCGAGGGCGCCGAGGAGCTGCACGATCCGGTGCGACTGGAAGATGTCGACCTGGCCGAATTCGATGCCGTCTACTATCCGGGCGGCCACGGCCCGATGGAAGACCTTGCGGTGAACAAGGATTCGGGCGCACTCCTCAACGCCGCCCTCGCCTCTGGCAAGCCCCTGGCGGTCGTCTGCCACGCACCCGCCGCGCTGCTGGCCACCACCGGCGACGCGGGCGTGTCGCCGTTCGCCGGGTACCGCCTCACCGGCTTCAGCAACGCCGAGGAATCCCAGGCCGGCCTCGCCGACAAGGCGAAATGGTTGCTCGAGGACCGTCTCGTCGCGCTCGGTGCCGACTACACCTCGGGCGAGCCATGGGCGCCGCACGTTGTCACCGACCGCAACCTGTTCACGGGTCAGAACCCCGCCTCGTCGGCCCCGCTGGCCGCCGCGGTCCTCAAGGCTCTCGCCTGAAGCCGCTCAGGCGTCGACGGTGATGTCCCAGCGGGCCCGCGCCGACATCACCTCGGCGCGGTGCCGCACCGACCATTCGGCGACCACGTCGAGGACCGTGAGCAAGCTGCGTCCGACCGGTGTCAGGGTGTACTCCACCTGCACCGGCACCGTCGGATAGATCCGGCGGGCCACCAGGCCGTCGCGTTCGAGTCGGCGCAGGGTCACCGTGAGCATGCGCTGGGAGATGCCGGGCACGCTCCGGTGCAGTTGCAGAAAGCGCCGTGCCCCACCGATCAGCTCCGTGATCACCAGTACCGACCACTTGTCGCCGATCCGGTTCAGCACGTCGCGCACCTCGCACGCCGCGTGGCGCAGATCCGGTGCACACCGGTCGGCGACCAGCATCGTGCCACCGCCGGTCCGATCGAATTCGTCGTGTCGAAGCATCCAATTTTCCTAACCTCGGGCTGTATCGCACCAGCTTGACGCCGCGAACAGCCCGGAACAACGACGATCTTCTCGCCGCAGCGGTAAGCCGGGCTTACCGATAGGAGGTGGCCTCGGCCGCTGTCGCGGCCTCGAGTACGAGTTCGGTGAACCGGTCCGGATGGATCAGGGGCAGATAGTGTCCGGCGCCGGCGACGACGATCAGGCGGCCGTCGCGGCACTGCCGCAGGAATCGGCGCTCCTGCACGCGGAAGTGATCGTGGCGGCCGTTGACCAGGGATATCGGCCCCGCATAGGAGCCGAGGGCGGCGAGCACGTCGAAGCCGCTCAGTTCCTCGACGACATCGGGGATGACCTCGGTCGCGATACCAGCGGTCTCGACGGCATGGGCGACGGCCGATGGAAGGACCCGGTCGAACACGCGTGAACTCGCCCGGTGGCCGCCGTCGGGCTGCCGCGAAAGCACTCGATGCATCACAGTGAACGGTGTCATCAGAGTTCGCGAGGGCACGCACGTCGAACCCGCGACAACGAGCCCCGCCACCTTCGCCGGAGCCATTTCCGTAGTGGCGATACCGATGTACCCACCCAGCGAATGTCCGACGACCAGGGCACGGCCACCGAGGAAATCTATTGCCTCGCAGACCGTTTCGGCGGATCCGGCGACGGTGAACCGTTCGCCGCGTCTGCGCCCGTGGCCGGGCAGGTCGACAGCGGTGACAGGGCGCACCCGGCCGACGCGGTCGGCGACCAACGTCCACGCCGCCCCGCTCATCCGAATTCCATGGACGAAAACCACCGGTAGACGATCCGGCATAGCTACCCCTCCTCAGGTAATGCAACGCAACGTTGCGTTGCAAACGTACCTCTGCTGACAGTACAACGCAACGTTGCGTTGTATTGTCGGGCGGGTGACGACCTCGGGCCCGCGAAAAGCCGAAACGATCTACCTCTGTGCTCTGGAGTTGCTGGCCCGGGACGGCTACGACGACCTGACGATGGAAGCGGTCGCCCGGCGGTCCGGTGTCAACAAGACGACGCTCTACCGTTGGTGGCCGTCGAAAGACGCGCTGCTCGCCGCGGCGCTGACTGTTGCCGCGCCCCTGCGCATTTCGATTCCCGACACCGGCACCTTCGAAGGCGACCTGACCGCGCTCGGGCTCGAGATCGGCCGGCTGCTGACCGCCGAGGACACCTCACCCATCGTCACAGCGGTCCTGTCCGCGTCGGCCTCACGCCCCGAGCTCGCCTCGGTGGGGCATCGCTTCTTCGGCGATCGGCTCGAACGCGAGCAGGTGATCTTCGACCGCGCCGCCGCACGGGGTGAGATCCCGGCCGGACTAGATCCGGCGGTCGTCGTCGACCTGCTCGCGGGTGCGTTGTGGACGCATCTCGTGCTGCGCGGTGAAGGGTTCAGCGAGTCGTATGTGCGCACGGTGGTTGGTGTCATCGTGCGCGGGACGCGCTCGCGTCCGGTGTGATGCGCTCGCTCAGCGGCCGGTGCGCAGCCGCACGTGTGCGGTATCGCCCTCGGCCAGCTCTTCGGCCTGCAGGACCGGCTTCTTCATGGGCAGGATGTACGTGCCGCGCTTCTTGTCCGGGAACACCGATGTCGACCAGGTGGTCGCGCCGACAGAGACCGTGACCGGGACGGCGCCGAAACCGGGTCCGGTGCGGGGATGCCGGTCGGCGATATCGTCGGCGACCGGCTCGGGAACCGCGACGAAATGCCAGGTGGCGCCTGGTGCCTGCCAGACCTCGGCGGCGAATTCGTAGTCCCACGGCTTCATGCGCGCAGGATAGCGCCGGGCACCGACAGGTTCCGGTCGGCAACGGTGTTGTTGCGGGTTCGACTCGGTGTGGACCCGGGGAGGGTGGTGAGGTGGGAGCCGGGCGGCGGCGAAGTACTGACGAGCACCACCAGCAGCAAAGCCGCGGGCAACCAGGCCAAGTCCAAAGGTGGTGGCCCGGCTACCTTCCCGATCACCATCGACTCCGGCACGCTCGCCGGGCACTCCGCCACCGACGACAACACCGTGACCACCGAACAAACCTGTCCCGGGGTCACCGAAGCGACGCTGACCGGCACGTTCACCGTGCACTGACACCGCGAGCGTCGCCGGAATCCCTCCGGCGACGCTCGTCGGGCATCAGTTCGGCCCGGCGACGATATCGGCCCACTCGCTCAACAGCTCCCATGCTGTTGCCACGTGTTCGAGGCGGGTCGCGCAGCCACCGATCGCCACGCGAAGAGCGAACTGCCCGCGAACCATGCTGTGCGACAACAGGACCCGGCCCGTCGCGTTGACAGCGTCCAGCAGGGCCCGGTTGACGTCGTCGGCGGCGCGCAAGCGGAAACAGATCACCGACAGCGGATGCGGCGCGAGCACGTCGAACCGGTCGTCGGCCTCGACCCACGCCGCGAACTGCTGCGCCGCCGACACGCTGTAGCGAATGTGCTCGCGCAAACCGGACGCGCCGTACCAGCGGATCACCGCCCACAACTTCAGTGCCCGGAACCGGCGGCCCACCGGCAGTTGCCAATCCCGGTAGTCCACCACCGCACCTGACTCCGTCGCGCTGTTGCGCAGGTATTCCGGCAGTACCGACAGCACGTCCGTCAGCGCCGAGCGGTCGGCGAGGTAGCAGGCGTCGAATTCCAAGGCGGTGAGCAACCATTTGTGCGGATTGGTCGCGTAGGAATCGGCGAAGTCCGCCACGCCGTCGTTGATCCAGCGCAGCTCCGGGCACATCGCGGCCACGCCCGCGTACGCCGCGTCCACATGCAACCAGGTGCCGAATTCGCGACAGACCGGGCCGATGAGGGGAACCGGGTCGATGGCGCCCGTGGAGGTGGTGCCGACCGTCGCCATCACCAGGACGGGTATCCGGCCGGCCGCGGCGTCGTGTGCCATCGCCGTACGCAGCGCCGTCGGGTCCATCGACAGGTCCGCGCGGGTATCGACGAAGCGGATCGCGCTGGAACCCAGACCCGTTATCCGCGTGGCTTTTTCGAAGCCGCAGTTCGCTTCGGCCGAGGTGTAGACGACGTAGCGGCCACGCTCGACGCCCGCACGCGCGACCTGTCCGCCCGACGCCCGCTGCAGGGCGGCCAGCAGGGCGATCAGCATCGCGGTGCTCGCACCGTCCTGCACCACACCGCCACCGCCGCCCGCGAAGGTGAAACGCTCGGGTAGCCCGATCAGGCCGGCCAGCCAGTCGAGAACGAGCTGTTCCAGCTCGGTGCACGCCGGTGCGGTCTGCCAGAGCATGCCCTGCACACCCAGTCCGGAGATCAGCAGTTCGGCCAGCGCCGAGGGGCCCGACGCCCCGCTCGGGTAGTAGGCGAGGAAGCCGGGATGCTGCCAGTGTGTCGAGCCTGGCACGACGATCTGATCCATGTCGGCGAGCAGTGCCTCGAACGGTTCGCCGGTCTCGGGCGGCTCGGCAGGCAGTTGCGCGCGGACCGCACCGGGAACGACGCTCGACCGCACCGGCAGCGACTCCACCCGCTCCCAGTAGTCGGCCACCCAGTCCACCACGGCCCGGCCGTGTGCCCGGAACTGGGCAGCCGTCATATGCGGGGGAACGGGTGCGAGGACATGCTGATGTGCTGGAGCAACGCGCGGGGTGGTCGCCACCGATCAGAGGGTAGAGGTCCGCCGCGCCGATCCGCCGCGCTGCGAGGCGTGTCGGCGCAGCCGACGCGGCGCTGAAACGGGTTCTCGTCCGGAAACGCGGGGATCCGGGCCCGTTCAACGGGTGAGTTGAGACACGAAAGTGGTTGTCGGGCAACAGGATTGCTACACTCCTGCCTGGTGGAGCGAGCGGCGGGGACCGCAGACCTCGACGCTCTCTCCACCTCCGATTGTGCTCCTCGGTCAGGACCTTTTCGAGTCGCTCCCGCCCCGTGCGCGGGTCGATGGAACGCCGGTGTTTCGGTGGTTGCCGTCTGGGCAAGCGCACACCATGGCAACTGACGAGCAAAATGGCACCACACCGTCACCTGCGAGCGCGGCCGAGGACTTGGTCACCGTCGACATGTTGCGAGAACTGCTCGGCACCGACGACGCGCAAGCCTGCCTGGTTCTCGAAGGTGGACGGGTGCGGGTCGCCCCGGGATCAGAGGATCAGCAGAGCGGGATGGTTGTCGCCAGCCGGGCGGAGGTTCAGCGGCGGCTCGGCGCGAACCCGGACCCGACCGCGCTGACCGAACAGGCGGCCCTGCTGGACAGCGAAGTCCGCCTGCTGGGCGCCTGATCGCTGTCGGCGACGTCGGGGATCTGGTCGTCGCCACGCGGCGCCGGTGCCCTGCGGATCGGCTCTCAGGCCCGGTACATGCCGTCGATCTCATCGGCGAATCGCTCGGCGACCACGTGCCGCTTCACCTTGAGCGTGGCGGTGAGTTCGCCCGACTCCTCGGTCAGGTCACGGTCGAGGACGACGAACTTCTTGATGGATTCGGCATGGGAGACGGTGCTGTTGGCATCGTCGATCGCCTGCTGCACCTCGGCGAGCAGCGCCGGATCAGTACGGAGATCGGCGACGGTCGCCTCGGCCGGTCGATCGGCCGCTTCCTTCCATCCGGTGAACGTCTCCGGGTCGATGGTGATGAGCGCGGTGATGAACGAGCGGCCGTCGCCGACCACCACCGCTTGCGAGATCAGCGCGTGCGAACGGATGCGATCCTCCATCGGGCCGGGGGAGACGTTCTTGCCGCCCGCCGTGACGAGAAGGTCCTTCTTGCGCCCGGTGATCGACAGGAACCCGTCGTCGTCGATGGCACCGAGGTCGCCGGTGCGCAACCACCCGTCGGTCAGCGCGGCGGCGGTAGCTTCCTCGCTGCGCCAGTACCCGGCGAACACGACGCCACCGGACACCTCGATCTCGCCGTCCTCGGCGATGCGAACAGCGTTGCCGCCCAACGGTTGTCCCACCGTGCCGATCTTCACCGCATCCGGCACGTTCACACAGTGCGCGGCGGTGGATTCGGTCAGGCCGTAGCCCTCGTATACCGGAACACCGACACCTCGGAAGAAATGCCCGAGCCGAGGCGTCAACGCGCCGCCGCCGGAGATGACGAACTCGCAATCACCACCCAGCGCGGCCCGCAGCGGGGTGTACACCAGCCGGTCGCACAGGGCGTACTCGGCACGCAGCAGCAGCGAGGGCGTACGCGCGAATCCGCCGGTGTGGTCGAGGTTTTCACTCCACCGGACCGCGGTCTGCTCGGCGAACCGGAAGACGGCCGCCTTGATCCTGCCGCCGTCGCGCGCCTTCTTCTCGGCGCCGTCGCGCACCTTCTCGAACACTCGTGGCACGCCGAGGATCGTGTGCGGGCGGAAGCGGGTGAACTGACCGGTGATGGTCTTGAAGTCCGCCCAGTGCGCCTGCGTCATCCCGGCCTCGAACGCGGCCAGCGACACCGCCCTGGCCAGCACGTGCGCGAGCGGCAGGAAAGTGAGCATCCGCTGTCCCGGGCGGGCGACCTCACCGATACTCGCGGTCAGGATGCCGCGCACCTCCGACAGGAAGTTGCGATGGGTGAGCATGCAGCCTTTGGGACGACCGGTGGTGCCGGAGGTGTACACCAGGGAGGCGAGGCCGTCGGCGCGCAGGCCCTCGAGCCGTTCCCGCAGGCAGTCGTCGGAGCGGTCGGTGCCCTCGGCGATCAGCAGAGCCTCGGCGCCGTCGTCGATGACCAGGGACCGGCGCAGCGTTGCCGGTGGGTTCGCGAGCAGATCCTTGTGCCGTGCGGTCTCCACGATGGCGAGCGCCGCACCGGAATCCTCGAGGATCCACCGCACCTGCTCGGCGGAGGACGAGTCGTAGACGGGAACGGTGACCGCACCGGCGGCCCAGATCGCGAAATCGAACAGCGTCCACTCGAAGCGCGTCGCCGACGCGAGTACCACCCGATCGCCCGCCTGAATACCGTTGGCGATCAAGCCTTTCGCCACCGTGGACACCAGCCGCGCGAACTCGGCCGCGGTGACGTCGACCCAGCGGTCCCCGACGGGACGGGAGAACAGCACCCGCCGCGGGAACTGTTCGGCCTGGGTGTACACCGAGCCGACGATGGTCTCGTTCTCGGCGATGGTGAACGTGGCCGGCGTGGTGAACTCACGCATGCTCGCCTCCAAGGGGCTGGTCGGGTCGCTGGAATCGCCGCAAGGCGTGCGCGAAGTCGGTGATGTCGTCGGCAGTCCAGTCGCTCATCCGCTCCTCGAGCAGCATGAGGTCGTGTTCGATCGCGGCTCGATGCGCGCGGCGGCCCGACGCGGTGAGCGTCAGCGGGTAGCCCGCACGGGAATTTCCCTCGCCCGCCGCCACCCAGCCCGCGTCGACGCAGGTCCGCAGCTGTCGTGACACCGTCGAGCGGTGCACGCCGAACGCTTCGGCCAGTTCGGTGGCACGACAGCCCGGATTCCGTTCGATGTAGGACAACGCCGATCGCTGCGCGAACGACGGTATCCCCTCCGACGCGGGCCGCGCCGCGATGGCTTCGCGGATGATCTGCGTGAGCGCGTCGTGCACCGCGACGAGCTCGGGCGACCATCCACCCGACTGGTGTTGCATGACGCAACTATATCCCCGGCCGGGGCCAAGCAGTTCACTGCCCCGGTGTGGTGTTGCCTCGTTCGCCGACGGAGCCGGGGGATCAATGCCCGCGGTGGGTGGCGCGTCGGAGCAGTCGGAGTACTGCGCGTTCGATGATTGCTCGGCGCTCGCTCTCGGCGGCGCGGGCGGCTCTGTCCAGCGCTCGGGAGATCGTGACGCCCTCGGCGTACGCTTCGGCGACCCTCGGGTCGACATAGGAGGCGCGGGCGACGGCGGGGGTATTGCCCAGTGCGGCAGCGACTTCGGTGATCACGGCGCGTTCGGCCCGCTTGCGCGCACGCTCGGAGGTCGGGGGTTCGGCCTGTGCGAATCCCTCGGCGGCCAGCACGGTGGCCTGCCAGGTCCGGAGGTCCTTGACGGTGCAGTCCGTTTCGGTGAGTGCTTTGAAGCGGGCGTTGATGTCGTCGGCATGCAGTTCTCGGTAGCCGTTCTTGTCGCGGTAGACCAGTAGCCGGGGCGAATCCGCGCGACTACGCCGCAGGGAAGTGACAGCGCGGGCCAGATCGGCGTCGTGTATCCGGACGCGACGCCGCAGACCGCCCTTGGCGACATAGTCGAACAGCATCTGCTCGCCCTCGACGCGCACCTGCTCGCGCAGCAGCGTGGCGACGCCGCGGGTGCCGTTCTCCTCGGCGTACTCCTCGCCGCCGACCCGGAACACCCCGAGGTCGATCAATCCGATGGCCACGGCCTCCACCCGGTGCCGGTGCAGGCCGGAGCGGCGCACATCGGCGGTCAGCCGGTCGCGCAGCGGGGGCAGACGAGCGGCCAGATCGAGGACGCGGTCGAACTTCTCCTCGTCGCGCTCCCGGCGCCACTGCTCGTGATACAGGTATTGGCGGCGGCCGGCGGCATCGACACCGACCGCCTGGATATGACCGTTGGCGTGCGGGCAGATCCACACCTTGCGCCACGCGGGCGGAATCACCAGGCCGTTGATCCGCTCGAGCAGGTCTTCGTCCGAGACGCGTTCGCCGTCGGTGGTCAGGTAGGAGAAACCACGACCCCGGGTGACTCGCCGGATCCCGGGGCCGTAGGGAGTGCTTCGCCGTAAGCGCACGAAACCTCCTGTTCGCTGCCGCCGATCGGGTCAGGACATGGACTTGTTCAGAATCGGCGAGTCGTGCCGGGATTCCACGCGGAATTCGAGGCCGAAGTTGTTCAGGGTGACCGGCAAGGGGGTCGACGGATCGAGACGTGGGGTCGAGGTCAGCTCGAACCGCGCCCCGCGCAGCATTTCCGCGAGCAGGGTACTGGTGACGAACAGCACCAGGTCCTGCCCGGGACAGGCGGCTGGTCCGGCGCTGAACGGCACCAACTGCGGGTAGTCCTTCGCGCGGCCGTCCAACCAGATGTCGGGAACGAAATCATCGGCGAACGGAAGTGACCGCGGGTCACGGTGGAACGCGACGGCGGCGATCAGCAGCGCCGCACCGGCCTCGGTGGTGAAACGCTCCTCGTCGTCGCGCCAGGCGGTGTCCTCGGTGACGTCGCGCAGGATGAGCGGCGTCGTCGGCCACAGCCGCACCGATTCCAGGACACATGCCCGGAGGTAGGGGAGCGTCGCCGGAGTCGTGGCGTGCTGTGCCTCGGCGACGGCCGCGGCGCGCTGATCGGGATGGGTGGCCAGCAATGCCACCGCGCGACTCAGCGCCATCCCCGCCGCGTCGAAGGCGAACAGCCAATGCGGTACCTGGCCGACGGGATCCGTTGCACCGGACGCGGATACCTCGGTGAGCGCACCCAGGAGGCTGTCCTTCTCCGCTGATTCGGCATAGCGGTAGAGGCTCTCGGAGAACTTCTCGCCCGAGCGCCTGCGTTGTGGCACGAGAAATGACCAGTTGGCGGCCGAACGCAGCCGCCACAGCCGATCGGTGATGTCGTGGTCCTCGCGCGCTGAGGAGCCGAGGACCAGCCGACGGACCAGCCGCCACCAGGCGGTGGTGAACTGTGCGGCGTCCAGCGTGCCGGTCGACGTGGCCGCCGCCAGCATCCGGGCCGCTTCGTCGGCGATGACCTCGGCGAACGGGGTCGCCAGCCGGTGCAGCGGACGGCCGGTCTCGAGAGCGGCTTCGTTCACCGCCCGGCGTTCCTCGCGGATCGGGCCCTCCGAGATCAGGACACCGTGCGGCTGGAATTGGCGCAATGCGGCGCGCTTCTCCCGATTGGCCGGATCGAACGGCGACGGTGCTTGCCCCAGCACCCTGCCCACATCGGCGGGATCGGTGACCACGACCACCCGTCGGCCTGGCAGGACCAATTCCACCGGCCCCGAACCGAATTCGTCACGCAGCGCATGCATCCGCCGGACGGCACGACCGTCCGCCTGCGTGCGTTCCAGTATTCCCATCATCCTGCGGCGACGGGCGATGACGCCCGCGGCGAATCCGGCGAACCCCAGGTCCGCCAGCGTCGCCGCCGCGCGGACACCTCCCAACCGATGACCCGGCATGTGACCTCCTGAGCAGCGGAATGCCGACGTCGGTGTGCCGGCACGCGAGCTACTTGCGGTCATTCCACGCGAAGGACCGTCTAAACGACCCGCCGGTTCCGGAGGGAACCCGGCATCACGCCCGTGAGCCGAAGAACTCTGCTCGGGCGGCGTCGACACGTGCCTGCGCCTGGGCGGCGCCCTGGAAACTGACCGCGGCCGAACCGCCGCCGGCGAGCCCGAGCGCCAGCAGACCGCCTATGACCGAGAGGAGGTTCGGGTCGGGCAGGAGGCCGGTGTCGCTGGTCGGTGTGACGTCGTGGGCGGGAACCGCCGGGCCGCCGCCGGGCGCGGGAGCGGCGGGCGGATCAGCCGCTCCACCGGGGACCGGTGCGGAGGGTGAGTCACCGCCGGGACCTGCTCCGGCCGGTGGTGCGCCGCCACCGCCGGGCGCGCCGCCACCGGGTGCTCCACCGCCCGGCGCGCCGCCGGATTCGCCCGCGTCCGGCTGGGGAGCCTCCGGCTGGGCGGGTGCGAAAGCGTCCGGGACAGGGGCCGCAGGCGCGGACTGCGGGGCAGGGGCTTGCGGTTCCGGCGGATTCCCCGGGTTGTTGCCTTGGTTCCCGCCGCCGTTGCCTTGATTGCCGTTTCCGTTGCCGGGGTTCGGGTTGCCGTTGTTGCCCTGGTTCCCGCCGCCGTTTCCCTGGTTTCCGTTTCCGTTGCCGGGGTTCGGGTTGCCGTTGTCGCCTTGGTTCCCGCCGCCGTTTCCCTGGTTTCCGTTTCCGTTGCCGGGGTCCGAGTTGCCCTGGTTGCCGCCGCCGTTGCCTTCGTTGCCGTTGCCGCTTCCCGGGTCCGAGTTCCCGTTGCCTCCGCCGTTGCCGTGGTCTCCCGGTTCGGCGACGAACCGGATCGCGCCGCTGTCGGGCAGTCTCGAGGTGTCGGGCACGGCGGTAGGGTCGAGCCCCGCGACGGCAACTCGGCCGCCCGGCGCAGGAGTGGGCTGGGCAGCCGCGAGCCCGCCGTAGCCGAGGAGCCCGAGGACACCCGCGGCCCCGGCTGCCACGGCGGTTCGTCTCATCCGACCGGCTGCCACTTGCCCTCCGTCCCGTCGTCGAAAGCCCACCACACACCATTGCGGTCGGATTCGGAGGGCCTGGCGTTACTGTTCCCGACCGTCGCTCGGTCCCGAGCCGGCAATTGTCGACACCGCCCGAACGGCGTCGGACCATCGGCGCTCTAGTAGGCGAAAGACAGCGGTTCGACGGGTTCGGCGCGGTGTCTGCCGCCACCACTGCTGTCGTCGGGGCCCGGATCGTCGTGCTGCGACGTGGTCGAATCCGGCGCCGGGCCTGCGACGGTGTACCGCTGCATGAGGTAGTACCAGACCACCGCGAGCACACCGTAGAGCAGGGTGAACACGATCAGCGAGAACAGCACGGTGCCCGGTGCGTGGTCCGAGACACCCTGGTCCACGGTCATGCGGATGGTGAGGTCGCCGGCGAGGTCGGGAACGACCACCCAGGGCTGGCGCCCCATCTCGGTGAACACCCAGCCCGCGCTGTTGGCCAGGAACGGCGTCGGGATGGCGAGCAGGCTCAGCCAGGCGAACCAGCGCCGGTCGGGGGCGCGACCACCCCGGGTCACCCAGAATCCGGCGAGTAGCAGCACCATCGGGCCGGCGAGCAGGCCGACCATGGTGCGGAACGACCAGTAGGTGACGAACAGGTTCGGCCGGTAATTGCCCGGCCCGTACTGCTCGACATAGGAACGTTGCAGATCCTCGACGCCCTGCAGGGTCACGCCGGTGAACTGATCCTCGGCCAGGAAAGACAGCACATACGGAACTTCGATCAGGTGCTCCACGCTGTCGCAGTTGTTGTGTGTGCCGACGGTGAGCACCGAGAACTTCGGGTCGGTCGCCGTATGGCACAGCGATTCCGCCGAGGCCATCTTCATCGGCTGCTGATCGAACATGATCTTGCCCTGGATATCGCCCGTGAGTGCCACCACCACGATCGACGCCGCAACCACATACAGCGCACCGCGTGCCGCCGGACGCCAGAGCGTGGTGGCTTCGGACTGTTTCACCGCGTCACCGCTGCGCATGTTGCGCACCATGAACCATCCGCAGATACCGGCGACGAACACCGACGCGGTGAGGAACGCACCGGCGACCACATGCGGGAACGCCGCCAGCGTCGTGTTGTTGGTGAGCAACGTCCAGATGCTGTCCAGTTCGGCCCGCCCGGTCTCGGGATTGAACCTGGCACCGACCGGATGCTGCATGAAAGAGTTGGCCGCGATGATGAAATACGCCGACGCGTTCACCCCGATGGCCACCAACCAGATCGTGGCCAGGTGAACGAGTTTCGGCAGCCGGGACCAGCCGAAGATCCACAGTCCGATGAAGGTCGATTCGAGAAAGAAGGCGACCAACGCCTCCAAAGCCAAAGGGGCGCCGAAGATATCGCCGACGAAACGGGAGTACTCGCTCCAGTTCATCCCGAACTGGAACTCCTGCACGATGCCGGTGGCCACCCCGATCGCGAAATTGATCAGGAACAATCTGCCGAAGAACTTGGTGAGCCGATACCATTTCTCGTCGCCGGTGACGACCCATGCGGTCTGCATTCCCGCGACGATCGGAGCAAGGCCGATGGTGAGCGGTACGAAGATGAAGTGATACACCGTGGTGATACCGAATTGCCACCTCGAGATATCGACGGTGCTCATCGCCAGCGTACTCATCGTCGGTCTCCTGCCGTCGTTATGAACTGTCGCCGAAGCAGACGCGTGTGCGCCGTTGTCGAGAGGAGCGTCGAACGTGATGTTCTCGGCAGTTGCGGTTCAGGACCCGAGTGATACCGCTGCTTCGGAGGTTTCGACCAGGAAGGTGAAGGTTTCCTGGAAGTACAGCTGGACGGTCTCGGCGTCGTGGCTGAGGTAGCCGATCGACAGGTCCTGGCCGATGGCGAGTTCGAAGTCGCCGCCGCGGGTGGTGAGGGCGAATCCGCCGGTGATGGCCGGTGCCCAGATGATCTCGCCGTCGATGAGGCGTTCGATGTGGGTGCGGATCGGGTGGCCGTG
>NZ_JBPXLK010000030.1:0-59008 GCF_051843015.1 Nocardia sp. JW2
CGCGCCTGCGGCGCATGCGCTTCGAGCGCTGTTCGCGCGGCCGGGCCGCTGCGCCGCTTCGCGGCGGACCCTCCTCGGGGTCGGGTCGTGCGGGGTTGGGAGTGCGGTCATGGCGGACTGGGGGAATCCCATTCGAGTTGCTGGTGTGGATCGCCATAAACTCCCCTCGTGGCTGCCTACTCCGCTGACCTGGACCTTGCTCTTCGATTGGCCGATGAGGCCGACGCCATTTCCAAGGAGCGCTTCGGCGCAGTTGACCTGAAGGTCGACTCGAAACCGGATCTCACACCTGTCTCGGATGCCGACCTCGCGGTGGAGCAGGTGATCCGCCGGGTGCTGAGTGCCGAACGTCCCGATGATGCTGTTCTCGGTGAGGAGTTCGGCGGTGATGCCGAGTTCACCGGGAGGCAGTGGGTGGTGGACCCGATCGACGGGACCAAGAACTTCGTTCGTGGTGTTCCTGTGTGGGCCAGCCTGATCGCCCTGCTGGAGGACGGTGTTCCGGTGGTCGGGGTGGTCAGCGCCCCGGCACTCGGTCGGCGCTGGTGGGCGGCGGCGGGGTCGGGGGCGTGGGCTCAGGTTCATCCTGGTGCTCCGAAACCCATCACGGTGTCGGCGGTGGGCGAGCTGGATTCGGCGAGCTTGGCGTTCTCCTCGCTGTCGGGCTGGCACGAACGGGGGCTGCGGGAGAAGTTCATCGACCTCACCGACGAGGTGTGGCGGGTCCGGGGGTACGGCGACTTCTTCAACTATTGCCTGGTGGCCGAGGGGGCGGTGGATATCGCCGCCGAACCGGAGGTCTCGCTGTGGGATCTGGCGGCACTCGACATCCTGGTTCGCGAGGCGGGCGGCACGTTCACCTCCCTGGACGGGCGCCCGGGCCCGCACGGCGGCGACGCGGTGGCGACCAATGGCCCCCTGCACTCCGAGGTCCTTGCCCGTTTGCGGGCGTGAGAGGCGAGTTATCCACATGTGAGCAGATCCCGGTCACGGCGGTGATCGGGGTCGGTGGAGGGGCTGCGGTCCCGGCGCTCGCTCGTAGGATGGCCCGGTGAGCAATTCCGGCGCCACAGCCCCCGACGACTTCCCTCCGGAAGACTTCCCGCCCGACGACCCTTACTCGTCGGGCGGCGGTTACGTCTCCGAACACGATTTCGACGACACCGGCGGCTTCCACTTCGACGATCTCGCCCCCGCCACCCCGGGCCGGGCGGCGGCCCCCGCACGCGGTGAGACGGCCGACGAGGTCTTACGCCGGGTCTTCGGCTACGACAGCTTCCGCGGCGACCAGGCCGCGATCGTCGAGCAGGTCATCGGTGGCGGTGACGCGCTCGTCCTGATGCCGACCGGTGGCGGCAAATCCCTGTGCTACCAGGTGCCCTCACTGGTCCGCCCGGGTGTCGGTGTCGTCGTCTCACCGCTGATCGCGCTCATGCAGGACCAGGTCGACGCGCTGAGTGCCCTCGGGGTGCGGGCCGGGTTCCTCAACTCCACCCAGTCGCCCGATCAGCGCCGCACGGTGGAGGCGCAGTTCGTGACGGGCGAGCTGGACCTGCTGTATCTGGCGCCGGAACGCCTGCGCCTGGAATCCACGCTGCGGCTGCTCGATCGCGGCACGGTCGCCCTGTTCGCCATCGACGAGGCGCACTGCGTGTCGCAGTGGGGCCACGATTTCCGGCCGGACTATCTCGCGCTGTCGCTGCTGCACGAACGCTGGCCCGATGTGCCGCGCATCGCGCTCACCGCCACCGCCACGGCGAAGACCGCCGCCGAGATCGTCGAGCGACTCGATCTGGGTGAGGCGAAGCAGTTCGTCGCCAGCTTCGACCGGCCCAATATCCAGTACCGGATCGAGGGCAAGAACCGCCCCGACCGGCAGCTGCTCGAGTTCATCCGCACCGAGCATCCCGGCGACGCGGGCATCGTCTACTGCCTTTCGCGCAATTCGGTGGAGAAGACCGCCGCCATGCTCAACGAGAACGGTGTGCGGGCGGTGCCGTATCACGCGGGTCTGGACAACCGTGTGCGCGCGGAGAACCAGGCTCGGTTCCTGCGCGAGGACGGACTGGTCGTGGTGGCGACCATCGCCTTCGGCATGGGTATCGACAAACCCGACGTGCGGTTCGTCGCCCACCTCGACCTGCCGAAGTCGGTGGAGGGCTACTACCAGGAGACGGGCCGCGCGGGCCGCGACGGTCTGCCGTCGACGGCGTGGATGGTCTACGGGCTGGCCGATGTGGTGCAGCAGCGCAAGATGATCGACTCGAGCGAAGGCGACGCCGCCCACCGCAGGCAACTGCAACTGCACCTGGACGCCATGCTCGCCCTGTGCGAGACGGTCAATTGCCGACGCGCGCAACTGCTGAACTATTTCGGTCAACAGCCCACCGGACAGGGCTGCGGCAACTGCGACGTGTGCCTGAACCCACCCGAAACCTGGGACGGCACCGTCCCCGCGCAGAAACTGCTCTCCACGGTGTTGCGGCTCAAACGTGAACGGGGACAAGCCTTCGGCGCCGGTCACCTCGTCGACATCCTGCTCGGCAAGACCAACCCGAAGATCACCCAGCACCGCCACAACGAGCTCACCGTGTTCGGTATCGGCACCGATCTGCGTGACACCGAGTGGCGCGGGGTGGTCCGTCAGCTGCTGGCCGGCGGATTCCTCGCGGTACAGGGCGAATACGGTGTGCTCGCCCTCACCGACGCGGGCAACGAGGTGCTCTTCGAAGGTCGCAAGGTGGCATTGCGTCGCGAACCCGAACGCCCCACCCGGCCCGCACGCGCACCCAAGGCGGCGAAGGCCGCGGCCGACCTGCCCGCCGCCGATGTGCCCCTGTTCGAACGCCTCCGGGCCTGGCGCGCGGCCACCGCCAAGGAACAGGGTGTGCCCGCCTACGTGGTGTTCCACGACGCGACCCTGCGCGAGATCGCGGCCCGCAAACCCGGCGACCTCGCCGCCCTCGGCACCGTCGCCGGGGTCGGTGAGAACAAATTGGCCCGGTACGGGGAGGGGGTGCTGGCCACGCTGGCGGGCGACTAGCCGGAAGGGAACTCGCGACGGATCAGGGGGTACCGAGTTAGTGTCGATTCATGGCCAATGGTGAAGGCTCCGAGGCGGAGACGTCGGGTGGCGCGAGCTCGGGCGGTGCGGATGCCCTCGCGCCGATGCCGCATCGGCATATCGATCCGGCGGTCGCACCCTCCTTGCTCGGCGGCCACCGCCCGGTACACCGGGGCAGGCCGCGCTGGTCGACGGTGGCACTCGTGCTCGTCTTCGCCTCCGCGCTGGCCCTCTATCTGCTGTTGCGTCCGGGTGGCTGACCCGGCGGAGACCGTAATGTTTGTGATGGCGCGGACCAGCACCGCCCACCACACCCTTGTGAATTCCGGTAGCCGCACGTCATAGCCCTTCCTGCGCCGCCTTCCACGGCGCACCGTTGGCCTCCTCGACCGATCCAACGGTGATCGGTCCGCGCAAGGAGGCGACGGCCATGGTCTGGACCAAGTGGGCGATCCGAGGGGTGTGCACGGCCCTCACCGCGACCGGATTCGTCTGTGCCGCAGCACAATCGGTGTCGGCGGAACCGGCGGTGGTCACTGTGATCCAGGATCTGCGCCGGATCGTCGCGCCTACCGTGCCGGGTACCTACGGCGGCGACACGGCGGTGGTCATCCTCGGCTACGGACTCACACCGGAGGGCACCATGCGCGAAGAACTGCTGCGCCGGTTGCGGACCGGCTACGTGCAGGCGGTGTTCGCGCCGTGGTCGCCGATCATCGTCACGGGCGGCAACCCGCAGGCGGGTCGCAGCGAGGCCGACGCCATGGCGAGCTGGCTCGAGGACGCGGGTATCGACCCCGCCCGCATCCTGCGCGAGCCCCACGCCGACTCCACCATCGGCAACGCCGACCACACCGCCGCCCTGATGACCGAGCACAACCTGACCTCGGCCGTCCTCGTCACCTCCGCCGACCACGTCACCCGGGCGCGCGCCGCCTTCGACGCGGCCGGGGTCACGGTGGTCGGCGAACTGACACCCGACACCGCCCCCTGGCCCCACCTACCGTTGAGCATCGACCAGTTCGGCCCCATGCTGCCCGCGGACTAGCCGACGGTGCGGCCCACTGTGATCGCACACAGTATTCCGCGACTGTGCCGACGCCCGTCACGACCTGGGCCGATCGTAGGGGCACGGACTCCGAGTCCTCTCCCGCAACTTCGAGGTGACACCAGATGCAGCTCCACCTGTCCGACCGCGACATCCTCGCCGAGCTCGAATCGACGGCCGAGGACAACCTCAACGACCACCTGTCCAAGGCCAAGGACTGGAACCCGCACGACTACGTGCCGTGGGACGAGGGTCGCAACTTCGCCGCCATGGGTGGAATCGATTGGGAACCGGGGCAATCCAAGCTCAGCGAGGTGGCGCGGGCGGCCATGATCACCAATCTGCTCACCGAGGACAACCTGCCCTCCTACCACCGTGAACTGGCCGACACCTTCGGCCTCGACAATGCCTGGGGCACCTGGGTCGGGCGCTGGACGGCCGAGGAGAACCGGCACGGCATCGTCATGCGCGACTACCTCGTGGTGACCCGCGCGGTCGACCCGGTCGCCCTGGAACAGGCACGGATGGCGCACATGACCGCCGGTATCGCCAAGCCGGAGAAGGGTTCCCAGTTCCTGCGCGGCGTCGCCTACGTCACCTTCCAGGAACTGGCCACCCGCATCAGCCACCGCAATACCGGCACCCTGTGCGGCGATCCGATCGCCGACCGGATGCTCGCGCGCATCGCCGCCGACGAGAACCTGCACATGATCTTCTACCGCAAACTGTGCGGCGCCGCCCTCGACCTCACCCCCGACGCCGCCATGGCCGCGATCACCGATGTCATCCTGCGTTTCCAGATGCCCGGTCTCAACCAGCCCAACTTCCGCCGCAACGCCGTCCTGCTCGCCAAGCACGGCGTCTACGACCTGCGCCAGCACCTCGACACCGTGCTGAAGCCGGTCCTGCGCACCTGGCGGATCTTCGAACGCTCCGACTTCGGCCCCGAGGGCGAACGCGCCCGCGACGAACTGCACGCCTATCTCACCGATCTCGAGGTCAAGGCCAGCCGCTTCGAGGAACAACGCGACCGCGCACTGGCCCGGGCCGCCGCCCGCGCCTGATCCGGCCATGGAATAAACCGCTGGCGCCGTCACTTACAGTTGACCGTTATGAAGGAGAAAGGCCGGAAGGTCATCGCGACCAACCGCAAGGCCCGGCACAACTACACGATCCTCGACACCTACGAGGCGGGGATCGCGCTGGTCGGCACCGAGGTGAAGAGCTTGCGTGAGGGCAAGGCCTCGCTCGTCGATGCCTTCGCGACGGTCGACAACGGCGAGGTGTGGCTGCGTGGCCTGCACATCCCCGAGTTCAGCCACGGCACGTGGACCAATCACGCGCCCCGGCGCAACCGCAAGCTGCTGCTGCACAAGCGTGAGATCGAGCACCTGGTCGGCAAGTCCCGCGAGGGCAACCAGACGCTGGTGCCGCTGTCGATGTACTTCTCCGACGGCAAGGTGAAGGTGGAGCTGGCCCTGGCCAAGGGTAAGCAGGACTACGACAAGCGCCAGGATCTGGCTCGCCGCCAGGCCGAGCGTGAGGTCACCCGCGAGATCGGTCGGCGGGTCAAAGGCATGCGTTGATCTCCGTCGTCCTCGCCCTGATCGCGGCGGCGGGTTACGGAGTCAGCGACTTCTTCGGCGGCATCGCGGCCCGCAGAGTCACCGCTCTGCGGGTCGTCGTCGTCTCGTATCCGTGGTCGGTGCTGCTGGTCCTGCTGATCGCACCGCTGGTCGGCGGGCATCCCGACACCGCATCGATGCTGTGGGGGCTGGCCGCCGGTGTGGCGAGCGGGCTCGCGGTGTGGTGGTTCTACGCCGCGCTCGCCGACGGGCCGATGGCAGTGGTTTCCCCGGTCACGGCGGTACTGGTGGCCGGCATTCCGGTGGTCGCGGGCTTCTTCCTGGGTGAGCGCCCTGGCCCGGCCGCGATCGCCGGTATCGCGCTCGCGCTCGTCGCGGTGGTGCTGGTGAGCCGTGAGGCACCGGACGAGACCACCGAGGAGATCATCGGCGGTCGGCAACTGCGCTTCTCCCGTCGCGTCGCCCTGCTGACCGTCGGTTCCGGCGCCGCGTTCGGATTCGCCTTCTTCTTCCTGCACGAAACCGACCCGGCCGCCGGGCTGTGGCCGCTGCTCGGCCAGCGCGGCGCCGCGACGGCGGTGGTGTGGATCTGCGCGCTGGCCGCCGGTCAGTTCGCCGGTCTGCACGGCGAACCGCTGCGGTTGGCGTTGTGGATCGGCGTGCTCGACGTGATCGCCAACGCCGCCCTGCTCTACGCCTTCCACGGGGCGATGCTGTCGGTGGTCAGCGTGATCGGTTCGCTGTACCCGGCGGCGACCGTGCTGCTGGCGATGGTGCTGCTCGGCGAACGAATCAGCCGCACCCAGAAATTCGGGCTGGTACTCGCGCTCGCGGCGGTCGCGATGATCGCCGCGGGCTGAGACCTACAACCGGGTGCAGGGTTCGTGCAGCCCGAGCCTGGCCAGCGTCGAACCCTGGTAGCCGACCGCGATCGGCCGCGCACCCATCGGCGCGCTGTCGTCGGGCTGGAACACCACGGTCCACTCCTTGCTCAGATCGGGCGCGTCCGCACCGACCGGATGGATGGCGACGATGCCTTCCCCGTCGGGTTCGAGCCCGTCGGCGGCCCGCCGCAGCCCCTCCCGGGTGAGCTCGCCGCGCTCCGCCGCCTCCGTGAGCAATGCCCTGAGCGGGTAGGAGATTGCCCAGCCGAGCGAATAACCGAAGTTGGACGGTTCGTGATCGGTCGCCTCGCGTGCCTTCTGCGCGCCGACACTGTCGCCCGCCCAGCTGTCGACGGGAGTCATGTAGTTGTAGCGGGCGGCGAGCGCCGGGGCGGCGGCGGTCTGGTGCAGTGCGGCGTTCCAGGTGGGCAGCGAACCGAGGAACCGGCCGGTGAACCCCGCGCGCACCAGCTTGCCCACGATTTCGGCCGTTTCGGCGGGGCCGGTCGCCAGCATCACCAGATCGGGGGCGGCGGCGAGCACCTCCTGCACCGGCCCGTCCTGGTTGCCCACCTCGCCGTTGGGTCCGGTGTCGATGCGGTCGGCGATGGTCGCGCCGTTCGCGAGGGCCCACTTCAGCGCGCCGCTGGCGTAGTCGCCGCCGTAATTGCCCCGGTAGGACACCACCGCGATATTCGTCGGCGCGTAGTGGTTCTCGGCGAACCAGTCCAGACCCATCACCGCTTCGGTGCAGTAGGAGTAGCCCGCGCTGAGCACCAGGTTGCGGTCGGCGCTGCGGTAGTTCCAGCCCGACCACTGGGTGGCGGCGGTGCTCACCATGTTGTCGGCGTCCATCTGGTTGAGCATCGCGATGGTCTGCGAGGTGCCGAAACTCATCGCGAGGGCGAGCACATTCGGTTCGATCTCGGCGTAGCCGGCACGATGCCTGCCCGGGTCGAGTGAGGTGTTGCGGCTGTGGGTGGTGATGTCGACGTCGTAGCCACCGATCCCACCCGACTCGTTCACCTGGTTCCAGAACGCGAGCTGACCCTCGTTCATCGACGAACCGAGCGCCGAGAACGGGCCGTCGGCCAGGTCCGAGAGCACTCCGAGGTACAGGCAGCCGCGATCGGGATGCGCGGAACCCGGACAGGGTTGACTGCTCACGCCGGGAGCCTGCTCCGACTCACCGGCCGAACACGCCGCGGCGAGCACCAGTCCGGCAACAGCCGGAATCACCGCGACCCGGCGCAGCCCACGCCGACGGGGGAATGCCATCAATCAACTCCTTGGTCCAGCCGCCCAGGCGATCTCGCTTCTCCCGGTTCGACCGATCGAGAACGATACTCGCCCCCACCGACTGTGCCGGACCAATTGGCCGGTTCGCTACCGGGTCAACACGACGCCACCCCGCGCTGGCAGAAATAAGGGGAAGAAACCGGGAAGCACGGGTGTTAATATGACTAGCCCGCAAGGTGCGGGCACGTACGGGGCTGAACGGTTTCGACTGCGTACGTTGATTCAGGGGAAGCGTGTCGGTGCAGGCAAGAGACCACCGTAAGCGTCGTTGCAACCAATTAAGCGCCGATTCCAATCAGCGCGACTACGCTCTCGCTGCCTAAGTAGCGAAGCGTGTCTGTCAGTCCGGGTTCGTCCCTCGACCCGGGTACTGGCATCAGCTAGAGGGAATCACCGTCCAGGTCGGTCGCGGATCTGGGCGGGACATCGAACAGCGACTGGGATCGTCATCCGAGCTTGTTCGCGAGACCCGGAGATCCGAGTAGAGACATAGCGAACTGCACACGGAGAAGCCCTGAAGACGCGGCGGAGGACCCGGGTTCGATTCCCGGCAGCTCCACTGAAGAGCCCCTCACCTGACACGCAGGTGAGGGGCTTTTTCGTGGGATCAGCCGCCCGCGCGACGGCGGAACGTGCGCTTTCCACCCGCAGCCGCGGACGTACCGCGCAGCTTGGCTTCGTTCTGGGCGGCGCCGGCCACGGAGGCGTTGCCGTTCTTGCGTTCGAGGGCTTCGCGGAACTTGCGTTTGGTCGCCTCGGTGGGTGACTCGGTCGGGTTTTCGTCTTCGGACATGGGGTAAGCCTGCCATCTGTGTGAGGGCGTCGTTACCAGCTCGGTACGATCCAGCCAGGCGGGGGCCGGGCAGGAGGGACGCGGGCGTGATCGAGGTATGGGGTGCGCGGGTCGCGGTGCGGTACGCGGACGGGCGCTTGGTGACGACGCCGCTGCGGGCCGACAACGAGATCGCCCTCGACGTGGGTGTGGCCGAACTCGCGCGGATCGCGCTGGCGACCACCGAGGACGGGCAGATGGCGCTGCTGCTGTTCTTCCGGTCGGCGGAGTTCGTGGTCGGTGGTGAAGCGACGCAACGGCATCCGGTTCCGGTGTTCCTGGAGACGGGGTTGCGTGAGCAGGCCCAGGTACTGGTTCGCGCGGTCGAACGCGATCTCGTCGGTCTGCGCCGGGTGTTCCCGCCACGTCCGAGTCTTGTTCCGCCACGCCCGCTTCTCGGCCCGAACGGCCCGCGACGACCCGATGTCGGCGCGGCGGCGGCCCGCATGCGGCACGCAGGCAACTGCGCCCGCGAGATCGATACCCTGCACGCCGCCGCCCGCCCGGACGAGTACGTCCTCGAGCTGGCGCAGGCCGGGCACGAGGGCGCGCCGGGTCTGCTCGTGATCACCACCCTGCGGTTGCTGTTCGTTTCCGCGTGGGCGATGTACGAGTTCCCGGTGTCCGTTCTCACCGGCGCCTCGGTGCGGTCGGGCGCGGAAAACATGGTGACGCTGCGGATTTCGGGTGCGGGCACCGATCTGGACTTCCACGACTGGACCGCGACCGACTTCGAGCGGATGGCCGAGGCGATCCGCTTGGCCTGCGAGATCGAGCACGTCGACGGATCGATCGCGCCGTCGCTGCCGTCCTCGGCCGACCTGTTCGGCGAGTGGCAACTGCTGGTGGAGCGGCGCAAACTCGGGATGGTCGCCGACGAACCGTTCCGGCGTCAGGCCGTCGGGATCATGCTGACCATGCCGGGCTGAACACCGGCGCTCCCGCGTGCAGTGCCACCCGCCGCCAGGGACTCGACGGACGGAGGTGCAGGCCTGCGATCATCCGGCGTCGTTCCGTCACTTGGTTTTTCGCGGCCGACAGATCCTGCGCGGCGGCCCAGAAGATGGCTCCGGTGAGGAAGCCGTCGCCGAACTGACGCCAGTTGCGATAGTGCTGACGTGCCCGGTCGAGGCCGGTGAGCATGTGCTCGAAGGCCTCGTCCTCGGTGAGATACCCGGCGGTACACGAGGCACGGGCGATGAACACCAGCCGCGCCAGATCCCAGGCGGTGGCGTCGTTCTGCAGCGGAGCGGGCAGGTGGTCGGTGATGCCGAGTTTGATGGCCTGCAACCAGGCGTCGTAGTCCCGGTCGATACCGGCCGGACCCCGGTAGCCACGGAAACCCGAGAGCGTGTGCAGGAATTCGCGGTGCTCGTCGGCCAGCCCCGACCGGTCGACCCGCCCGGTGTCGGTGGCCGCGGCGACGGCGAGCGGGTGGACGAGTTCGAACAGCGGCGCGTGCATGCCCGCCAGCAGCCGGCGGATGGTGTCGCGCGCGTCCTCGGCGTGGTCGACGCCCCACGATTCGTGCAGGCCCTCGATCGCGGTCTCGCGGCGCGTGGCGGAACTGCCGGGCTCCTCCGGCAGGAAGGCGACACTGTCGCAGTAGGCGCCCCAGCTTCGCCCGTAGTAGGCGCCGACGGCCAGCGCGCGGATCCGGTCGTCGTCGAGCGCCGCGCCCGACCACACATCGGGTTCGGGGTCGATATCCGCGCCGGGAAACCCCGCCACGCGCGGTCGCCCGTGCACTGAGCCTGCCGATTGCATCCAGCCACCCCTCCGCCGAGCCGAACGTTGTGTTGCCAGATCTTACGGACGGGCGGCCTCTGGCGGAACCGAGTGTGTCGGTGGGCGGTACTACCGTCGGGGGATGGGCTACCGGGAACGTCGGTCACGGGTCGATCGCGCGGTGGTCTGGCAACGCACCGGCGGGGGCGCGGGCCAGGTCAGCGTGTTCCCCGACGGCTGCATGGACTTGATCTGGACCGAGGGCACCTTGATGGTGGCGGGCCCGGACAGCCGTGCCGCACGGGTGCGTGCCGGTGCCGCCGAATTCGTCGGTGTCCGGTTCGCCCCGGGTGCCGCACCGGCTGTGCTCGGCGTGCCCGCCGTGGAGCTGCTCGACCAGCGCGTCGACCTCGACAGGATCGTGCCCGCCACCACCGCCCGCGCACTGCTCGATCGGATCGACAACTCGCCCGACCGCGTTGTGGCTCTCGAATCCGTCGCCGTCGACCTCGCGGCCGCAGCGCCCCCACCGGACCCGCTGCTCACCGGCATCGCCGAGGCCATGGCCGCGGGCGAATCGGTCGCCCACACCGCTGCCCGCGCGGGGCTGTCGGTGCGCATGCTGCACCGCCGTTCGCTCGGGGCATTCGGTTACGGTCCCAAGATGTTGGCGAGGATTCTTCGGTTTCAACGCGCGCTGGAAACGATCCGGGCGGGCACTCCGGCCGCCGAGGTAGCGGTGCTGCACGGCTACGCCGACCAGGCACATCTGTCCCGCGACGTCCGTGACCTGGGCGGATGCACGGTGCGCAGCCTGCAACCCGGCTGAGGGTGCCCGGAAAGTCTCATTCGGCTCAACTGCGATACGAAGTTATGCTCACTGTGCACGCCCCGTCGCATGTGCCAGGCCCAGTCCGAACCACGACGAGAGGATGTGACCCGATGATCGACGAATCCGTGTTCACCACGCTGCGTATCGAGGCCGAACGAGACGAAGTACGCCGACTTGTCGTCGGCGCCGTCGTCATGCGCCACGACCGGGTACTCATCCTGCGCCGCCGACGATCCGACTTCCTCAGCGGACGGTGGGAGTTGCCGAGCGGCGTCGTCGAGCACGGCGAGTCACTCGACGACGCCCTCGCCCGTGAGGTAGCCGAGGAGACGGGCCTCGAGGTCACCGGCGTCACCGACTACCTGGGCGACTTCGACTATCTGTCCGGCAACGGCGCGCGCACCAGGCAGTTCACCTTCGTCGTCGACGTCGCCACCACCGGACCCGTGCAACTCACCGAGCACGACGCTCACCTGTGGACCAAGCTGGACGGCGAACCGCCGGTCAGCGACGAGGTCCGCGAGGTACTCGGCCGGTATCGGCGGCGCCTGCGCGACCCGCACGGCTGGTCGACCTATCCGCTGGGCAACGGCGCGTAGAGGTCGACACCGTGCCCGTCGGGGTCGGCGAGCACGGCGTAGCGCTGGCCCCAGAAGGCGTCCCACGGCGCGAGCTCACCGTGGTATCCGGCGCCGACCAATTCCTTGTACAGCGAGTCGACCTCGGCCGGATCGGCGCAGCGGAACGCGAGACTGCTCCGGCCGGGGCCGCTGGGCGGTTGCCAACCGGGGGTGAACGAGGCGACCGTCGCCTCGGTGTCCAGCAGCAGCCGCATCCCACCGGACAGGGCAGCCTCGGCGTGCCCCTCGGTCTCACATCCCTCGGGGAAGTTCAGGCCGAGCGCACGGTAGAAGGCCACCGAGGTGGCCATGTCGGACACGATGATCGAGATGGCGTCGAGCTGAGGAGTCATGTCCGGCAGCGTATTCGGCGCGAAGGCCGGTCGTCTTGAACGAATCGGACATCAACGCGCGGGCACGGGCACCAGTTCGGCGATGAGGTTGCCGATCAGGATCTGCAGGTGATCGCGGATCCCGCGCACGACCTCGATCGGTTGCCCGGCCGGATCCGACAGCACCCAGTCGCGATAGCTGATGCCGGGAAAATACGGGCACACCTCGCCACAACCCATGGTCACCACCACATCCGACAGCCCGACGACATCGTCGGTGAGCGGCTTGGGCCGTTCGCCGGAGATGTCGATACCGATCTCGGCCATCGCCGCCACCGCGACGGGATTCAGTTCGTCGGCGGGCTCGCTGCCCGCGGTGCGGACCTCGATGCGATCGCCGGCCATGGCGCGCAGGAAGCCCGCCGCCATCTGTGATCGGCCCGCATTGTGGACGCAGACGAACAACACGCAGGGTGTGTGGGCCATGGTCGCCCTTTCGGTGCAGGGGCGAAGTGCTTGTGGCGCTTCGGATATCACCGCCATCATCGCATCAACCCGCGCGCGTGTGGGCGCGGCTACGGTGTTGTCCTGCGGTGTCCGCCTCAGTCGAGCGGACCGAGAACCCGGTTCACGTAATCGTTGGCGAACACCCCGGTGGGGTCGAGGCGTTTGCGCACGGCCGCGAACCGATCCCAGTCGGGATAGCGTCCGCGCAGCGTCTCGGCGGTCTGGAAATGGTGTTTCCCCCAGTGCGGGCGACCGTCGAGCCGGTCGAAGACCGCTTCGCAGGCGCGCAGGTACGGTTCCCATTCCATGCCCTGGTACTGGTGCACCGCGATGTAACAGGTGTCGCGTCCGCTCGCGGGGGAGAGGAAGGCGTCGTCGGGTGCCACCCAGCGCACCTCGATCGGCATGGGCGTACCGAATTTCTTTGCCAGCGTGATCATCTCGCGAACGGCCTCGGCCGCGTGTGCGCGCGGGACCGCGTATTCCATCTCGTTGAACCGCACCAGGCGAGGTGTGGCGAACACGCGGTAGGAGCGGTCGCGCTGACGGTTGTTGCTGCCCGCGACGGTGGCCACGCGATGGATCAGCGGGACGGTCGCGGGAACGCGGCGTCCCACCCGGCACAGGCCGTCGTAGAGATAGTTGGACAGCAGGATGTCGTTGACCCACTCGCTCAGCGCGCCGCGCGGCTGCTCGGGCTCGTCCGTGCGGTTGAGCGCCTTGGTCATCACCACGGAGCTGTGCGCGAAGGCGAAGAACTCGAAATGGTCGTTCCCGTCGACGAATTCGTCGAGATCGGCGAGGACCTCTGCCAGCGGCAGCGGCCGTTCCACGCCTTCGAGCACGAACGACGGCTCGAGCTGCAGGGTCGCCTCGGTGACGATGCCGAGCGCGCCGATGCTCACCCGCGCCGCGCGCCAGCCCTCGGGGTCGGTCTCCTCGTTCAGTTCCACCACGTTGCCGTCGGCGCACAGCACCTGCACCGAGTGCAGGGCCGCCGAGATGTTGCGCAGGCGCGCACCGGTGCCGTGGGTCGCGGTGGCGGTGGCGCCCGCGACGGTCTGGGTGTCGATGTCGCCCAGGTTGGGGAAGGCCAGTCCGTGCTCGTGCAGCAGGGGGCTCGCCGCGTTCAGCGTCAGCCCGGCCTGCACGCGCGCGCGGCCGGTCGAGGTGTCGACATCGAGCACCTTGTTCATGGCGCCGAGGTCGACGAGGGTGCCGTCGGTGAGCACGGCGTCGGTGAACGAGTGGCCCGAACCGGCGACACGCACCGTCCGGCCCCGCGCCGCGGATTCGGTGACGATCCCGGCGAGTTCCTCGACGTCACGCGGCGTCGCGACGACGGCGGGTGCGCAGCGCTGCTCGCCAGCCCAGTTCACCCAGGTGTTCTTGGTCATGTGTCCAACTGTAGAGGACCAAGTGTGACCCGCGCTACTGAGGGAACGAAAATCAGCGGCGACGACCCAGGCAGGCGGCCGATTTGGCCTGCTCCACCTCGGCGTCGGTGAGCGGCGGGGCGAGCAGCGGCCTGCGCGGCACGGCATCGGTGCGCACGCCGTTCAGCGCCACGGCCATGTACCGCTGCCACACGTCGGGATTGACCGGTGCGGCGAACTCCATGAACGAGTTGACCATGTGGATCAGCGCGAAGAAGTCGGTGGTGGTGATGTCGGGATGCACCGCGCCCGCGTCGCGCGCCCGGTCGACGATGGCCGCCACCGACGGGCGGATCCGCTCACGCATCTCGGCGAACCGGGTCGGGTCCTCTTCGAGTTCGAGCACCACCTCGCCGAAGCCGCGGTTGGTCGCCAGGTGCTTGCAGGCATGTTCGAAGAACTCGACGAGTGCCAGCCACGGGTCCGGATTGCGGGTCGCGGCGTCGGCCGCGTCGGCGAAGTCGACCATGTTCTGCTCGAACACCTCGACGATGAGTGCCCGCTTGTTGGCGAAGCGCCGGTAGACCGTGCCGACGCCGACGCCCGCGCGCTCGGCCACGTCGTCGAGGGTGATTTCCAGGCCGTGTTCGGCGAAGAGTTCCCTGGCTGCGACCACGATGCGTTGCTGATTGCGGGCGGCATCGGCGCGCAGCCTGCGGGGTGCTGCGGCAGTCGTCGTGGCGTGATTCACAGGTGCATCCTACTCATTGCCGGATTAAGTGGAGGTGGTTTCTCCGTTACTCTGGTAGCTTCGACTGAAGCGGAGGCTATATCTCCGATTATGCCACCGAAACTACCGACCTAGACCTGCAAGGGGAGTCATGACCACCACACTCGACAAGGGGACGAGTCCCGCGTCCGGTGCGGACACCGGGAACCGGCGAGGCTCACACGCGTTGCGCTGGTGGGTGCTCGCTGTCCTCGGTATCGCGCAGCTGATGGTCGTGCTCGATGCGACGATCGTGAACATCGCGCTGCCCGCGGCCCAGGCCGACCTCGGCTTCGGCGACGCCGACCGCCAATGGGTCATCACCGGCTACGCGCTGGCCTTCGGCAGCCTGCTGCTGCTCGGCGGCCGCCTCAGCGACCTGTTCGGCCGCCGCAACACCTTCATCGTCGGCCTGGTCGGCTTCGCGGTCGCCTCCGCCATCGGCGGCGCGGCCAACAGCTTCGAGATGCTGGTCGCCGCCCGCGTCGGCCAGGGTGTGTTCGGCGCGCTGCTCGCGCCCGCCGCCCTCTCGCTGCTGACCGTCACCTTCACCGAACCCGGTGAACGCGCGAAGGCGTTCGGCATCTTCGGTGCGGTCGCCGGTGCCGGTGGCGCGATCGGCCTGCTGCTCGGTGGCGCGCTCACCGAGTGGGCGTCGTGGCGCTGGGCGATGTATGTGAACCTGATCTTCGCCGCCGTCGCGCTGGTGGGTGCGGTGCTGTTGCTGGCCAAGCACGTGAACGCCACCTCGCGGCCCAAGCTCGACTGGCCCGGCACCATCACCGTCACCGCGGCGCTGTTCGGCATCGTCTACGGTTTCTCGCACGCCGAATCCCACGGCTGGAGCGATCCGACCACGCTGGCCTTCCTGATCGGCGGCGCCGTGCTGCTCGCGGTGTTCGTCTGGATCGAGACCCGCGTCGCGCACCCGCTGCTGCCGCTGCGCATCGTCACCGACCGCACCCGTGCCGGTTCCTACCTGACCGTGTTCATCATGGGCATCGGCATGTTCGCGATCTTCCTGTTCCTGACGTTCTACATGCAGCTGTCGCTGCAGTACTCGCCGATCATGACCGGTGTGGCGTTCATGCCGATGGTGTTCGGCATGGTTGCCTCGTCCACCACCGCGCCCTCGTTGCTGCTGCCAAAGGTCGGGCCGAAGGTCGTCATCAGCGGCGGCTTCCTGGTCGCCGCGGCGGGCATGGTGTGGCTCACCTTCATCGGTCTTGACAGCAGCTATGTCACCCACATCCTGCCCGCGCTCGTCCTGCTCGGCCTCGGCCTCGGTGGCGCCATGTCGGTGGCGTTCCAGGGCTCGACGGCAGGCGTGCAGCACGACGACGCCGGTGTCGCCTCGGCGATGGTGAACACCAGCCAGCAGGTCGGCGGTTCCATCGGCACCGCGCTGCTCAGCACGATCGCGGCCTCGGCGATGACCGACTACGTTTCCGCGCACGAGCCCGGTCCACTGACCATGGCCCAGGGCGCGATCGAGAGCTACACCACCAGCTTCTGGTGGGCGGCGGCCACTTTCGTGCTCGGCGCGATCGTGATCGGTGTGCTCATGCCGAACAAGGTGCCCGCCCCCGCCGAGGGCGAGATGGTGCTCGCGCACTGATCCACCCGTCGTAAACCGATGGCCCGGACCGAGACTCGGTCCGGGCCATCGGCGTTCGCGCGAGGTGGCTGCTGGGGGTTTGCCGGACGCGCACCGCGCGCTAGTTTGTCGGGGGTACTCGATACCATGAGCAACGACCACCGTCGGACTAGCAGGGGAGGGCAGTGCATGGCATCGCGGCCCCCGGCGCTCGACCCGGCCGTCCTCGCGGCGATCTCGGTGGGCGGTGGTCTCGGGGCCACGGCCAGATACGGTGTGGGCCAGTGGTGGCCGGTGCGTCCTGGGCAATTTCCGTGGTCGACGCTGACCGTCAATGTGGTCGGCTGCTTCGCCCTCGGGGTGCTGATGGTCGTGGTCACCGAGTTCTGGTCGGCGCCGATGCTGGTTCGCCCGTTCCTCGGGATCGGCGTGCTCGGCGGGTTCACTACTTTCTCCACCTTCGGCCTCGAGCTTCGTACACTGATCGACACCGGTTCGCCGGGCACGGCCGTGGCCTATCTCGGTCTCTCGGTTCTCGCGGGCCTCGGCGCGATGGCGCTCGCCATGATCGGGACCCGCTGGGCGGCAGGCAGCGTGGGGCAGGGCACGTGAATCCGACGACGGAAGGGGGCCATCCGATGGTCGCGATGTGGGCTCCCACGGCGGGAGGCGGGCGATGACCGCGGCACTCGTGTTCGCGGGTGGAATGCTCGGTGCCCCCGCGCGTTACCTCGTCGATCGGGCGGTCTCGGCGCGGTTCCCGGCCGGGCTGCCGTGGGGGACGTTGACGGTTAACATTGTCGGTTCGGCGTTGCTCGGGGGCCTGATCGGCGCGAGCGCGGGCAGTACTCTGCTGGCGTTCGCGGGAATCGGTTTCTGTGGTGCGCTGACCACGTTCAGCACATTCGGTTACGAGACCATACGTCTGGTAACCGAGGGCGCCTACGTGTATGCCCTGGGCAACGTCGCGATCAGTGTCGCGGCGAGCTTGGCCTCGGTGTATGCCGCCGCGTCCCTGACCAACTGGTTGTGCGCATGATCCTCATGACCAGCCGCGCCCAGCCGACACGGAAGGGAACACCCACCATGGCCCACGATCGCGCCGGACGGCCCGCCCGCCCGACCGACCTGGTGGATATCGCTCACCTGGTCACCGCGTACTACAGCCGCGTGCCCGATCCGGCCGAACCGAGCCAGCAGGTGGTCTTCGGCACCTCGGGTCATCGCGGGTCCAGCGAGGACAGCGCGTTCAACGAGGCGCACATCATGGCCATCACCCAGGCGATCGTCGAGTACCGCGCCACCCGCGACATCACCGGTCCGGTGTACCTGGCGCGCGACACCCACGCCCTGTCCGAACCGGCCTGGACCACCGCGCTCGAGGTCCTCGCGGGCAACGACGTCACCGCCGTGATCGACGCGCGCGGCCGCTACACCCCGACGCCCGCGCTGAGTCATGCTGTGCTGCGCCACAATCAGGGCGGAACCAAGCACCAGGCCGACGGCATCGTGGTGACCCCCTCGCACAATCCGCCGCGCGACGGCGGCTTCAAATACAACCCGCCGCACGGCGGTCCCGCCGACACCAAGGCCACCGACGCCATCGCCGCGCGCGCCAACGAACTGCTGCGCGGCGGCCTGGCCGAGGTGAAGCGGGTGTCGCTGGAACAGGCGATGAAGACCCATGTGCAGCGCTACGACTACCTCGACCACTACGTCGCCGACCTGCCGAACGCACTGAACCTGGACGCCATTCGCGGCGCGGGCATCCGCATGGGCGCCGACCCGATGGGTGGGGCGAGCGTGGACTACTGGGAGGAGATCGGGCAGCGCTTCGATCTCGAACTCGAGGTGGTCAACCCGTTCGTCGACCCCACCTGGCGTTTCATGACCCTCGACAGCGACGGCAAGATCAGGATGGATCCGTCCTCGCGCCACGCCATGGCCGGACTGGTCGGCATCAAGGACGACTACGACATCTCCACCGGCAACGACGCCGACGCCGACCGCCACGGCATCGTCACCCCCGACGGCGGCCTGATGAACCCCAACCACTTCCTCGCCGTCGCGATCGAATACCTCATCGCCAACCGGATGTGGTGGGACGCGCTCACCAAGGTCGGCAAGACGGTTGTCACGTCCTCGATGGTGGACCGGGTGGTCGGTGTGCTCGGGCGCGATGTGTACGAGGTGCCGGTCGGGTTCAAGTGGTTCGTGCCCGGATTGTTCAGTGGCAGTTTGGCTTTCGGTGGTGAGGAGAGCGCGGGCGCGTCGTTCCTGCGGATGGACGGCACCGTGTGGACCACCGACAAGGACGGCATTCTGCTGGCGCTGCTGGCCGCCGAGATCGCGGCCGTCACGGGTCAGACCCCCTCGGCCCGCTACGGCGAGCTCGAACGTCAGCACGGCAGTCCCGCCTACGCGCGCATCGACGCCGTTGCCACCACCGAGCAGAAGGCCAAGCTCGCGCGGCTCAGCGCCGACGCCATCACCGGCACCGAGATCGCCGGCGAGGAGATCACCGGCATCCTCACCACCGCGCGCGGCAACGGAGCCCCGCTCGGCGGGCTGAAGGTGACCACCGAGAACGCCTGGTTCGCCGCCCGTCCGTCGGGCACCGAGGACAAGTACAAGATCTACGCCGAATCCTTCCTCGGTTCCGAGCATCTGGCCCAGGTGCAGGCCGCCGCCGAGGAGATGGTGAATCAGGCGCTGATCGAGTGAGTACCGCGACAAAGGTTCGACTACCCGCCGAAATCTGGGTGCTGATAGCGGCGGCGTTCGTGATCGCGCTCGGTTTCGGGCTGGTGGCGCCGGTGCTGCCGCAGTACGCGCGCGAATTCGGGGTCGGTATCGCGGCCGCGTCGGCGATCGTGAGTGCCTTCGCCTTGATGCGCTTGCTGTTCGCCCCCGCCAGCGGGCGCCTGGTGCAGAAGCTCGGCGAGCGACGGGTGTATCTGGCGGGCATCCTCATCGTCGCGGTGTCGACCGGTGCGTGCGCGCTTGCGCAGACGTATTGGCAACTGCTGGTGTTGCGGTCGCTCGGCGGGATCGGGTCGACGATGTTCACGGTGTCGTCGATGGCGTTGATCATCCGGGTGTCGCCGCCTGCCGCGCGCGGCCGGGTGTCCGGTGTGTATTCGACGAGTTTCCTGATCGGTTCGCTGGTCGGTCCGCTGGTCGGTGGTGCGCTGGCCGGGCTCGGCTTGCGGGCCCCGTTCGTCATCTACGCGCTCGCCCTGCTCGTCGTGTGCGTGATCGTGTTCGCCGGTTTACGCGAGTCACCGGTCCTGAAGGACGAGAGCGCGACGACCACACCGGAACTGACCTTCCGGCAGGGCTGGTCGGAGCCCGCGTATCGCGCGGTGCTGCTGTCGAGTTTCGCCGGCGGTGTCGCGGTGTTCGGTGTGCGGATGGCGTTCGTCCCGCTGCTGGTGGTGGAAACCCTGCGGCAGGAACCCGGCATGGCTGGTGTCGCGCTCACCGTCTTCGCGGCGGGCAACGGCGCGGTGCTGTTCGCCTCGGGTCGATTATCCGACCGGCTCGGCCGCAAACCGTTCCTGATCCTCGGCTCGGCGATCTGCGCGGTCGGCACCGGCGCGCTCGGTTTCGCGCCGTCGCTGCCGTGGTTTTTGCTCGCCTCGTTCGTCGCGGGCATCGGATCCGGCATGTTCAGCCCGGTGCAGCAGGCGGCGCTCGCCGATGTGCTCGGCAGCCGGGCGCGCGGCGGGCCGGTCCTCGCGGCCTTTCAGATGGCAGCCGACCTGGGCGCGGTCCTCGGCCCCATCGTCATCGGCGAGGTGGCCGACCGCACGTCGTTCGGGGTCGGCATGGCGGTGACCGGGGCCGTGCTCGCGGTGTCGGCGACGGTGTGGGTGTTCACTCCAGAGCCGTCGCGGATCGTGCATCCCGAGGACCCGCAGCATCCCGACCACGCCGGCGACGGCCTCGACCCGCAATGCACCTGCGACGGCCCCGACGGGTCACCCGTCGTGCGTGACGGCATGGTTTCCGCGAACCGTCGCCCGGTCGACACGGAGAAATAGCTGGTAGAGCTGATATCGGCGTGCCCGGGCGGCGCGCCGATATCGGCTCGAGGCAGAGTGGACGGGTGAGCACAGCCGGTTCTTCGCACAAACCACGTCCCGTGTCGAGCAACACCACCTACGCGCTGGGCGCGGTGGCCCTCGTCGTGATCGGGCTGATCGTGTTCGCCGTCTACAAGTGGAGCGCCGAACCACCATCCGTCCGCAACGACGGTTACGGCGCTGTGCGCGAGGCGGCGGTGCAGGTCACCACCACGCCCGAAGGGGTGATCCGGCTCGGCCGTCCCGACGCCGCGAAAACCATCGACATCTTCGAAGACCCGCTGTGCCCCGCGTGCGGGGTGATGGAGACCAGCTACGGCCAGGAACTCGCCCAGAAGATCGACGAGGGCAAGCTCGCCGTGAACTACCACCTCGTCGCGTTCCTCGACGACCAGTCCAAGAGCAAGGACTACTCCACCCGCGCCATCGCGGCCAATCTCTGTGTCGCCCAAACAGGTTCGGGCCCCACCTACGGCAAGTTCCACAAGGCCCTGTTCGTCGACCGCCAGCCCGACGAAGGCGCCGAGGACCTGAGCAACCCCGCCCTGGCCACCCTCGCCACCGAATCCGGCGCCCCCGAATCCGTAGCCGCCTGCATCACCCACGCCACCCAGCGCGACGCCGCCGCGGCCGCCGCGAAATCGGCCCTCGCCGACCTCGACGCCCGCACCGGCAACAAATCCGCCACCCCCACCATCTACGACGGAACAACCACCGTCGAGTGGCGCGACGAGAACTGGGTCACCACCCTCGCCCCCTGACCCACGTGAGGTTGCGCACATCCTAGACCCCCGCCGCGCCGCCCACATCCCCCAACCCACTCCTGAATCGCCCCGTTTTCGCCATCTACCAGCCGATTTGTTCTCCCGGAGAACCATGGTGTAACTTCATTCAGGCAGCAGCGAGAGCAGCTGAAACAACAGAACACGGGGCTATGGCGCAGCTGGTAGCGCACCACACTGGCAGTGTGGGGGTCAGGGGTTCGAGTCCCCTTAGCTCCACAGAAACAACAGGTTAGGCCCGGTCAATGACCGGGCCTAACCTGTTTTTGTCGTGACTCCGGAACTCCAGACCACTTGTCGACGAGTTCCGCCAGGCTCATCCGGCGAGGAAGCGCAGCAGTTCGGAGGTGACGAACTGAGGGTTCTCCTCGCTGAGCCAGTGGCCCGCGTTCGGCACATCCACTGCCCGCACGATATTGGTCATCCGTGGGGCCGCGGTCGTCCGGACGGGGTCGAGCTGGCCCTGGGCGGTCATGAGCAGCGTGGGCACCGGTGTCGGTGCTGCTGCCACGGCATCGCGGACGTCCTGGTCGAGAGCGCGGTAGAGCTCGAAGCCACCTGCCAGTTGTTCGGGTCGGCTGTAAGTCCGTGCGTACTCGTCGATCTCGGCGTCGGTGAACGGGGATCGGTCCGAGGTGCCACCGAAGGCTGATCCGCCGAAGGAGACCTGCGGATAGAACAGCGCCAGATATTCGCGGACGTCGTCGACGACTGCCTCGGGGACCCGCCGCTGGGAGTGGAAGGCGATATGCCAGCTCATCGACCGGTATGTGGCCGCATCGATCGAGGGCCCGGGTAGCGGCAGGTCGAGGTAGCCGAGACGTGCGGTGTCGGCGGGGAACTGGGTGGCGTACTGGAATGCCACCGCGGCACCGAAATCGTGCCCGATGACGCGGGCGTCACGCACTCCGAGCCGATCGGCGATCAGGGTGTGCACGTAGCGGGCCAAGGTGGCTTTGTCGTAGCCGCTCGGTGAGCCGGTGCTGTCGCCCAGCCCGGGAAGGTCGATGGCGTAGACGGTGTGGTTCTCGGCCAGCTCCGGCATGATCGGCCACCAGCCGAACCAGGTCTGCGGCCAACCGTGGATCAGCACCACCGGTGTGCCGCTGCCACCGGTCACGTAATGGATCCGGACCCCGTCGATATCGGCGAACTCGTGCCGGAAGGTCTTGTCGAATTCCGGATCGTTGTGGGTGGCAAGGGCGTAGGGGGGAATGTCGGCGGAGGACGGCGTGGTGCACGCGGCGGCGCCGACCGTGAGCAGTAGGGCTAGCGTGAACGACACCATCGCGCGTACGGCTCGGCGGAAGCGGCTCGGTGACGGCCGGATTGCGGTGTTCATGTGTTCCTGTCCAGGGAAGTCGGCGGACGCTGAGAGGGGACGCGGCGGCATGGGCGCGCCGAGAACGGCGCTCCCGGTCCCGTTCCAGGAGGTGACCGCATGGGTGGCGCTCATCGAGACTCCTGTGATCGGGACACTCTCAGTGTTTCCGGATCGGACACGATCTGGCACGCAAACTTGCTGTTCCAGCAACATGAACTCGTGCATCGCAAGCGAGAAGTGCAGCCGCCGAGGCGGTTTCGGCCGGAGGCGGGAGGTCCGGAAGTGAACTGTCAGCGCCGGGTGACGAGCTTCGCGCCGCGAAGCATCCACACCGCCGGGACCAGGCAGCACAGCAGCGCGAAGAGGCTCGCCTCCGGACCGAACGTCCCCCCGGTCAGCACATCCGGTCCGGAGAGGACGGTGCGTAGCAGGCCGGATTCGCCGTCGGCGCCGGATACCGCGGTGCCGAACACGCCGGACTCCGTGAAATTCCAGGCGAAATGCAGGCCGATCGGCAACCACAACGACCCCGTGGCGGTGTAGGCGATGGCAAGCAGCGCACCACCTTCGACCGCGATGGCCAGTGCACCCCACAGCGTGGCATTGCTGTTGACCAAGTGCGTCAGGCCGAAGATCACAGACGAGACCGCGATCGCGATGATGCTGCCGGTCCGTTCTTCCAGAATGCGATGCACCACGCCACGGAACAGCAGCTCCTCGGTGACCGCCACCGAAGCCATCGAGCCCGCGACTCCCAGGCAGGCTCCGAAGGAGCCACTGGTGATGTCGGCGTCGGTGAACAGGACCGCGAGCAGCATCGTCGCGAGGAATGCCCCGGCTCCGATGAGTACACCGTGCCCGAGCCCCCGCCACCGCCCAGCGGCGGCCAATTCTGTGACCTCCGCGCGTTTCTCGACACGGCGGGAAAGCCACCTGAAAGCGAAGACCGCCCCGACCGCCGCCCCGATTCCTAGGAAGAACCGCAGCACAGGCACATCCGAAACGAGCGCGTCCACGCCCCGCGCGGCGATCAGCAACACGACTGCCCCGACGAGCAGAACCGGCACCCGGAACCGCTGCATCGGCGATCTCCGCTCGGTGGGGATGATCATCAAATGCCCTCTCGCCGTTGGTCAGTACGGCGAGATTACGAACGAGCCGAGCCGCGCCACATCACTCCGTGGGAGCGTCCTCGGTAGTACTCGCGAGTGAGACGCTGCTTTCGGTCGCCGGATGCGTCGTTCAGTTTCCGGAACCGACGATGGCGGTGACACGAATCTCCACGCGCATGGCGGCGAGACCGAGCGCGGTCACCCCGGTCTCGGTCCAGATCGGCGCGCGGCCGCCGAGACGCCGACGGAACTGCTCGGCCATCACCTTGTTGTGATCGTCTCCGATGACGCCGCTTCCCGCTTCTACCTTGTGATACGAGTTGACGTGAATGACGTCCCTCCAGGTGGCGCCGACGGTGGCGAGCGTTCGCTCCACGTTGTCGAAAGCCTGGATGATCTCGTCCTCCAGTGAGTCGGGAACGATCAGCTCGTCATTCACCCCGGCCTGACCGGAGGTCTCCACCCGGTCGCCGACCCGGACGGCGCTGCTGTAGCCGAGCGCTCGGTGCAGCTTCTCGCCTGCGCCGGGACTGATGCCGAAGGTAACCGTGCTCATGATGCTCTCAATCGTGTGAAGGGGCGTACCGCGATGTATGACTTCACACGTAAACTAACCCTGCGCAATCAATAATTCAACCTTGAAGTCATTGCCTGCTCGGGTCAGCCGGCAACGGACATCCTGAGCAGCACGGAGACACGCATGGGCGACCAAGAAGATCGCTGGCTCGATGAGACCGAGAAGGCGGCGTGGACCGGGCTCATCTCCCTGGTCCTACTGCTGCCCGGGAAGCTGGAATCACCGCTGCGGCAGGAGCACGACCTCACGCTGTTCGAATACCTCGTGCTCAGTCATCTCTCCGAAGCGCCGCAACGCAAGCTGCGCATGGGGGAACTCGCCGTCCTCGCCAGCGGGTCGCTGTCGCGCCTGTCCAACGTCACCAAACGCTGTGAACAGCGCGGTTGGATCGTCCGGGCACCCGACCCGGCAGACGGTCGCTACACCCTCGCCGAACTCACCGACACCGGCCTGGACATCGTGCGTTCGGCAGCTCCGACCCACTTGCGCTCAGTGCGCCGCACCGTCCTCGACTCGCTCAACGCGAGTGATCAGAAGGCGCTCGCCCGTATCGCGCAAAAGCTGCGCATCGTTCCGGACGGCCTCGGCTGAGGGGTGATCTCAACGCTCCGGGCGGATCCTCTCGCCCACGCGAGAGCGTGATCGGGCAGAACATCGCCGCCGACACCTCGGATGGCATTGAATCGACCGAAAACCCAGTGGCACAACGGAAGACGTGATCGAGCCGGGATTGTAGACTCGCTGTTCGGGCGGCGAGGGGGGTTCGATGTTCGATCCATGGGCGACGGCGGTCGTGATCCGGCGCAGGGAAGACCGGGTTCCCGAGGACAAGACGTTCGAGATCACCGCGTTCCAGCCGCGGGGAGACCGGGTCGTGGTGCGGTTCGCCACACCGAAGGAGTACCCGTTCGGGTGGGACCGGGTGACCGTTCTCCACGACCCGAGGGCGATGCCACTCGGCCCGGACCAGCGGATGTTCGTCGGCGGTTCCCCGGTGGAGGCCGTCGAGGCCTACGTTTTCGCGGGCCCGCCCGAAGCCGGATCGTGGTGGCATGTGCTGACCCGCACCGGAACCTGGCACGCGTACCGTGACGATCAGGTGCAGGTGCGGTCGGCCCCGAGTCCCCGCTCCCAGGACGTGCTGCGGTACTGGCGAGCGGTGGCGGCAAAGCAGACCGGCGATGCCGGTGCACTCCTCCAGAAGAACTATCGGAGCCTGGAATTCCTTCACCCCGAGTGTGCTCTGGCCCGCATTCTCGAGAACGCGCCGATCGAGCCGAAACCCGATGAGCGAATACCACTTCCGGTATATCCGTTTCGCACCAACATCAGTCAGAGCAAGGCGGTGAACAACGCCCTGCGGTACCCGATTTCGGTGATCGAAGGGCCGCCGGGAACCGGTAAGACCCAGACGATCCTCAACATCATCGCCTCGGTGATCTGTGAAACCGGTGCCACGGTCGGCGTGGTCTCGTTCAGCAATTCCGCGGTCGACAATGTCGTCGAGAAGCTGACCAAGGAAGGTTTCGGGATGGTCGCGGCCAATCTCGGTAACTACGACAAACGCCAGGAGTTCTTCGCCGCGCAGCCCGAACGCAACGCGCAGGTCGACGCGCTGGTCCATACCTGGACAGAACCGCGGACCGACGCGGCGGCCGAGCTCGACAGGGTGAACCGGCGCCTCGCCGACCTGCTGAAACAGGATCGTCTGCGGGCCGAGGTGCGTGCCGCATTGCACGCATACCGTTTGGAGCAGCGGCATTTCCAGTCGTATTTCGACGAGGGCGCGCTACCGGATGCGGCGAACCTGCCGCTGCTGCGCCGCTACAGCGCACGCAAGCTCCTCGACTTCATCGCCGATACCGACCCGCGGTGGATCCGCGACAGCGGCGTCGGCCGGATGGTCGATGCCATGAACCGCTACTTCCGGTACCGGGCGCTGCGTCACGTGGACGCGAGCGATGTCGATGTGGTGCTGCGCATTCAGCGCCTGTACTACGAGAAGAAGATCGCCGAACTCGAGAAGCGAGTCGAGCAACTCGGCGCCGGCTTGGCGGCCCGGAAATTCGACGAGTTGACGGCCGAGCAGGCCCGCTTGTCCGCCCAACTCCTGCGCGATTCCCTGTACGAGCGATATGGCGCGAGTACCCGCACCGTTCACAACTCACGGTATCGATCCCGGTTCGCCGCGTTCACCCTCGACTACCCGCTGATCCTGAGCACCTGCCATTCCTTGCAGAACAGCATCGGCCGGTCGGAGTTGCTGGACTATCTCATCATCGACGAGGCATCGCAGGTGGATCTGGTGACCGTCGCCCCGGCGCTGGCCTGCGCGCGCACCGTCATCGTGGTCGGCGATCTGGCGCAACTCCCACCGGTCACCAAGAAGTTCACCGATCTGCCGCCGTCGCCCGATCCGATTTTCGACTACCGCAACAGCGTGCTGGCCGCGATCCTCGAACGCTACGGCGACCATGTGCCCCACCAGATGCTGCGCGAACACTATCGGTGCGACCCCGACATCATCGAGTTCTGCAACCGGAAGTTCTACGACGGCGAGCTGATTCCGTACACGCGCAGCACGCCGGGAATCGGTGCCATGACCTTGGTGCGCACCAGTCCGGGTAACCACATGCGCCGCATCAGCGGCGACGACGATCCTCGTTCGAAACAGCGCAGCAACGAGCGGGAGATCGACGTGATCCGCCACCAGGTGATCCCGTGGCTGGAAGCCGAATTCGCGCCGCACGAGATCGGGGTGACCACACCGTACCGACGCCAGGCCGACAAGGCGGCCGACGCCCTGATCGCCGCCATCGACTCCGACACGGTCCACAAATTCCAGGGCCGTGAGAAGGACGCGATCATCATGACCACCGTCCTCGACGACACGCACAGCGGCCGGGCCGGACTGAAATTCGCCGACGACCCGAAGCTCATCAACGTGGCCGTGTCGCGGGCGATGCGGGCGTTCGTCCTCGTCACACACCCGTCCGAGCTGCCGGGGAGCAGGCACCTGCGCGATCTGTTCGGCTACGTGCGTTACCGGGATCGCCGCCACGCCGTGGTCGACAGCGACCTGGTGTCGATCTTCGACCTGCTGTACACCGAGCTGAGCGAGCGGCGGCGCGCGCACCCGCTGATCGGCTGGGGGCGTACCCGCTGGCCGTCGGAGGATATCGCGCTGACGATGCTCGAGCAGGTGCTCGCCGACACCGGGCGTGACCACCTGGCGATCCACCGCCAGGTCTATCTGCAGAACGTCTTTCCCCGCGATCTGCGGCTGCTCGATGCCGAGCTGCGCGAGTTCGTCCGGTACCGGTCCTCGTTCGATTTCGTCGTCTTCAACCACATCACCAATGTGAATGTGGGCGCGGTCGAGGTGGACGGGTTCAGCACGCACGAAGCCGACCCGGTGCAGCAGGCCAGAGACAGGAAGAAGGACGAGATCTGCGACCGCTACGGTTTCCCGCTGTTGCGGTTGCCGACCACCGGCAGCGGGGAGGCCGCCCGGTTCCGGTGGTTCCTCGACCAGCTGCCGAACGCCTGACTCGCCGGCGCCGGCGATTTTCGTCATCGATCTGCAACCCGTTCACCCGGCCGTGGCCTCCATGCGCCATGCTTGTGCGGTGGTTATAGCGTCTGATGTCGTCCCCGTGCGTGGCAGTGAGTTCTCGGTCCTGTTGCGTCGTGTCCGGGAGGCGAACCTCTTGGACCGGCGGTTGCGGTATTACGGGTGGAAGAGTGCGCTCACCGCGGCGGCTTTCGTCGCTGGTTGGGTGGCGTTTTTCGTCATCGGGGACTCGTGGTGGACGCTGCTCGTCGCGGCGTTCCTAGCGATGGTGTTCTCGCAGATCGCCTTCCTCGGCCACGACGCCGGGCACAAGCAGATCTTCGCGGGCCGCAAGGCCAACTACCTGTACGGCCTGATCGCGGGCAATCTGGCGATCGGGTTGAGTATCGGCTGGTGGACCAGTAATCACGCCCGCCATCACGCGCACCCCAATACCGAGGGCATGGACCCGGACGCGATGGGGGTGCTTGCGTTCTCCGGTGAGCGGGCGCGGACCGGAAAGGGCTGGCGCCGCTTCATCTTCCGTTACCAGGGGTGGTTGTTCTTCCCGTTGCTGCTGCTCGAGGGCGGCAGCCTGCATTGGAAGAGCATCGTCGCGGTGTTCCGCTGGCCGATCGCGAACCGCGTCTGGGAGGGTGCGCTGCTCGCTACCCACTTCGTCGGGCTGCTGTCGGCGGCGTTCCTGGTGCTGTCACCGGGCAAAGCGCTGGTGTTCATCGCCGTGCAGCAGGGCCTGTTCGGGCTGTACATGGGTTCGACGTTCGCGCCCAACCACAAGGGCATGGAGGTTCTGCCCGAGGGCGACAACACCGACTTCCTGCGTCGTCAGGTCCTCACCTCACGCAATGTGCGCGGCAGCTTCCTCGTCGACCTGGCGATGGGCGGCTTGAACTATCAGATCGAACATCACCTGTTCCCGTCGATGCCGCGCGCCAACCTGCGGCACGCACAGCCGATCGTCGCGGGCTTCTGCGACGAGATCGGCGTGCCGTACTGCGAGACAAGTCTTTTCGAGTCCTACCGGCAAGCGCTGACCCACCTGGACGAGGTCGGCCGCCACGCGAAGTAGGTCAGTGCTCGCAGAGGTAGAACTCCCGCTCGAAGTATTCCTCGTTGTGTTCGTCGACGAAGAACTTGCGTTCATGCATCAGTTGTTCACGGAATTCCTCGGCCTGGGCTCTGGTCATCGTCGAGGTGGGTGACCACGGCTGCTGCGGCGGGACGTCGGCGGTCGAGGTGATGGTGACCGTCGGGTCCACCAGGAAGAAGGCCACGATCTTTCGGTGACCGCTTCGGGTCGGATCGTCGAGCCGGAACGGGGCGACCCGGTGCTGGTAGATGTTCGGAAAGGCCACGCACCGGCCGGTCGTGGTGCGGACCGAGCCCAGTTCCTGGTTGAGCGCGTCCTCGTCGTCGAGACCGTAGACCTCGCGGACTCCGGTGCGGTCGTTCTGCTCGTAGTACGGCTCGTCGATGGCGGTGCGGAAGCCGAGCAGGCTGTCGGTGATGTTGTCGCTGTCCCAGTAGTAGATGGCGGTGGCGACGATGCGTTCGTTCAGCATGGCCTCGACATGCCATGAACCACCGGGATATTCGGGCTTGTCCGGGCTGAGGTGGATGTTGGCGAGTTTGACGATCACCTGCAGCCTTCGGCCGCTGAGCGTGACGGTACGGGTGTCGTCCCGCTCGGGCGGCTGGAACTCGGGCGCGTCCGGGATGGTGGGCTGACGTTCTTCCCACCACTTCTCCATGGCTTCCTCGTAGGCTTCCTCGGCTGCCTCGTCGTCGTCCTCCGGGGGTTGCGGTTCGGTGTCCTCGTACCAGCCGAACGGGTCGGCGACGATGCGCACTCGTTTCGGGGCGCGCAGATCGGTGAGCACGTTCTCCAGCAGGGGGAGTGTCCGGCCGAAGAGCTCGGGCAGGACGGCGGCGAGTTCCTGATGGCGGTCCGGGTCGACATTGTTCACGTAGGAAAGGAACGCCACGGAACCGTCGGCGCCGACCTCGACATCGGTGGGCAACCACTGGAACTTCTTCGAATGCGAGGCCGACTCGGCGTTCTTCTCCGGAGTGGGCCACGGTGCGTCCTCTGGCAGGCTCACGCCGCGCACCAGGCAGTACATCGAGGGATGTACCAGATCGAGCACCTGCCCGTCGGACCCCGGATGCCAATCCAGTTCCGCCGCAGGCACTTCCTCCAGTACGCGCACCGCCTCGGCCAACCGCTTGCGAAGATCCTCGTCGACCACCGAGTCCGACTGCCACACCCCGTCGACAGCCGACACCTCGATCCCGCGCTCCACATCACGAAGCTCGGTGTAATACCCCAATTCGTCGAGCACATAGCGGATCTGAGCCTGCGTCATCCCCTGCTCGGCCGCCTCCCGCGACCAGCGCGCCACGACCTCGGGATCCTCACGCTTGCGATACCACTCCGGCTTGGACCGGATACTCGCACTCAACCGCATCATCTCGAGCTCGCGCACTGTCCGAACAGGCGCGACACACGCCACATGGGCGGCACGAAAGGGCAACGGGTACAGATCCAACTCAGTCAATTCTCTGATCTCTCAACAGTTCTGCCGCAACCACGGCGGTTCCACGGATGCTCCTGCGACCCTGCCACAGAACTGCTGCCCAACCCATCCCCGTCATCGGATGAGACACCGCCCGCGCCGGCTGGGCGCGAGCGGCGGGTCTACAGGCGGGGGTCGGTGGGTGTCGACTCCATGGCGAGAACAGCGAAAACCAGCTCGTGGACCCGCCACAACGGCTCGCCGGCGGCGAGGGCGTTGAGGGCGGTGAGTCCGAGGGTGTGTTCGCGGAGGGCCAGGCCGCGTTTGCGGTTGAGGTTGCGGTCTCGTAGGCGGGTGAGGTGTTCGGGGGCTGTGTAGTCCGGGCCGTAGATGATGCGGAGGTATTCGCGGCCTCGGCATTTGATGCCCGGCTGGACGAGTTTGCCCTTGGTGCGGGTGGACAGGCCCGCGTAGGGCTTGATGACCATTCCTTCGCCACCCGCGCCTGTCAGGTCGAGCCACCAGGTGGTGGCCTCGGCTTCGGCGGACGGGTCCGACAGATCGACCACGCGGCGGTCGGTGGATCGGAACGTGGTGGGGTCGGCGGCGACCAGGCGGTCGCAGATGTCGAGGTGCCAGCCGTGGTCGCGGTCGGCGAAGGTGGTGCCTTCGGCGGCGAGCACGGCGAACGGTGCCAGCGCCACGCCGTCGAGATCGTTTGTGGGCCAGCAGTATCGACGGTAGGCGGTGGTGAAGTCGTCGGCGTTCGAGACACGGGCGGCCGTGCGATCACGCAGGGCGGTGAGGTCGAGACCGCGGTCGACGCCCGCTTCCAATGCGGCCAGCGCCGCGGGCAGGACGGAGCGTGCGGCCGCACCGGCCGCGGCGTACTGGGTGCGGATCAACCCGCCCGCCTTGGCCGACCACGGCAGCAGCTCGCAGTCGAGCAGCAGCCAATCGGTGTCGAGTTCGTCGAACAGTGTCCCGGCGGCGGCCCGTACCCGGGCGAGCAGTATTTCGGTGAGGGCGGCGTCGCTGAAGAAGGATCGGCCGGTGCGGGTGTAGACCGCACCGGAGCTGCCGTCGGAGACGCCGAAACGTGTTGTGGCAGCGCCCTGGTCGCGGCAGACGAGCACGACGGCACGAGAACCCATGTGCTTCTCCTCGCACACCACCGTGTCCACGCCCGCCGCCCGGTAGTCGGCGAACGCCTCGGTCGGGTATTCGAGATATCCCTCCACCGACGACGTGGACGGCGGCGACATGGTCGGCGGCAACCACAGCAGCAGACGCGGATCGATGGCGAACCGGCTCATCACCTCGAGCGCGGCCGCCGAACTCTCGGCGTCGACGATGACGGTGCCGTCGTCGGTACGCACGTGCCTGCGCCCGGTGACATCGGCGAGATTCAGCGTCTCCTCATCGCGAACCGGTTCGGCCACAAGTGGTTTCACCGGTTCGTAGTACGTCCGCTGGGCGGGCACCGCGACGAAGGTCTTCTCCGGGTAACGCAGCGCGGTCAGCTCACCACCGAAGACGGCACCGGTGTCGAGGCACACGGTGTTGTTGACCCACTCCACCTTCGGTGTCGGCACGTGCCCGTACACCACCATCGCCGAGCCGCGATAGTCGCGCGCCCACGGATAGCGAACCGGAAGCCCGTATTCGTCTGTCTCCCCGGTTGATTCACCGTAGAGGCAGAAGTCGCGTACCCGCCCGGAGGCGCGTCCGTGGTATTCCTCCTTGAGTCCCGCGTGCGCGACGACGAGCCGCCCACCGTCGAGCCGCAGGTGGCTGACGAGCTTGTCGATCCACCGCGCCGCCTCGTCGACGAACTCCGGTGGCTCCGCCGCCAACTGCTCGAGCGTCTCGGCCAGTCCGTGCGACACCGTCACCTGCTTGCCACGCAATTTGCGCAGCAGCTTCTGCTCGTGATTGCCGGGCACGCACAGTGCGTGGCCGTTGTCGGTCATGCCCATCACCAGCCGCAGCACGCCTGGCGAATCCGGTCCACGGTCCACGAGATCGCCGACGAACACGGCCTGGCGCCCGTCCGGGTGAGTCGCATCGACCGGCCGGCCCGCCTCGTCGCGCACCAGCACCCAGCCGAGTTCGGTGAGCAGGGACTCCAATTCGGCACGGCACCCGTGCACGTCGCCGATGATGTCGAACGGTCCGGTGAGTTCGCGCCGGTCGTTCCAGGCCCGCTCGTAGGAGATCGTGACATCGGCCGGGTCGCTCACCACATAGACCTTGCGGAACCCCTCGCGTCCGAGCTGCCGCAGCGACCGCCGCAGCTCCTGGCTCTGCCGCCGCAGGACATGCCGTTCGAAGGTGCGATCCGTGCGGCTCCGCGTCCGTTCCCACGCAACAGCTTCCGGTGTGTCGAGCACGATCGCGACCGGCAACACGTCGAAAGACCGTGCCAGCGCGACCAACTCGGCGCGAGCGTGCTTCTGCACGTTGGTGGCGTCGACGACCACGCGCCGACCGGCACGCAAGCGGATCCCCGCGACGTGCCCCAGTGCGTCGAAGGCGTCTTTCGTCGCGGTCTGGTCGTTTTCGTCGTCGGCGACCAGGCCGCGGAAGAAGTCCGAGGACAGCACCTCGGTCGGCTTGAAGTGTGCGCGGGCGAAGGTGGACTTGCCGGAGCCGGAGATGCCGACGAGGGCGACGAGCGACAGCTCGGGAAGGTCGATGTTCATCAGGCGGCCTTACGGAAGAGAGCGAGCTGGGTGGGGGAGCCGGTGCGCGGGTCGTGCTCCCCGACGGGACGGATGTCGACGGTGTAGCCGAAGGTATCGGCCACGCGGGCGGCCCAGTCGGCGAATTGCGCACGGGTCCATTCGAATCGGTGATCGTCGTGACGGTGACCGTCGAGAGTTTCGTAGTGCACGTTGTATTCGACGTTCGGCGTGGTCACGATGACCGCGCCGGGCGCGGCGTGCCCGAAGACGGCGCGTTCGAGCGCGGGCAACCGGCTCTCGTCGACGTGTTCGATCACCTCCATCAGCACGGCCGCGTCGAAGCCGCGCAGCCGGTCGTCGTGGTAGGTCAGCGCCGACTGGACGAGGGTGATCCTGGCCCGCTGCCGGTCGGGCATGCGGTGGAACTTCAAGCGCCGCTCGGCGATGGCCAGCGCACCGCTGGACACGTCGGCGCCGACGATCTCGGTGAATCGCTGGTCGGCGTGCAGTGCGAGCAGCAGAGTGCCCGGCCCACAACCGAGGTCGAGGACGCGGGTGGCGCCCGTTTCGGCGAGTGCGGCGAGCACCGCGTCGCGGCGCAATTTCACCAGCGGCGTCCTGCGTTCGGTGGTCTCGACGAGTTCGACCGGGTCCTCGATGGTTTCGGGCTCGAGCTGGTCGTCGGCGGCGCGCAGGCGTTCGAGCGCGGACTGGGTCAGCGAGTGTCGACCGGCCAGGTAGCGCCGGGCGATGAGTTCGCGGTCGGGGTGTGTGCCGAGCCATCCGGAACCGGCGCGCAACAGTTTGTCGACCTCATCGGCGTCGACCCAGTAGTGCTTGGCGTCGTCGAGCACCGGCAGCAGCACGTACAGGTGGTTCAGCGCCTCGGCCAGGCGCACGGTCCCGGTGAGCCGCAAACGGGTGTAGGGCGAGTCGCCCCACTCCGGGAACTGCGGGTCGAGCGGTTCGGTGGTGGTCGATACCTGCCAGCCCAGCGGCGCGAACAGCCGCTCGACGATCTCGCTGCCACCCCGGCACGGCACCGCGGGCACCTCGATCTCCAGCGGGATCGCCGTGCCCGCCAGCTCGGCCCGGTCCCGGCTGGTGCCGTTGAGCGCCGACCGGAACACCTTGCCCAGCGCCACCGACAGCAGGCTCGACGCCACATACGGCCGGTCGTTGACGTAGCGTCCCAGCGCCGAGCTGTGCTGGCCCTTCCCCGGCCTGGCCAGTTCCACGGGGTCGATCTCGAGCAGCAGCGCCACCGTGCACCGGTCGGTGTCGGCGTGGGGGTAGAACACATGCGCCGTGCCGCCGGTCGTCGCGAACGACTGCACCCGGTCGGGGTGTTTGACCAGCAGGTACCCGAGATCGGTCGCCGGGGAGTGGGTCGTGGAGATCGTCAACAGCACAGACCGATCCTGTCACGGCCGGTCCAGCGATTTTCTTGCGAAAACCTTCAGGCGAAGGCGAACAGCGGCCCGATCACGACCACGACCACCGCCGCCCAGGCGCCGTAGACGGGGAGGTAACGGGTCTGCCAGTGTTCCAGCGCGGTGAAAGGGGTTCGGCCGCGCAGGAATCGCAGACTCAGGTGGGCCGACCAGGCCAGGTTCACCAGCAGCACGACATTCATGCCGAGCGCGACGATTTTATTGGGGCTGGAACCGAATTCGGCGATCCTGGTGGCCATGACCGCCAGCATCATCAGGTCGACGATCAGGGCGCTCAGCACGAGCACCAGTTGCACACGGTCGAAGAAGGCGGGTGGTGCCAGCGGGTCGCGGGCCGAGATCGTGTAGAGCAGCAAGCCCAGCACGAGGACCAGGATGAGGTCCATCTGGATCAGCAGGTCCCGATCGATGCCGGTGAAGCTGCGGGTGGTGGCGAAGGCACCGAGCAGGGCGAGCAGCATCAGGATGGTGAGCGGTGTGAACACCCTGGTGAGCACGGGGGCGATGTTCTCGATCACGTTCTGTTTGGCCTCGACCAGCCACGCCGCGACGATCACCGCACCGGCCGCGCCGAACGGCATGATCCAGCGGGTGATGACCGGTTCGATATCGAAATCGAGGGTTTCGAACGCGGCGGCCGTGAGGGCCATCAGCACTCCACCACCGAGGGCGAGCAGCGTGAGATAGACGAACCACTCCCCGGTGAACCGGATGAAATCCATGCGCGGGCGGTTCGAGCGCCAGTCACCGCCTGCATACGCGAGACCGACCACCAGCCACAGCGCTATCGGGGCGTGGATGCCCGCCAGCACCACGGTCGACCCGCCGTCCTCGAACGGGTACAGATTCAGCACAAGCGCGACCAGCACGAACGGCACGATCAAGGCGAGGGCGACTGCCGCGCTCACCTGCCGCTTCCAGGCGAAATATCCGGTGAGGAACGGCAGGACGAGAAGGCTCACGTTGAGGGCGAGTGTCTCCTCGTGCAGGAACGTGATCCCGGTCTTCACCGCCAGGCCCGCGGCGAGCGCGATGGCGATCACCATCAGCAGTTCCCGATTGCTCTGGCGCCCACCGTCTTCGGGCATCAGGACCAGCTGTTTCCACAACCGGTCGGAATGCTCGCGGGCGAACTCGCGCGAGATCGAGTCCACATTGCCCATCCGCTTGACCGCGACGAGAAACGCTTCCTCGCTGCTGAGACCGGCGTCCCGCAATGTCGAGACCTGTTCGCGCAGATGGTCTTCCATCTCGTCCACATCGGCCACCGAAATCACCCGGTGCCGTTGGACGTAGCCGCGCCACAGGTCGACCGCGGCGTCGAGTTCGGTATCCATCACGCCCACCCCTGCGCCGCGGACGGCGGCTGATTGATGCCGCGCCAGACCTGGTCGAGGGCTTCGGCCACGACGGTCCACTGCGCCCGGCGTTCGGCGAGGGCGGCGCGGCCCGCGTCGGTGATGAGGTAGTGCTTGCGGCGGCGGCCGCTGTCGGACACGCGCCAGGCCGAGGACACGTAGCCGAGCCGTTCCAGCCGGTGCAGCAGGGGATAGAGCATGCCGTCGGTCCACTGCATGCGGCCGTTGGACAGCGTGTTCACCTGCTCGAGAATGGCGTAGCCGTAGGACTCGCCGTCGGCGAGTATCCCGAGCACGAGCGGCGTCGCCGAAGCCGCTACCAGGTCTTTGTCGATGCGCACAGCACTCCCATACCTAGAACCGTTAGGTATGACCCTAGCAGATCTAGGTATGGGAGACGGGGAACCTCAGCTCAGGTGCACCGGCAGTGTCGCGTGGCCGTTGGAGATGAAACTGGCCACCGAACCGAATTCCTCCGTGGCACCGGCCAATCGGATTCCGGGAAAGCGTGCGAACAGGGCGGGCAGGGCGATCTCGGCCTCGAGCCGGGCCAGCGGCGCGCCGAGGCAGCGGTGCACGCCGTAGCCGAAGGCCAGGTGTTCCTTGTTCACCCGGGTCACATCGAAGTCGTCGGCGGTGTCGCCGTGCAGGTTCGGGTCACGGCTCGCCCCGGCGTAGGAGGCGAGGATCGGGTCGCCCGCCGCGATGGTGACGCCCTCGAGCTGGATCTCCTCGACGGCGAACCGTAGCGGCAGATGCGCGACCGGCGCCTCGAAGCGCAGCGACTCCTCCACCACATCGGCCCAGGTGGCCTTGCCCTCGCCGACCGCCGCCAGCTGCTCGGGATGGGTGAGCAGGGAGTGCACCGCCTGATCGAGCAGGTTGACGGTGGTTTCGTGACCCGCGCTGATCACCAGCAGCAAGGTGTCGACGAGTTCCTGCTCGGTGAGCTGGGTGCCGTCGTCCTCGTCGCGGTGGGTGATGAGCAGGCTGGTCATGTCGTCGCCGGGGTTGGTGCGGCGGTAGGCGACCAACTCGCCGAGGATGCCGTACATGTTCATGTAGTTGGCCTGCGACTCCTCCGGGCTCAGCGAGGTGTCGAAGATGCCGTCGACGCACTTGCGCAGGCCCGCATGCAGCGAATCCGGCACACCCATCAGCTCGGAGATCACCTGGATGGGCAGCGGGTAGGCGAAGCGTTCGCGCAGGTCGATCACCTCGCCTGCCGGGACGGCGGCCAGTTCGTCGAGGAGGCCGGCGGTGATCTTCTCGATCATCGGGCGCATGGCGGTTGTGCGCCGGTGGGTGAACGCGGGTGCGACCAGCTTGCGCAGGCGCGTGTGGTCGGCGCCGTAGGCGGTGAACATGTTGTTCACGGCCACCCACAGGAACAGCGGCCAGTCCGGCGGCACCTCGCCCGCGGCGAACGCGGGCCAGTGCTTGGTGGCGGACTTGGACACCCGTGGGTCGGCCAGCAGCTTCTTCAGCGTGGCGGCGTCGGTGACCGACCATGCCCGCACCGCACCCGGCAGCTCGACGAGCGTCACCGGCCCCCGTGCCCGAATCCGCGCGGATTCTCCCTGGATATCCGCGCCTGCGGGGTCCAGTACCAGTGCCACGTCGTCCATTCAGGTCTCCTCATCGCTCGCACATCACACTGCTTGCGGGGCAAGCCTTTTCGGTACGAATGCCCCCGTTTCACGGTAACAGTGCCACCGATCACGCGCCGATGCTTTCATTCGGTACCACTCGCCGGGAACTGCTCGGCGCGGATGTCGAATCGGCACGTCACAGCCGGTGGGACGGAGGGTGTGGATTTCGCACCCTAGGGCTGGGATTCGCATTTTTCGCCTAACGGGGTCGGCGAGAGTCTCGATGGAGTCGTTGTCCGCGCCGACAGCGTGCGGGGGACTCGGAATCGAGGAAATCATGAAGAACGCAGTTCGGATGAGTGCGCTGATCGCGGTGGCGGCGGGGATGGTCGCGGGCTGCACCGGGGACGACGGGGGCACTGCCCGGCCGACGACCTCGGTCACCGCTACGTCTTCGGTTCCGGTGGAACCTCCTGTGGAGCAGACCATTTCGCCGTCGCCGGGCACGCCGTCGCCGGGGAGGCCGTCGGCTGAGGTGCCGCCGGTGATCGACTCACCGGTGCCGTCGGATCCGGAGCCGCCGGTGGTCACGCCGCCCGCCGACGACATCAGCGGGCCGGATCGGTGCGTCGACCCGGGCTCCAGCGGTGTGCGCAAAGCGCTCGCCGGGCTCGGTGACGGCTGGGCCGCCTCGCAGGCCTCGGAGGACCGGCCGGGCAGCTGTGGTCAGCTGTTGTGGGTGCGCGCCGTCGGTGGGAATTCGGCGGGCGCACCGATTCACATCCTGTTCTTCCACGACGGAAAGTACCTGGGCACAGCGACTTCCGAGGCTTACGCGTTCACCTATGTCGCCGGGGCGAGTGGCAACTCGGTGACCGTGAATTACAAGTGGCTCGTCGGTGACGAACCGTTCGCGGCGCCGCAGGGTGGCCCGGCGGCGATCACCTACAGCTGGACCGGGTCCGGTGTGGCCATGAGCGGTCCGCTGCCGAGCGAGGTCACCCAGCCGCACCGCTGACGGTTCAGGCGGGCTCCGGGTGGAGCACCAGGACGGTGATCTCGCTGGGTGCGAACACCCGCAGCGGCGGTCCCCAGAACCCGGTGCCACGGCTGGTGTAGAGCTGGGTGTTGTTCGCGTGCCTGCTCAGCCCGGCCACGACCGGCTGATCCAGTCGCACCAGGTAGTGGAACGGCCAGATCTGACCGCCGTGGGTGTGACCGGAGATCTGCAGCGCCACCCCGGCCGCGACGGCGTCGGCGATCTGCTTGGGCTGGTGGGCGAGCAGCACCACCGGCAGGTCGGGGTCGGCACCGGTCAGGGCGGCGGGCAGATCGGGGCCGTGACCGGGGAGTCCGCGCCCGGTCGGGTCGTCGATTCCGGCGATGACCAGCCGGTCACCGTCGCGGGTGAGGGTGCGGTGTTCGTTGTGCAGTGGCTGCCAGCCGAGGCCGGCCATGTAGTCGATCCAGCCCTGCACGTCGCCGAAGTACTCGTGATTGCCGGTGATGTAGAAGCGGCCGAGCGGCGCGACGACCTTGCCGAGCGGGTCGACCTGGGTCTGGCGTTTCTCGACCGAGCCGTCGGCGAGATCGCCGGCGTGGCAGGCGATGTCGGGTTCGAGGTCGTTCACCACGTCGACCACCTTCTCCGACCAGCGCACGCGGTTCAGCGCGGCGTAGTGTGTGTCGGTGACGACAACCATGCGCAGACCGTCGAGGCCGGGGGCGAGGCCGCGGATGGCCACGTCGACCGTGCGCACGCGCGGCACCCGGCGTGCCTCGTACACGCCCCAGCCGGTGAGGGCGAGCGCGGTGATCGCCACCCCCGCCGCGACCGGGCGGGCGGGGTCGTCGACACCGATCACCGTCAGCGCGCCGCGGACGAACACGCCGATGACCGACCAGGCGAAGAACACCCAGGACACCCCGAGCAGGGCGTCGCCGACGATCACCGCCGGGTCGGATTGGGCCGGGCCGTGCCCGAGGAACATCGCCACCGGCAGGCAGGCGAACAGGGCCGCGACGACGGCGGTCCCGATCCAGAACAGCGTTCCGGTACCGCCGGTGGGTGCCCAGACCAGAGTCCACCAGGGCAGGGCCAGCAGCAAGGCTGGGATCAGCACGAACATCAGGCGTACAGCGAGCTTCACGGGGTCCCGTTCTGCAGGGGCCGCCGGGGTCGCGGCACGAATTTCCTCACCAGCGTAGCGCCCGGATCGTCACCGGTGCCGTGGTGAAAGCCCAGGCCGGTGAAGGTGGCTGCGTCGCACCGTAATTCGGTATGTGCCGGTGGCTGCCGGGCGCGCTATGCTGCGCGGCAGGACATCGCCGTGGGGGCGGGTCGTGTGGGGAGCGGCGTGGCCGCGTCAGCGAAAGGTCGATCATGCGTGGCGTAAACGGGGGAGGGGCGCCTGCGCGCCGATCCGGGCGGGTCCGGCGGACCCTGATCGGGGTCACGGCGGCGGTGTTGCTGCCGTTCGGGATGGTGGTTCCGGCGGCTGCCGATGCCGATCCGAACGCGATCGACTTCGCGGTCGAGTCGTCGATGGGCACCATCAACACGCGCATCGTGCGCGCGGCCGACGGCAACACGGACCGGGTGGTGTACCTGCTCGACGGTGAACGCGCCGAGAACGACCTCAACGGCTGGGAGAAGCACACCTCCATCCCGGCGCAGATGGCGAAGTTCAACATCAATGTGGTGATGCCGGTCGGCGGGCAGTCCAGCTTCTACGCCGACTGGGAGCAGCCGAGCAGCTTCAACGGAGTGAACCCCGACGGGTCGATGCTGCCGAGCGCCGACTCCGGTTCGGCCATCGGTGGCTGGGAGGACACCCAGGGCAAAACCACCGCCTACCAGTGGGAAACCTTCATCACCAAGACGCTGCCCGAGGCTTTGAAGTCGCGGTTGGGGTTCAGTTCCACGCGCAATGGTGTGCTCGGGCTGTCCAGTGGTGGCAGTGCGGCGCTGTTGATGGCGGCCTATTACCCCGAGCAGTTCAGCTATGCGGGGTCGCTGTCGGGGTACCTGCACATGTCGATGCCCGGTATGCGGGAGGCGCTCGGTGCGGCCATGATCGCCAGCGGCGGGTACAACATCGAGGCGATGGCGCCCGCGGGCAGCGAGAAGTGGCGGCGGATGGACCCCTACGGCTTCGCCGAGAAGCTGATCGCGAACAACACCCGCCTCTACATCTCGGCCGGTAGCGCCAAGCCCGCCGATCAGGATCTGTCGTCCATCGACGCGATCACCCAGGGCATGCCGCTGGAAGCGATCGCCCTCGCCAACACCCGTTCCTTCGAAAAGCGCCTCACCGCACTGGGTTACACCAACGTGAGCTACGACTTCCCCGATATCGGCATCCACAACTGGGGCACCTGGGAACAGGTGGCGATCCGTTTGATGCCGGACATGGCACCCCACATCGGCAAGCCCCTGCCCGCAGGCGCCAAGCCACCCGCCGCCGCCGCGCCCCCGGGTGCTCCCGGTGCGGAGCCGCCGGCCGGTGGTGCACCGCCGAAGTAGGTTGTCCCACAATCCAACCGCCGCTGCCCTTCTGGACAGCGGCGGTTGTCGTTTCGGCTGGTTGCGCTTGTGATCAGTCTGTTCTGATCGGTGCGGCGGTGGACCAGCCCCAGGTGGGTTCGGTGTCGATGGTGATCTCGGCGGGGGGTGCGGTGATCAGGCGGGTGAGGCGTTGGAGTTCACCCCAGTCGCGGGTCCAGTCGTCGGCCAGGTAGGACGGGATGGTTTGCGACCGCATGAGCATGCCGGTCCAGCCGAGGGGGCCGCCGCCGGTGTCGCCCTGCCAGGTTTCGGAGACCTGGGCGTTGAGTTTGTCGGGGAGGATGCGCCAGATCGGCATCTCCGCCACGCCTGCTCGATGATCGAAGGGGCGCTGGCATGGGAAGGCCAGGCCCACATGCCAATCCGCGAGTACCGGGTTCTCTTCACCGACCATCGTGTTCAGCGTTGTCAGTTTCGGCAGGCGTGGTGGGGTGAGTGCCACCCACTGCATCGGATCGGGGTCACCCTCGCTGATGAGGCGAACGGCGTTGGTGCCCACCGGAATCCGATCCAGTGCGACTGGAAGATTCCGCCACCCCGGTGCGCCGCCCACACTCGGCGGGGGCACCTCGCCCAACAGGGAGAACGTGCCGCCGGCCTCCCGACCGAACTCCACGCGGAGCCGCTGTCCCGGCATCGGTGCCCCATCAGGGCCCACTCCTTCGATGCGTCCGGCAACGGTGAGGATCAACACCCGATAAGCCGGATCACGCAGCACCGCTGCCAGATCCATCCGGAACCACTGGGTGATCAACTTGCTGGCGCGAGGCTCTCCCACGGCGTAACTACCGAGTACCGGCGTTCGCTCGGGAGCAAGCCCGAACGGCAGCGCCACAGTGCTCCCGTTGACACCGGCAATCCCTATCCCGCTTGGTCCTGCGGCTCCAGTCGGTGCGCCGTTGCCTGGTCCTGGGGCTCCGGCTGGTGCGCCATTGCCAGGTCCTGCGGCAGCGCCTGGCATGCCATCGCTCGGCCCGCCTGGAGCGCCCGCCGGGCCGCCGTTTGTCCCGCGCGGTACTTCGTTGCCACTCGGTTGTCCGCCGGGGATGGCGCCGTTCGGCCCTGCGGGCGCGCTGCCACTCAGGCCGCCGCTGCTGGGCCCTGCGCCGGCACCGGGTGCCGAACCACCTGGCGCTGGACCGGTCGCCGCACCATTCGGGCCGCTGGGGGCGGCACCAGTCGGACCGCCGGGTGCGGCGCCACTCTGGCCGGCGCCGGGGCCCCCTGCGCTGCCACTGGGTGGTGGGCCGCTGGGGGCGCGTGGTCCTCCACCGCTGGGTCCACCTTGTGGAGAACCGGCTGCCCCGCCGTTCGGACCGCTCGGTGCGCCGCCGGGGCCGCTACCTGGCCCTCCACCGCCGGGACCGGAGCCGGAGGGTGGTGCGGACGACTGGCCGGGGCCGGGGTCCGGGGCCAGGCTGCCAACGCCGTTTGGGGTGAAGCCGGTGTTCTCAGCGGCGAGGCTGTCGGCGATGGTGCCGGTGTACGGGGTGAGCAGGGAGTCGGCGGTGTTGGTTTCGACCAGGACGTCGTCGGCCATGGCGCAGGGGTTGCCGCCGAGGGCGCGCAGGTTGGACAGGCCGACCGAGTAGGCGGGGTACTGGGAGATCGCCGCGGAAGCGAGCGAACCCACCTCGAACAGCACCAGCGCTGCCGCAACCAGAGTCAGCGGCGCGACCGGGGCGACTTTGAAACGACCAGCCGCAGCCCACTTCCCAGCAAACGGCACCCTTCGGTCGGCCTGCGAGATGCGAGGCTCACCGTCCTGCGTGGTGTCGGGCAGTGATGCGCCGCGCTCGTCGACGATTGGGTTGTCGCGCCCGGCGGTGCGCGGGTTGTCGCCCGCCGGCTGGGAGTCATGCTCGGGTGACGGTGAATGGCTGTCGCGCAGGGAATCGGCGAGGTCGCTATCGTGCTCGGCCCCTAGTTGGCCGGCCTGCGTGGGTGCGCCTGGTTTGTCGGCGGCCGTCGGAAGGTCGTCTTGCTCGTGTGACGGTGAATGGTCGCTGCGCTGGGATTCGTCGGGTGCGCTGGCGTGCTCGGCACCAGTCGATCTTCCGGCCTGTACGGGGTGGTCGGCGGCTGTGGGTACGTCACTATCGAGTGGCAGCGGATTGTCCTCGCGTCCAGGCACACTCGGCTCGCTGTGCGCGGCGTCGACTGACCGGCGGTCGTGCTCGGATGAGCGGGAGCGGGTCCCTGGCTCGGTTACGTCGAGATCGCTGTCGTTCTCGACGGAGCCAGGCCGGGTCTCGTACTCAGATATGCGCGGTTGGCTGATGTGGTCGCCAGCGGGTGCCTGGGTGCCGCTCTCGCGCGGGCGGGGTTCGCGGTAGTACTGGTAGAGCGCGAGGAGGAGGGTTGCGGCGGTGGCGGTGAGGGCGAGGGTGGACAGGCTTATGTTGTCGAGGGTGGGGGCGCGGTCGGGCCAGGGGACGCCGTAGCCGGAGACGTACCACCAGCCGTTGGAGCCGGTGAGGCTTACCGCGAGGAGGAACAGGACCGCTGCGGTGAAGAGGGTGCGGACGTAGGCGGCGTGAATGATCTTGCGGCTCAAGGCGACTGCGGTGACGGCGGCGAGGGCGGCGGCCAAGCCCGCGTACACGCCGAAGTGGTGGGTCCACTTGGTGGGGGTGAACATCATCAGCAGTAGTGCCATGAAAACCACTGCGAGCAGGCGGGTTACCGGTCCGCGGGCGGTGCGGGGGACGCGCCCGTGGCGCAAGGTGGTGAGGACGCCGATGATCAGGCACAGCAGCATGGCGAGGATGCCGAAGCGGCGGGCGAGGGAACCGTCGGGGTTCACCGACAGCAGGGTGTCCCAGCGGGTGCGTTCCTCGAACCAGGACATGTCGGGGCCGACGAGCTGGCGGACGCGGGTGGCTTCGAGGACGGTCGCCAGGGTCTGGTCGGCGAAGACCACAACGAGAACGAGTGTTCCGGCGGCGGCGATCGGTGCGAGCAGCATCGCGTATCCGCTCGGAGTGGAGCCGGAGCGGGCGACGATGGTGCGCAGAACCGGGCGTGAAGCGGCCAGAAGCGCTGCCGTGCAGATCAATCCGGTGGGACCGGCGGCCAATGAGAATGCCGCGACGAGCACGGCGACGGCGGCCGGCAGCACACGCCGTGTCGCCACCGCGCGCTCCATCGAGCACCAGGTGACCAGCACCCCGACGGCGATCAAGGGTTCCGGACGCAGACCGTTGTTGTACGGCAGCCAGATCGAGAGGAACACCAGCGCACCGGTCCACACCGCCCAGCGGTTCGCGGCAATGCCCAAGCGGGGCAGTACTTCCCGGCTGAGTACCAGCCAGCACACGAGTCCGGCGAGCAACGCGGGCAACCGCATCCACACGCCTGCCTCGCTGACCCTGCTCATCCAGGCGAGCACCTCGTACGGCCAGCCGAACGGTGCCTCCGCCACCTGGAACCACCGGTAGTAGTTGGCCGTATACCCGGCCTCGCGCGCGGACCGGGCCATCGTGAGGATGTACCCGTCGTCGGAACTGTTCGCCCCGATCACATGCCACACGACCAGCACGCCCGCCACGGTCGCGTCGACCGCGCGCAACCGCCACCAGCCCATCGGAAGTAGTCGGCGGGTGCGCCTGCCGTCGCGAAGGTCACTGCGGTGCAGGCAGATCAGCGCCACCAGCGTGCACAGCACCGCACCGATGATCGCCGCCAGCTTCCACCCACTCGGACTCGACGAGAACCGCGCGTCGATCTCGGCGTGCAACCCCGCATCACCGAGCCGCCCCCGATCGAGTTCGGTGAACACACCGACGACCTGCGGTCGCACATCACCCTGCACAGCCGTCCGCAACACCGCGCCGTCCCGTGCCGCCACTCCGACGATCTCGGCACTGGTGCTCCCCGCATCGGAGAAGACGACAAGCGCACAGCCACCGTCCGCCGAGCCTGGCGCCACGCCACTATCAGGCACTGCCGATGGAGCGCTGCTCGCCGGCGCCCCCACCGGTGCAGCCGAGGGTGCGCTTGACGGTGCTGCCGGCGGTGCCCCCACTGGTGCTGCTGAGGGTGCGCTTGACGGTGCTGCCGGCGGTGTCCCCACTGGTGCTGCTGAGGGTGCGCTTGACGGTGCTGCCGGCGGTGTCCCCACTGGTGCTGCTGAGGGTGCGCCTGACGGTGCTGCCGGCGGTGTCCCCACTGGTGCTGCTGAGGGTGCTGCCGGCGGTGCTGCTGAGGGCGCTGCTGACGGTGCTGCTGAGGGCGCTGCTGACGGCGCTGCTGACGGTGCTGCCGAGGGCGCTCCCGATGGTGCTCCCGATGGTGCGGCAGGCGCCGAGGGCAAGGGTGTTCCCTCTACCCCAGGCGCTGCGGGATCGGTGGGGAGGCTGGTGAGGGGGACGCTCAGCAATAGGCGGTCGCGCAACACCATCGACAGCGTGCGGCCCTGGTCCGGGCGGTCCTCGATGCGGGCGACCAGGCCCTTGGAGCCTGCTCGGGGAGCTTGGGGTGGGACGGTGGACAGGACGGTTCCGCCGGTGAAACCTTGTAGGGCGGTGCAGGGGATGCGTAGATCGAGGCTCAGCGGCACGTAGTCCACGAGCGGTGCGCTGACCTGTAGCGACTTGTCCTGCGGCCAATCCAGGCTCGCGCGCTGTTGCTGCACAGGAAGCAGCGGGACGAGAACCGCCAGCAACAAACCGAGCGCCCCCGCCACGATCCCACCAATTTTCGCTCGGCCGAAGCCGGAATCTCCACCCACGAATGACGATGCTAGGCCGTCGAACCGGCTCGCACCCAGTCACTTCGAGATCACCACGCTCTGATGGCGGCATCGCCCGAGAGCCGAACACCACCAGAGAGTGGTGATCGTTTGTCCAGGAGGGGGTCAGGGGGTGGGGCGGCGGAGTTCGGTGACGGCGATGCGGGCAGCCTCGCCGATGGCGGCGTCGACGACGGGGAGGGCGGGGTCGGCGCGGGCCGCGCGGGTGAAGACCGCGACGGCGACGGGGATTTCGCCGGGGAATTCGACGACCGCGACCTCGTTGCGGATGATGCCGACGGTGCCGGTCTTGCCCGCGACCACGACACCGCGATGTGGGAAGCCGGCAGCGACACGGTGCGGCCAGATCTGGTTGCGCATGACCGCGCGCACGAATTCCGTGCTCTCCGTCGACAACACGCCGCCGGACCAGAGCCGCCACAGCAGACGCGTCATCTCCTCGGGAGTGGTCGCGCTGGCATAGGCGGGATCGTAGGCCGACACCGTCCACGCCTCGTCGTTGTCGGCCAGCGCCGCGAACGCCTCGGCGGTGCTGTGGGTGTCGGTGTCGCGCACCAGACTTCGGTGCTGATCGGCGGTGCCGCCGACGACCCGGGTTTCGGTGAGACCGAGTTCGACGGCCATGTCGGTGACGGCGGCCAGCCCGAGTTCACCGAGAAGAACGTCGGCGGCGGCGTTGTCGGACACCGTCATCATCGAAGTCACCAGGTCGCGACGGCTCAGCGTGATCGGATCGTGCATTGCGGCAATACCGGTCGGGCCCGGGGTGCAGTCGGCGGGATCGATGGTGAGCCTGCCCGCCGGATCGATGCGCCCGTGATCCACCTCGCGGTAGAACGCCACGCACAACAGCAGTTTGTACACCGACGCCATCACCACCCGATCCCGCCCATCCACCGAGATCTCCGCCGCCGAACCGTCACACCGCCGCGCATGCAGCCACCCACTGCACCCGGCATCCGCGAACACCGCCCGAATCCTGTCCGCGGCCGTCGGAGCAGCCTGATCGGCAGCCACGAACCCCGACCCCGCACGCAGCATGTCGAACGAACGGCTCACCGCGCGCTCCGAACAGTCACGCGACGCCCCCGGCGCACCGATCTTCCGCCGCGAGAATCGTCCGTGCTTCGGTGGCCTCGCCCGGCCGTGGTGGCAGCGGTCGTCCCGGCGCGTGCTCCGCACGCCGGGCGTGGTCACCTCGGCGCGGCGCTGTTCGCTCATCGCGTACCAGCGCGCATAGGTCTCCCACACCACGTCCTCGTCCTCGGCCAGCGATCCGCGCAGCAACCCCTCGCGACCGAGGCGACGGGGACTCGATCTGCGCGTTCCGCCTCTCGACCGGCGTGAACTCGGCCTGTGCGCCGGTCGAGCCATATCGATCAGCACACAAAACACCTGCTCGTATACACCTCATCGCGCACAGACGGGTGATTCGCACCGTCACCGCAACCGCTCCCGGTACAGCACGCGATCGAGCACGTCCGCCTGCCCGCGCGTATCAGTCCGCCGAATCACCCTGACCCGCAACGCGACCGACTGCGGCGCCAAGGTCAACCACGCGACGCCCGGCGTGGGAGTGGGTGGGGTGGTGGTGAGTCCGAAGCTGGTTCCGGCGGCTACCGCTGCCAGCACAGCGCGGTCGTCGGGCGCGGGCAGCGACGGAGTGTCGAGACCGCGTTCACGCAGGAGATCGAGGAGCGCGTCGTAAGCGGGCGGGTTGGCCGGACGCGGGGGATGGGCGAAGTGCAGACCGGTGAGCATGGGGAAGGTGGGGCGTTCGGTGGTGGTGGTGCGGTGACCGGCGGGAACGACCAGCCAGCGGGGGAGTTTCACGACGGGGCCCGCTTCGACACCGTCGACCAGGGCCGGGTGTTCGATGACCGCGACATCGCAGATGCCCGAGCGCACGTCGGCGACGAGGTCGACGGTGCTGCCGATCGTGGTCGACACCGTCCCGTCCGCGGGCCGCAACGCGGTGACGCAGGCGGTGACCACACGGTCCGGCAAGGCGGTGGTCGCCGCGAACCGGGTGGTGCCGCTGAGCTGGGCGATGCGCCGGGATTCGGCGAGCAGGCGATCGGCGTCGTCGACGAGCAGCCGGGCGCGCGGCAGCAACTGCCTGCCCGCCGGGGTGAGCACGGCGCCCTGGGTGGTCCGGTGGACGAGCTCGATGTCGAGGTGCTGTTCCAGGCGACGCAAACCCTGGGACAGCGGTGGTTGGGTCATGTCGAGTGCCGCTGCCGCCCGCCCGAAATGGCCCTCGTCCGCGACGGCGACGAAGAACCGGAGGTGGCGCAGCAGGTCCATGGGGCCATTGAACCAGCGGTCACGCAACGACTCGCCCGAACCGGACGAAGTGCCCAGCGCATCGCCTCGGATACCCCACGTGAACTGCGGCGATATCGATCGCGACTCGCCGCGGACGGCATCCGGTATTGGCCGCGCCCCGCCCGCGATGGTGTGGTGCGTCGGTGACTTCCTCCGCTATCGAGCACCCGATCCGCAGACGCCTCGCGGCCGCCGCACTCGCGGTCGCCACGCTGACCTTCACCGCGTGCTCCTCCGAACCCGCGGCCCCGAGCGACACCTCGGCCGCACCGGGCACCGCGTCCGCCGACACCACCCAGTACGCCGCCTTGGAATCGAAATACAATGCGCGACTGGGTCTCTCGGTCACCGATACCGGAACCGGCGCCACCGTCGCCTACCGGGCCGACGAGCGTTTCCCCATCGCCTCCACCTTCAAGGGCCTGGCCTGTGGCGCCCTCCTGCAGGCGCATCCACTCTCGACCGGCTACTTCGACCAGGTCATCCACTACACCGCCGCCGACCTGGTCGAGTTCTCACCCGAAACCGAGAAGCACGTCGACACCGGCATGACCGTAGCGGCCCTCTGCCATGCCACCATCACCCTCTCCGACAACACGGCGGGCAACCTGGTGCTCCGATTGCTCGGCGGCCCAGCGGGTTTCACGGCGTTCCTGCGCACCCTCGGTGACAACGTGACCCGCTTGGACCGCTGGGAAACCGAACTCAACACCGCCATCCCAGGCGACGAACGCGACACCACCACCCCGGCCGCCCTGGCCGCCGACTACCGCGCCCTCGTCCTCGGTGATGTCCTCGCCGAACCCGAACGCGCCCAGCTCGCCGACTGGCTGAAGGCCAACACCACCGGCGGCAAACGCATCAAGGCCGGTCTACCCGCCGACTGGACTGTCGGCGACAAGACCGGCAGCCCCGCCTACGGTTCGGCCCTCGACGTGGCCATCGCCTGGCCCCCGAACCGCCCGCCCCTGGTGCTCGCGGTCCTGTCGACGAAATCCGAGCAGGACGCCGAGCCGTCCAACGAACTCCTGGCCGAGGCGACGAAAGCGGCGGTCGCCCAGCTCAATTGATCCGCCACCCCGCCCGCACGGAACGGGCGCACAGCCGCGGTTCGTCGCCCGCTCCGACGAACAGGGCGGTGAGCATCGGGATGCCGTGGTCGAGTGCCTCGGCGGGCAACGGGCCGGTCGCCACCAGCGCGGCCAGCCCGTGCCCGATCACCCAGCTCTGCGTCGCCAGTTCGAGGGGGTCGACCTCGGCTCGGAAGCGGCCGAGGTCGCGGGCCCTCGCCACGGCCGTCACCAGCCGTTCCAACGTCGCATCGGCGGCCGGTGCGTCCTCGAGTTCGAAACCGGCGTCGAACATCACCCGGTACAGATCGGGTTCGGCCAGTGCGTTGGCGAGGTAGGCGCTGCCGAGGGCGGCCAGGTCGCGCACGGGATCGCCGGTGTCGGGCACATGGGCGAGGCGCGCGGCCAACCGGGTGAACCCCTCCTGCCGCACCGCCCGCCACAACCCGTCGATCCCGTCGAAATAGGTGTACACGGCCATCGTCGACACCTCGGTCCCGGCGACGAGCCCGCGCAGCGTCACCGGTTCACGCGCCGCGACCATCTGCGCCGCCCGCTCGATCAGCATCGACCGCACCGCCGGATTCCGCGTTCTACCCATGGCGCCATATTACATAACAGCGTTATGGTTATGGCACCGACGATGGGAGCGAACATGACCGTGGAACTGATCAATCCGGACGGGCTGCCCAAGCCCGATGTGTACCGGCAGCTGTCGATCGCGACCGGCTCACGCCTGGTCTTCCTGGCCGGGCAAGTGGCCCGCGACGCCGACGGAAATCCGGTCGGTGCCGGCGATTTCGCCGCCCAGGTGGAACAGGCCTACCTGAATGTGGGCACCGCGATGACCGCGATCGGCGGATCCTTCGACGACGTCGCGAAGCTGACGATCTACGTCGTCGACTGGAATGCCGACAAATATCCGCTGCTGGGCGAAGGAGTGAGTCGCGCGGCCGCGAAAATGGGTGTCGACCCGGTCAAACCGATCACCCTGATCGGCGTGGCGGCGCTGGGCGAACCCGACCTGCTCGTCGAGGTCGAGGCGACCGCGGTGCTCGACTGATCACCCTGCGCGGTACCGGCCGGGGGCCACACCGTATTCACGTTTGAAGGCTTTGCCGAAGGCGTACTCGGAGCTGTAGCCAGTGCGCCCGGCGATGGTGGCCAACGGGTGGTCGGTCTCGCGCAGAAGCCGGGCAGCGGTGAGCATCCGCCAGCGGGTGAGATAGGCCAGTGGCGGTTCGCCGAGCAGGGTGGTGAATCGTTTGGCGAACGCGGCCCGGCTCAAACCCGCACGGGCGCCGAGCGATTCGACGGTCCAGTGGTGACCAGGGTCCTCGTGCACGGCCCGCAGCGCACGCGACAGTTCGGGGTCGGTGAACGCCACCGACCACCGTGCGGTGTCGTGGGTGGCGCTTTCGGCGAGCCAGGCGCGCAAGAGATAGAGCAGGAGCAGGTCGAGCAGCGGTGGGACGGCCGCGTCGGCGCCGGGGCGGGCGTCGGTGAGTTCGGCGGCGAGCAGGTCGACGGCGGCGCGCAACGACGCGTGCGTGCCGAGCCGGGCCGGAATGTGCACCACCTCGGGCAATTCCGCCAGCAATGGATGGGTGCGATCGGCGGCGAGGTGATATGACCCGCACAGCAGGGTAGAAGCGGCACCGGGGCCGTCGACCACGCGGACGTCGTCGGGTCCCGCGGTCTCGGTGAACGTGCTGGTGAGCTGATCGACCAGACCGTGCGCGACCCCGCGCGGCATCAGCACCGCGTCCCCCGTACCGAGCGCGATGGGTTCGGCCCCCGCCCTGGTGAGCCAGCACGAACCCTGCAGGACGACATGGAAACCGGCACCCTCCATCAGCGGATACCTGCGGCCCCACGGCGCGTGCCGCACGAACATCCCTGACGCCGGGTCACCGGTACGCGCGGTGGCCAGCACATCGCTGAGCAGATCCATAACCGATGACAATACCGCCGAAGACGTTTGGATATCTTCTGCGGATTCTGGATGATTTCACGTCCTGAGATATGTCCATACGCTGAGTTCATCAACCGAATGAACAAGGAGCAGGACATGAAGATCGCCGTGTACGGGGCCAGTGGACACGTCGGCCGTTTCGCGGTGGCGGAACTGGGTCGTCGTGGAATCGACACCATCGTCGTGGGACGTAACGCCCAGCGGCTGACGGACTTCGGCGTACCTGTCCGGGTCGCCGCAGCCGACGATCACTCCGCGCTGGTCGCCGCCTTCACCGGCATCGACGTGGTCGTCAGCACGCTGCCCGACTACACCGGAACCGGTGAGGGCGTGCTGCGCGCCGCCGTCGCCGCGGGCGCGAGCTATGTGGATGTCGCGGGCGAACAACTGTTCGCCCGCAAGGTGTTCGACGAATACGGGCCGCTCGCCGAGGCCGCAGGCGTCACCCTGGTCACGGCCGTCACGGAGGCGGGCGTGTTCGGTGACCTGCTCGCCGACCTCGGCGCGCGGCGGCTCGGCGGTGCCGACGAGATCGTGCTCAGCCATGTCGTCGCACCCGGTGGGGAGGGTTCACGTGGCAGTATGCGCACGGTGCTGCGCAATCTGGACGCCTTCACCAGTGGTGGTCTTTCCTGGTCCGACGGTGAATTCCGCACCGGCCCCCAGCCGCGCCGGGACACGCTGCTCCTGCCAGGCGCCACCGACCCTGTCGCGGTGGTGAAGTTCCCACAGCCGGCCGTGGTGACGATCCCGCGCCACACCGCGGCCGGTTCGGTGGAAGGTGTGCTGGCGAAGGAGATCTTCGCGATGGTCGGCACCGTCACCGAGGCCGACCTGGAACGTGCGCCCGAAACACCCTCCGCCCCGGCTCCGTATTCGATGGTGGTCGACATCCACCGCGCCGGAAAGACGCTGCGTGGCATCGGAAGTGGGCCCGACACGTACCGCAACAGTGCCCAGCTCGCGGTGGCGGTAGCGACCCGCATCGGCGCGGGCGCGAAACCGGGCGCGCAGTCACCGGCCGAACTGTTCGACCCGGTCGAATTCCTCGACGCACTGGGCGAATTCGGCATGACCTGGTCGCTCGGATGAACAAGTCCGCCCGCCGGGCGGTCACCTTCCTCGCGACGGTGACCGTCCTGGTGCTGGTCGCCTGTGGCACGCGCGAGCCGGCACCCGAGTGGTCGAGCGTGTGGGCGGCGGCCGCCCAGCATCCGGCGACCCAGAACTGGTCGGCCGACGGCTTTGCCGACGAGACCGTCCGCCAGGTCGTCCGCCTGACGGACGGCGGCCCGCAGGTCCGGGTCCGGCTGTCGAATCGCTATGGCACCGAACCGTTGGCGGTCGCGGGTGCCACGGTGGCTCGCAGCGCAGGCGGCGCCGCGCTGGTGCCCGGGTCGGTGTTCCCGCTGACAATGGCCCGCTCGACGACATTCGATGTCGCCCCCGGCGCCGAGGCGGCCAGCGACCCGATCCCCTTGCCGGTCGCGGCCGGGGAGGCGGTCACCGTCACGCTCTACTTCGCCCGCCCGACCGGCCCGGCGACCCAGCACGCGCAAGCTGCCACGACCAGCTTCCGCGCCGCGGGCGACCACGCGGCCGAACCGACCGCGACGCCCTTCACCGAGACCTCCCGATCCTGGTACTACCTGACGGGCATCGACGCGATCGGCGCGGAACGGGAGGTCACCGTCGCCTTCGGCGATTCCATCACCGACGGCTACCGCTCGACGGTCGACACCGACCAGCGCTACCCGGACCAGCTCGCCCGCCACCCGGGCACCGGACCGCACGCGGTCGTCAACGCGGGTATCAGCGGCAACCGGCTGCTCACCGACTCGACCGTGCTCGGGGACAGTGCCCGCCTCCGTTTCCGCCGCGACGTCCTCGAACAGCCCGGCGTCGACACCGTGATCGTGCTCATCGGCATCAACGACATCGGCCTGGCCGGGACCACCGGACCCGATGGCGTGTTGTCCCCTGTTGTTTCGGCCGACCAGCTCATCGCGGGTTATCGCGAGCTGATCGGCGCGGCCGACGCGGCGGGCGTGCGCGTCATCGGCGCGACGCTGCTGCCGTTCGGTGGTTCGGTGTACTACTCGCCGGGCAAGGACGACCTGCGAGCTCAGGTGAACACCTGGATACGCACCGGCAACGCCTTCGACGCGGTGGTGGATCTGGACCGTGCGCTGGCCGCGCCGGACGACCGGAGCAGACTGGCGCGACAGTTCGACAGCGGAGATCATCTGCACCCCAACGACCTCGGCTACGGTGCTATGGCGGCGGCCATAGCAGGCGCGGGCGTGCTGTGATGCTCGACAGCGGCGAGGCTGTCACCAGCGCGGGAAGAGACAACCGGGTCAACAACCGGTGAACCCTGACTGCTCGAGTGGCAGTTGGGACGAGGGCTCGTTATGCTCGCCCCGTTATCGAAACGGGCTGCCTTGCTGCATGTTTGGCTCGAGGATTGGTGGTTGGGGGCCTGTGGTTACTGCGGAAGTCGGGCCGGTGACGCACGCGACGGGGGACCGCACGACAGCGGGACCGGCGAGGTATGTGGTGCTGAGCGCCGCAGTGGTCATCGTGGTGATCGCCGCGCTCACCGTGGTTTTCGCGCCCCCTCTCATCGGCATTCCCGTGCTGGTCGGGGCATTGGTCACGGCGCTGATCGCCTGTCCGGCGGTTTTCGTCGCGCTGCGCCAAACCGCGAAAGCCGACCTCTCCGCCGCCGCCGCTCAGCGCGCCGAACAGCAGTTGGCGGCCACCGTCGCCGAGGCGACGCAGCGCATCGCGAAGGCCGAGGAACACAGCTCCGCCTACGCCTGGGAAGCGCAGGAGAACTCGCGTCGCGGTGCCGCCGCGCTCGCGGCGTTCGCCGGTGCCGCCAGCCGTATCCAGGCCATGACCACCAGCATGCTCGCCGAACTGCGCGAGATGGAACACCGTCACGCCGACCCCCGCGTGCTCACCGACCTGCTCCACATCGACCACCGCACCGCCCAGACCGGCCGCCTCGCCGACAGCATCGCGGTGCTCAGCGGCGCCCGCACCGGCCGGCGCTGGGCCAAGCCCATTGCGATGGAATCGATCCTGCGTGGCGCGATGGGCCGAGTGGCCGGGTACCAGCGTGTGCGACTGCGCGCGGTGGCCGAGGTCGGTATCGCCGGGCACGCCGCCGAAGGCGTGATGCACGCGCTGGCCGAACTGCTCGACAACGCCTGCAACTTCTCCCCGCCCACCACCGAGGTGCATGTCTACGCGGCGGAAGTGCCCGCGGGCGTTGTCATCACCATCGAGGACAGCGGTCTGGTGATGAGCGAATCGGCCCTACGCCGCGCCGAGGCCGCCGTGAGCGGACGCGACCACAAGGGCAAGGGCGCCGACCTGGCCTCCCTCTCGGGCACCCGGCTCGGGCTGGCCGTGGTCGGAAACCTCGCGCGCAAACACGATCTCACCGTGTCGTACCGGCCCTCGGCCATCGGTGGCACGGCGGTGGTCGTCGTCGTCCCGCGCGAACTCACCGCCCGCGCCGAACGCCGGGGCCGCGACACGGGCCGTCACGCCGCGCCCGCCACCCAGCGTGCCGACACCGGCGGCATCCAGCTCACCAACCTCGGCCAGTTCGACGCACCGCCCCCGCGCCCGGCACCGCACACCGAGAACGGCGACCTCGGCTGGGCCGACGCCATCGCCCGCCAGGTGTCACCGCCCGCCGGTGAGGCCGCCCACTTGCCCGCGGCGACCACTCCGGCGCTGCCCAAGCGCCGTCGCGGCAGCACGCTCGCGCAGGTCCATCCCGAAGGTCTCACCCCGCCCGCGCCCACCCAGGCGACGCCGGCGAAACCATCGGCACTCGGCGCCTTCCAACGTTCTGCCCGCATCGAGCCGCGCACAGGCAGCGCCGCCTCTGCCCCAGACCCTCAGGAGGACCGATGACCACCACCGCCGCGACCAATCTCGGCTGGTTGCTCGAGAAACTGCTCGCCCGCACCCCACGCACCCGCCACGCCCTGCTGCTCTCGGGTGACGGCCTCAAGATCTGCCACACCCCGGAACTCGACACCGACCGCGCCGACCAGCTCGCCGCGATCGCCGCCGGTTTCCAGAGCCTCGCACACGGGGCCTCCGTCGAATTCGGTGACGGGCGAGGCGGAGTCCGCCAGTCGATGACCGAGTTCTACGGCGGCATCCTGTTCGTGGTCGAGGCCGGGCTCGGCGCGCACTTAGCGGTGATCGCCGCCGAGGACGCCGACGCGGGCCTGGTCGGGCACACCATGCACGAACTGGTCGAGCAGCTCGGCGAACACCTCGCCGCCCAGCCGCGCCGGGGGACGCCGTAATGCTCGGCCGCGATGACGATCCCGACCGGTTCTACACCCTCACCGGCGGCCGGATGCCCGCCGACGACGACTTCGACCTGGTCACCCTCGTGGTCAGCGAGTCGGCGCCGAACGCGGGCATGACCTCCGAGCAGGTCGCGATCCTCGAGCTGTGCCGGGCGCCGACCGCCGTGGTGGAGATCGCGGCCGAACTGCGGCTGCCGGTCGGCGTGGCGACGGTTGTGCTGTCGGATCTGCTCGCCGCGGGCAAGATCACCATCAGGCCTCCGCTGTCGGCGGCGATGAATCTGGATCTTTCCACCCTCGAGAAGGTGCTCGTTGGACTTCGCAGGCTCTGAAGACGTACCCGAGCGGTCACGGGCGCCGCTGCACAGCACGGCGCGGCACGGGTTGAAAATCGTCATCATCGGCGGATTCGGTGTCGGCAAAACGACATTGGTCCGGTCGGTGAGCGAGATCCGCCCCCTCGACACCGAGGCGACGATGACCGATGTGGGTGTCGGCGTCGACGACGCGAGCGGCGTGCCTGGCAAGTCGACCACCACCGTCGCCTTCGACTTCGGCCGCATCAGCATCGACGACGAGCACGTCCTGTATCTGTTCGGCGCCCCTGGGCAGCAACGGTTCTGGTTCCTCTGGGACCGGTTGTTCGCCGGTGCGCTCGGTGCGATCGTGCTCGTCGACCAGCGCCGCATCGCCGACTCCTGGTACGCCATCGACCGTCTCGAACACCAGGGCACGCCATTCGTGGTCGCCTGCAACGACTTCGGTGAATCACATGCCCCCGAGGCGGTGCGCGACGCGCTCGATCTTGACCCGGCGGTCCCGCTGCTGATGTGTGACGCCCGCTCGCGTGAATCGAGCAAACAGGTACTCATCGCCCTGATCGAGCACCTGTATTCTGTTGTCCCACAGGGGGAGACCGTCTCATGAGCACACCGGCAGGCGCCTGCCCGGTCACCGGCGCCGTCCCGCTGAGCGGTCCCGAGTTCCATATCGAACCGCACGAGGTGTACCGGCGGATGCGCCGCGAACACGGCCCGGTCGTCGCCGTCGAACTGCCCGGCGGTTTCCCCGCCTGGCTGGTGATCGGGTACCGCGAACTGCACCAGGTGACCAGCGATCCGGTGCTGTTCCCGCGCGATGTGTCGCTGTGGAACCAGTGGGGGCGGGTGCCCGAGGACTGGCCGCTGCTGCCGATGGTCGGGCGGCCGATGCCGTCGATCTACTTCACCGCCGGTGCCGAACACCGTCGTCACCTGGCGATGGTCGAACCCGCTCTCGACGCGGTGGATCACTTCGAATTGCGCCGTGCCTGTGAGGAACTCGCCGACCAGCTGGTCGACCGGTTCTGTGGGCGCGGCACCGCCGACCTGGTCGCCGAATTCGCCGAACCGCTGCCCGTGCTCGCGCTCGGGCGCATCCTCGGCCTGCCCGACGCCGATGCCGCCGACCTGGCGCTGACCATGAAGACCCTCGCCGACGGCGGCGCCGACGCCCAGGCCGGGCACATACGTTTCGCCGAGCACATGGCCCGCCTCGTCGCCGCCAAGAAGGCCCGTCCCGGCGGCGACCTCACCTCGTTGATGCTGGCCGATCCCGAGCCGTTCACCGACGAGGAGTACATGAACGACCTGATGGCGATCGCCGCCGCGGGCCACCTCACCACCGCCGACTGGCTCGGCAGCTCGATGCGGCTGATGCTCACCGACGAACGCTTCGCCGCCGCGCTCGGTGGCGGCAGGCGCAGCGTCGGCCAGGCCATGAACGAGGTGCTCTGGGAAGAGGGGCCGACCTCCATCCTGGCCGGTCGCTGGGCCGCCCGCGATACGCGCCTGGGCGACCGCACCATCCGCGCCGGGGACATGCTGCTGCTGGGCTTGGCCGCTGCGAATCTCGATCCGCATGTGCGCCAGTCGTTCTCCGACGGCGACACCGTACCCACCGGCAACAACGCGCACTTCGCGTTCAGCTACGGCGAATACCGCTGCCCGTACCCGGCGCAGCAGATCGCCGAGATCATCGCGCGCACCGGGATCGAGGTGCTGCTCGACCGGCTCCCCGATGTCGACCTGGCGGTTCCGGCCGACCAGCTCACCCGGCGACCTTCGGCTTTCCTTCGGGGCATGCAAGCACTGCCCGTTCGTTTCACCCCTGTTCGACCCGTCGGAGGTTTCTCGTGAGTTCGCAATGCCCTATCGCCATCGACCCCATGGTCGGTGATCTCGCGGGGGAGACCGCCCGACTACGTGACGCGGGGCCGATCACACGGATCGACCTGATGGGGGTGACCGTGTGGACCGTCACCGACCACGCCCTGGCCCGTCAGCTGACCACCGACTCCCGCCTGGTCAAGGACATCAACGCCTGGAAACTGTTCGCCGACGGCGTGGTGGGCAACCAGTGGCCGCTGATCGGGATGGTCGACGTCGACCGCTCGATGTTCAGTGTCGACGGCGCCGAACACCGCAGGCTTCGGCTCAAGACCGCGCAGGCGCTTGCCCCGCGCCGGCTCGAGGAGCTGCGCCCGCGGATCGAGACGCTCACCGCCGAACTCCTCGACGACCTCGCCGCGGCCGGTGCCGACGGCACCCCGGTGGATCTCAAGCAGGTGTTCGCCTACCCGCTGCCCATGCGCGTGGTCGGCGACCTGATGGGCGTCGCCCGCGAGGACCACGCCCAGCTGCTCGACTGGTACAAGAAGTTCTTCTCGGTGATGACCCCGCAGGACGAGCGCCTGCGCGTGATCGGCGAGCTCGACGTGTACTTCACCGACCAGGTGCGCAAGAAGATCGCCGATCCGGGCGACGATCTCACCTCGGCGTTCGTGGTGGCGGACGAGGGCGGCGAGGCGCTCACCGAGGAGGAGGCGATCGGCAATATCAAAGCCCTCGTCGCCGCCGGGCACGAGACCACCGTGAGCCTGATCGTCAACACCGTGCGCGCGCTGCTCAACCAACCCGAGCAGCTCGCGAAAGTTCTTGCCGGCGAAGTGGACTGGAAGCAGGTCATCGAGGAGTCGCTGCGCTGGGACGGGCCCGTCTCGCACCTGCTGATGCGCTTCGCCACCGAGGACATCACCGTGGGCGACACCGTCATCGAGAAGGGCGAGGGTGTGGTGATGTCCTACCGTGCCGTCGGCCGCGACTTCGCCGTGCACGGTGAGACCGCCGACGAGTTCGACGTGACCCGCTCGACCGCCAACCGCCACCTCGCCTTCGGCTACGGCCCGCACATCTGCCCCGGTGCGGCGCTGTCACGGCTCGAGGCCGCGATCGCGCTGCCCGCGCTGTTCGCCCGCTTCCCGAACCTGCGCCTGGCCGTGCCCGACAGCGAGCTCGGCAACCTGCCGGTGCTGACCCAGAACGATCTGGCCGCGTTGCCGATCACCCTGAACTGACCGGCGTCGGGGGGGGGGGGGGGGGGGGGGGGGGGG
>NZ_JBPXLK010000031.1:0-57845 GCF_051843015.1 Nocardia sp. JW2
CACCGTCATCGGCCCAGATACTCATGAAGGTCTGCTCGTCCTTCTGATCGATACCGTGGCAGTACTTCGCCATCAGCATCTTGATCTGCTCCAGGTCGACGACCCATTGGATCTTCTGTTCCAAGCCGTCGTTGAGAATCGCCATAGTCGATCAAACTTTCGGCAGTCGGGATCGGGGATACTTCGTTTGCATCAGCGGTCGAGCAGGGTGACGACCGATTTGGTCTCGAGGTATTCCTCGAGCGCGTCGGGGCCGTTCTCTCGGCCCCACCCGGACTGTTTGAAGCCGCCGATCGGCATCTGGACGCCACCGGCGCGGTGGATGTTCACGCCGATGCGACCGCCGCGCAGGCGGCGGGCGACGCGATGAGCCAGCGCGACATCGCGCGTCCAGACACTGCCCGCCAGCCCGTACTCGGTGTCGTTGGCCGAGGCGATCGCGGCATCGAGATCGGTGAACGACATGGCCGCGATCACCGGACCGAAGATCTCCTCGCGGACGATCCGCATGTCCGGTGTCGCGTCGGCCACCACGGTCGGCGCGTAGTAGTAGCCGCGTCCGTCCAATCGCTCGCCGCCGCTGACGACCCGCGCGCCCGCCGCTCTGCCGCCTTCGACGTACCCTGCTACCCGGTCGAGCTGTCGCTGGGAGATCAACGGGCCGAGCAGCGCGTCCGGGTCGGTGCCGTAACCGACCTTCATGGCCCGGCCCTGCTCGGCGATTCCCTCGATCAACTCGTCGTAGATGTCGGCGTGCGCGAACAACCGCGTGCCCGAGGTGCAGATCTGGCCCGAGTTCCAGAACACGCCGATCGCGATCCCCGCCGCGGCGGCGGCGATATCGGCGTCGGGCAGCACGATCACCGGCGACTTGCCGCCCAGTTCCAGCGACACCTTCTTCAGGTTGCCGGTGGCCGCCGCGACGATCTTGCGACCCACTTCGGTCGACCCGGTGAAGCTGATCTTGTCGACGCCGGGGTGCTCGGCCAGCGCCGCGCCTGTCGCCCCGAAACCGGTGACGATGTTGACCACACCGGCCGGAACGCCCGCCTCGAGCAGGATCCGGCCGAGGGCGAGCGCGGAGAGCGGCGCTTCCTCCGACGGCTTGAGCACACACGCGCACCCGGCCGCCAGCGCGGGCGCCAACTTCATCGACATGGCGATCAGCGGTGCGTTCCACGGCACGATCATCGCCACCACGCCCACCGGTTCGCGGTAGGTCGCGCCCTGCAACCGACGCTCGGCGGTCCCGATCTCGATGGTGGTGCCCTGGATCTTGTCCGCCCAGCCCGCGTAATAGCGGAACTGGTTGACCGCCTCGGCGAGCATCAGTTTCGCCTGCGAGACAGGCATTCCGACGTCGAGGCTCTCGAGCCGGGCCATCTCCTCGGACTTCGCCTCGAGCAGCTCGGCCACCCGCCACAGCACCACACCGCGCTGCGCCGAGGACAGCCGCAACCAGCGTTCCTCGTCGAAAGCGCGCCGGGCCGCCGCGACCGCGGCGTCGACATCGGCGACCCCCGCCTCGGCGACCCTACCGACGACTTCCTCGGTGCCCGGATCGATCACCTCGAACGTCGAACCCGCCGCGGCGGGCACCCACTCACCATCGATGAGCAGGTGCCCGACCTCGGACCCGAACGCCGACCGCACCACCTCTTGCACTGCCACGACCAAGCTCATGCGAGATCGTGGATGTAGCGGGTGAACTGAGCTTTGATCATGGGATTCTCCGGCTCTTTCGGATACGGCCCGCCCTTCGGGCGCGCGGGTTCTGGGGGAACGTGCTACTCGGCCGCGGGTGGGGTGCCCAGCACCAGGCCGTAGGCGCGGCGGCTGACATCACCGGACAGGTCGAGGGTGATGCCCTTGTCCTGGGTGAACTCGTCGAGCGCGTCCGGACCGAGCTCACGGCCGGTACCGGACTGCTTGAAACCGCCGAACGGCAGGTACTGAGAGATGTTGTGGTAGTCGTTGATCCACACCGAACCGGCCTCGATCTGGTGGGCCACCGCGAGCGCGCGCTGGTTGTCGCGGCTCCACACCGCGGCGGCCAAGCCGTACTCGGTGTCGTTGGCGATCTTGATCGCCTCGTCCTCCGAGTCGTACTTCAGCACCGAGAGCACGGGACCGAAGATCTCCTCGCGGGCGATGGTCATGTCGTTGGTGACACCGGTGAACACCGTCGGCTCCACCCAGTAGCCCTTCTCGAAGCCAGCGCCGGTCGGCACGCCGCCACCGGCGACGACCGTGGCGCCCTCGGCCTTGCCCTTCTCGATGTAGCCCAGGATCCGCTCGTGCTGGGTCTTGCTCATCACCGCGCCGATATCGGTGGCCGGATCAAGGGGGCTGCCGATCTTGAGGGTCTTCAGCCGTTCGACCAGGCGGGCGACGAACTCGTCGTGGATCGAGGCGGGCAGCAGCAGTCGGGTGCCGGACTCACACGCCTGGCCCGCGTGCAGCAGGAAGGCGTAGATCGAACCGTCCACCGCCGCAGTCAGATCGGCGTCGTCGAGCACGATGTTCGGGCCCTTGCCGCCGAGTTCGAGCAGCACGCGCTTGACGGTGCCCGAGGCGTCGGCCATCACCTGACGGCCGGTGGCGGTGGAGCCGGTGAACGACACCAGCCGCACGTCGGGGTGCTTCACCAGGTGGGCGCCGACGGTCGGGCCGTCACCGACGACGATGTTGAGCGCGCCGTCGGGCAGTCCGGCTTCCTTCAGCAGCTGGGCGAGCTCGAGAGCGAAGATCGGGGTCTTCTCGTCGGTCTTGAGGACCACGGTGTTGCCCGCCGCCAGCGCCGGGATGGACTTCCACACGGCGATGACCGCCGGGAAGTTCCACGGAACGATACCCGCGCACACACCGACCGGCTCCTTGCGAATGAAGCTCGCCGAAAGCACTTGCCCGGCAACAGGTCCCGAGCGTTCCCACTCATAGGTGCGGGTCAGCTCCGCGTAGTGCCCCAGGTGCATCAGCGGGAAGCCGACACCGATGGCGCCCGCCAGCCGCACCGGCATGCCGGTCTCCCTGGCGCTCAGCACCGCCAGCTCCTCCATCTTGCCGCTCAGCGCGGCGATCACACGGTCGATCACCGCGGCCCGCTCGACGGGCGGGGTGTTGCGCCAGACACCGGACTCGTGGGTCCGCTTGGCGGCGGCGACCGCCGCGTCGACGTGGCTGGTATCGGCCTGCGCGACGGTGACCACAACCTCTTCGGTGGCCGGGTCGATCACCGGAATCGCGGTGTCGGTATCAACCCACGCGCCATCGATGAACAACCGATAATGCGGCACACCGTCACGGTCGACGGCGGCGGTTTCGGGGAGGGTGGCAGTCATTTCTCACCTTTTGTTTCGAGTTGCCGGAAAATCCGGCCGGGCGGGAATGTGTGAATGGTTCGGTCGTCCGCCAGGCAAATGTTACCGATGCAAGGCGGCACGGTTTCGACAGTAGGGAAATAAAGATCACACGAGTGTCCAGATTCTTGGACACTCATTTCGCGCGCAGTGCTATCGACCGGCTACGAGCATCGATGCGGCCGAAAACAGCAGTCCGGTGCCGATCGGCAGTCCGGGTTCCTGCGTCAGGCTGCCGTCGGTGGCAATGCGGTAGCTGCGCAGCGCGGCCGCGGGAGGCGGTGAGGCCCCGGCCAGATCCACGGCGTAGAGCCGTTGACCGTCGGACGAGACGAAGACCTGCCCCGGCATCGTGCCGACCGGTCCGCCGGGGAACGGCGAGCCCGGCAACGGACGCAGCGCGCCATCGGGTTCGACCGCGAAGCCGCTGATGTCGTTGGTGAGCGCGTTCGGGGTGTAGAGGAACCGGCCGTCAGGACTGAGACCGATGCCGTGGGGGGTCGCCCCGGCGGCCGGGAACGGTGAGCCCTCGACCTCGACCAGCGCACCCGTGTTCGGCTGCTGCCGGAAGACCGAGACATCGCCGCTGTGCTCGTTGGACGTGTACAGGTACCGACCGTCCGGGGAGAACGTGGGGCTGACCGGGCCGCCACCAGTGCGCACCGTTTCCCGCGCGGGCGAGACGGTGCTGTCGGCGCGCAGTTCGAACCTGGTCACCGATCCGGCGGAATAGTTGCTCACATAGACGTTGAGGTTGTCCGGCGAGACCACCGGCATCGGCACAGGCCCACCCGCGGCAGAGCCCGCGGGACCGATCGCCACTGCCTCACCACGCGGCGACGGCGCTCCGTCGGCGGCCACCGAGTACCCCTGAAGACGGGCGCCCCCGTCGAGATCGGGGCCGGTCAACAGCACCAGATGCTTGCCGTCGGGCGACAGATTCATCCCGAGCGGGGACGCTGGAACAGCAACCGGCGTGCCGGGAACCGGCGTCAGCCCGCCGCCTCCGCCGATCTCGTAGGCGCGGATCGCGGCGGTCGGCGCGATGGTCAGGACGTAGAGGAATCGGTGATCGGCCGACTCCTTCACCGACAGGTTGCCGAATCCGGTCGGCACATCGGCGACGAGACGGGGTTGCGCCCCCTGGCCCACCCGGTACCCGACCAACCGGCCGGAAGCGGCTCCGGTGACGTAGAGGTAGTCGTCGCCGGGCGCGCCGTGCGCGGTGCTCGCCGGGACGGGCATCAACAATGCGGCGGCCGCCAGGACGCCCAGCGACGCCGAGCGACGCCGTCGGCCCGAATGGTCTCGTATCCTCACGCTTTTCTTTCCTGTGGAGTCGGCGGCTCTGAACAGCCGAAATGCGTCGCGCTGTCGATCGCGAAAGTCACCGTCGCGTCGCGAGCGGATACCGGGAGGAAGATTTTCCCGAGGGGTGTGACCTCGATCCTATCGATGCGCGCGACCGGAGCAATTGACTTTTTCCGAACCACCGCTTCGCCTACTCCGAAACCGTGAGCGCGCACGCACTTCACCCGATTCGAATCGCCGAATTCCGAAACGTCAATTGGCATCCGGTGTGATGCGGGTTACGGTCACCTCGTTCGCTGCCGGAGTTCCGTCGAACATTCCCATTCCTTGACAGGAGTCCCACTTCCATGGCTATTCAGGTGACAATCGACATGTCGGCCGAAGAGGGCCGATTCGATGATCTGCGCGAGTGGTTCATCAAGAACCTGCCGGGCACCCGCAGCTTCCCCGGCAACATCGTCTGACGAAAACGTCTGCCCCGCACGAGGATCACCCGTGCGGGGCAGACGTCTGTGTGAACGGTGGCGGGATCAGCCAGCCAGACCCTTACCGAAGAACTCGTCGAGCTTGTCCACGGCGGGGGTGACGTACTGGTCCAGGTCGTAGAGGTCGACGTGGGTCGCGCCGTCGACCACGAACAGTTCCTTCGGTTCGGCGGCCTTGGCGATGGCCTCCTCGCTGAAGTAGGCGGTGTCGGCCTTCGACCCGACGATCATGAGCAGCGGACGCGGGGAGATCATGGCGATCTTGGCGTACGCGTCGAACTGGGCGATGCGGTCGATGCTCTGCAGCGGCCACTTGTTCTCCGAGCGCTCGTGCTGCCCGCGAGGGGTGCGGTAGTAGTCGTGGGCATCGCGGAACAGATCTGGAGCCTGCTCGAGGCCTTCGGCGCTCGGCGGCGCCCAGATCTGGTAGTTCGGCTCGGCACCCTGCGCCTCGGCGGTGCGCAGCGCACCGGCGGCGTCGAGCATCTCCCGCAGGACCGACGGGTCCTGGGTGCGGCCGAGGCCGTTGCTCAGGTAGTCGCCGATGTCGAGACCGCTGACGGTGGCCACGGCCTTGATGCGGTGGTCGGTCTGCGCGGCGAAAGGCACATAACCACCGGAGGCGCAGATGCCGAGGGCACCGATGCGGGCGGGGTCGATGTCGTCGCGGGTGGTCAGGAAGGTAACGGCGGACTTGACGTCCTCGCTGCGCTGGAAGGGGTCTTCCAGGAAGCGCGGCTCGCCTTCGCTCTCGCCCTGGTAGGCGGCGTCGAACACGAGCGCGGCGTAGCCCTTGTCGGCCAGACGCTGGGCGTAGACGCTGGCGGTCTGCTCCTTCACACCACCGCCGGGGTGCGACACGACCACGGCGGGCAAGCGCTCGCCGCCGCGGTTGTCGGGGGTGAACAGGATGCCCGCCAGACGCAGGCCGTTGCTCGGGAAGGTGACGCTTGTGCGCATCAGGCACGATCCTTTCGATGAGATCTGTTCCGGCTCGAAGCCGATGCGACAACCTTCTCTCCTGCTGGAGCCACCGACAATGGGAAAGATTCTTCCTATGAACGCTGTAGCCCAGTAATAACTTCTGCCGCATGGTGATCGCCCGCGATTCGACCCTCGCGAATTCCCGCTTCGGAACACGTCACTGGGTTCGAGCTGCCCACCGGCCTACGATGAGGTCAGCCGGTGACGGAACCTCGGGTTCTCCCGGCACACGATCGCTGCCGGTGAGCTGCCCCGGCCGGGTTCCCCCATTCACGAAAAGAGACGAACATGACCGGACCGCTCGACGGCGTGCGCATCCTCGACCTCACCTCGAACTTCATGGGCCCGTTCGCGACCCTGCTGCTGGCCGACATGGGCGCCGATGTAGTGAAGATCGAGTCGACGGCCGGGGACACCACCCGTGGGGTCGGCCCACGTCGCAACCCCGGCATGGGCGCGATCTTCCTGCACCTCAATCGCAACAAGCGCAGCGTTGTGCTCGATCTCAAGTCCGCCGACGGCAACGCCGCGCTCCAGCGCATGCTGGCCTCGGCCGATGTGCTGCTCTACAGCCTGCGCCCGAAGTCGATGGCGCGCCTGGGTTTGGCCTACGAGCAGGTCCGCGAGCGCAATCCGCGTCTCATCTACTGCGGCGCTTTCGGTTTCGGCCAGAACGGGCCCTACGCCGACCGGCCCGCCTACGACGACCTGATCCAGGCCGCCGTCGGCATGCCGGTCCTGCAGAGCCGCAAAACCGGTGAGCCCACCTACATCGCCACCGCGATCGCCGACCGCGTCGTCGGCATGGCCGCGGCCAACGCCATCACCACCGCGCTGTACCGCCGCGAACGCTCGGGACACGGCCAGGAGGTGCAGGTCCCGATGTTCGAGACATTCGCCCAGTTCGCCATGGGCGACCACCTCTACGGTCACACCTTCATCCCCTCGATCGGCACCTCCGGGTACGCCCGGATGATGAACTCCGATCGCCGCCCGTACCGGACCCGTGACGGTTATCTCGGCGTGAACGTCTACAACGACAAGCACTGGCACCGTTTCTTCGCCCTGGCGGGCAAGCCGGAGATGGCGCAAGACCCACGCTTCGCCGATATCGGCGGACGCACCGAGAACATCGGCCTGCTCTACCGCTTCCTCGCCGAAGTACTCGAAACCAAGACGACGGCCGAGTGGGTGCGGATCCTCGCCGAAGCCGACATCCCCGCCATCGAGATGAACACCCCCGAAACCCTCCTCGACGATCCGCACATGAAAGACGTCGGGTTCTTCATCGAGGAGGAACACCCGACCGAGGGCCTGCTGCGATCGCTCGGCATCCCGCAGCAATGGAGCGACGACAAGCCCGAATTGCGTTACCCCGCACCGAGACTCGGCGAGAACTCGATACAAGTACTCAGCGAGTACGGGTTCGGTGACGACGAGATCGAGCACCTGGTGTCGACGGGTGCGGCCTACACGCCGGAGACCCTGCACACCCGACCGAAGGAGCCGTCGACCTGATCGACGACAGCGTCGAGCGAGGTTCAGACGCCCGCGAAGGATCGGCTGAACGACTGCCCCGCCGACACCCGGTTGCGCATTCCCACCAACCGGGCGGATTCGTAGCGCGCCAGGCCTTCTTCGACCTCGACGCCGTCGAGCGCCTCGGCCAGCGCCGCCGCGTCCGCAACCGCCTCTTCGAATCCCGCACCGGTCATGGGTGTTTGGGCGTGCGCGGCGTCACCGAGCACACCGATGCGGCCGTTGACCACTCGATGCGGCAAATACTCGGTGATCGGGGTGGCCACCACCTCCCTCGCCTGGAACGCTTCGACAACCCCCGTACGCCACGGTTCGGACCACCGCTGCTCGGCGGTGCGCACCATCTCCTCGTACACCTCGGCGGGAATCGCGTCCACGCGCGGCGTGTGTTTGACCTCGGTGCCCTCGATCGCGCCGATCCGCTGGAACAGCGAGGTGTGGTGCGGATCGAACCAGCCCCACCCGTAGCGGGTGACGCCCCCGTCGCGGTCGATCAGTGGGTACACCGCGAGCATGTCGTCCTCGCCGGAGAAGAAGTCCGGGCCGCTGGTCCGATCGAGATAGGACTCGGGCAACTCCGACTGGCCCAGCCACACGACGTAGCCCGCGTAGTCGGCGACAGGGCGGGACTCGTCCACCCAGCGGCGCACCACGCTGCGATACCCGTCCGCTCCGAGGAGGACGTCGCCGGTCCACGTGGAGCCGTCCGCCTCCCTGGCCCAGGCGGTGGTGTCGTCCTGTCCGACCTCGACGACATGCGCGTTCTCGACCACCGTGACGAGCGGCTCCGCGTCGGCGGCGGCGCGCAACGCCGAGTACACGTCCCACCAGGAGTGCGGGTACACACCCTGGCGCATCGAGGCGGGCCCGAGCGCCTTGCCGACGATCTCGCGCGCTTGCCGACCGAGCGCCCGACGCAGACTGGCGCCCGATACCAGAATCGCCACACCACGTTGGGTGCGCCCGGATGTCCGCTCGAGCACGGTCACCGCTGTGCCGCGAGCCGCCAACGCGAGCGCCGTTGTCAACCCGCCCAGCGAGCCGCCGACGATCAGTGCCGCCGCGTGCCGCGACGTCTGCCCGGAATTATTCGTAGAAATGACGGTCTCCTCAATTCACGCCGCACGACCCCTTCCCCGGCGTCGATGCGGTAGGTGCGATCGGCCCACAGCACTCGGCCGTGCTGATGTTCGACTCGATGGTGGCACCCGCCGACCCCCTGTTGCAGGGGAGAAATCCCTCCCAGGAAGGCGCTGAACACCACGGGGAACACCCGGGGCGAAATTCCTCCCTGGTTATCCGGCGGCTAACGGTGAAGACTGTGAACAGGTCGAAGATGTCGGCCGGTTCGAAATCCCTCGTGCCAGTCGTGCGGGCGGTGGTGAAAGGAGCTAGCTGGTGGCAACCGACAACATCGAGCACGTCAAGTTCCGCAATCCGGATATGGCGTGGGACATCGCCGCGGATTTGTACTTCCCGCCTGCGTTCGACCGTTCGAAGACCTACCCGACGATCGTCTGCGCGCATCCGATCGGTAGCTGCAAGGAACAGACCGCGGGCAACATCTTTGCGACCCGCCTGGCCGAGGAAGGCTATGTAGCCATCGCCTTCGACGCGAGCTTCCAGGGCGAGAGCGGCGGCAGCCCGCGCCGTGTCGAGGATCCGACGCAGCGGGTGGAGGACTTCCGGCGGGTAGCCGACTATCTGATGACCCTGCCCTACGTCGACAAGGACCGGATCGGTGTCCTCGGTGTGTGCGGCGGTGGCGGTTATTCGCTCAACGCCACGATGACCGAGCGCCGGTTCAAGGCAGTGGTTTCGATCACCGGCGTCAACTACGGCCGGATGGTGCGCGAGAACTCGCTCGCTCAGGGCGGGCCCGTCGCGGCTCTCGAGGCAGTCGCCAAACAGCGGTCGGCCGAACTCGGTGGCGCCGAGGGCGAGGTCAGCGCCGCACTGCCGCCCTCGGCCGAGGTCGCCCAGCAGATCGGCGACATCGACGTCATCGAGGCGTACGACTATTACTGCACGCCCCGCGGTCAGGCGCCCAACGGTCCGGCGACGTTCGACATCGCCCACGGTGCGTCGGCGCTCGGCTGGGACGCGTTCCACCTCTCCGAAGTTCTGCTCACCCAACCCGCACTGATCGTCATCGGTGACAAGCCCGGCGCGTTCGGCGCCTATCGCGACGGCTATGAGATCTACAACCGTGCCGCCTCGGCGGACAAGGAGCTCGTCGTCCTGAAGGACGTGTCACATTACGACCTCTACGATCAGCCCCAGGGCGCGGGCGCCGCGCTGGAGAAAGTGATTCCGTTTCTCGCCAAGCACATCTGAGGCACCGATATCGCAGTACCCGGCAGACGGCCGGTAGTCGCGCGGCGACTACCGGCCGTCTCGTGTCGGGGGCAAGACCACCGGCTCAGGAGTACTCGAGAATTTCCGTGGCCGACGCCGTGCTGCCCACTTGGAGCCGGTCGTCGCTCGGCGACAGGAGATCCGGCAGCGCGTGACCCATCCGCTCCCGTTTGGTGCGCAGATACGCGGCGCTGTGCGGGTCGGCCTCCACGGTGAGCGGCAGCAGCGACGACACTCGAATCCCGTTGTCCGCCAACGCCATCGCCTTGTCGGGGTTGTTCGTCAACAGCCGCACCGCGCTGATGTCCAATTCGCGCAGCATCTGGGCGGCCGCACCGTAGTCGCGGGCGTCGACCGGCAGACCGAGCGCGATGTTGGCGTCGACGGTGTCGGCGCCGTCGTCCTGGAGACGATAGGCCCGGAGCTTGTCGGCCAGTCCGATGCCTCGGCCTTCGTGTCCGCGCAGGTAGATCACGACGCCGCGGCCGCGCGCGGCGATGCGGTCCATCGCCTCGCCCAGTTGCGCGCCGCAATCGCAGCGGCGGGAACCGAAGACGTCACCGGTGAGACATTCCGAGTGCACACGGGTGAGGACGGGCTCCGGTCCGGACACGTCGCCGAGGACGAGGGCGATGTGCTCGACCCCGTCCTCGACGGACCGATAGCCCACGGCGGTGAAGTCACCGGACCGGGTCGGTAGCCGGGTTTCGGCGACACGTTCCACGAGGCGTTCGTGTCGGCGCCGGTAGCGCACCAGGCTCTCGATGGAGATCATCGTCAGTCCGTGTTCGTCGGCGAAGGCACGCAGGCCCGGGCCGCGCTTCATGGTGCCATCGTCCTCCACCAGCTCGACCAACACACCGACCGGTGGGAGGCCCGCCAGTCGGGCCAGGTCCACCGCGGCTTCTGTGTGTCCGCGCCGAACGAGCACTCCGCCCTCGCGGCAGCGCAGCGGAAAGACGTGACCGGGCCGGTTCAGGTCCGCCGCGACCGACGACGGATCGGCGAGGACCTGGGCGGTGCGGGAGCGGTCGGCGGCCGAGATCCCGGTGGTGACACCGGAACTCGCGTCCACCGACACCGTGTAGGCGGTGCGCAACGGGTCCTGGTTGTGCGGCGTCATCAACCCGATGTCGAGGCGGTCGAGCCACTCCCCCGCCATCGGCACACAGATCACCCCGCTGGAGTGCCGGATGGTGAACGCCATCAGCTCGGGGGTGGCTTTCGCCGCGGCGAAGATGATGTCGCCCTCGTTCTCCCGGTCCTCGTCGTCGACGACGACCACGGGTTTGCCCGCGGCGATGTCGGCGATCGCCCGCTCCACGTCGTCCCACTGGACCCTGCTGTTCATCGCCATTCTCCTGACTGCCCGGTCACGGCCGAGCACACGTCAATCTCGTTGCAGTACCAGCGCATTGGCCATGCCACCGGCCTCGCACACGGTTTGCAGGCCGTAGCGCCCGCCGTTGTCCTCCATGGCGTGCAGCATCGTGGTGAGCAGCCTGCACCCGGTGGCGCCGAGTGGATGACCCAGCGCGATCGCGCCGCCGCGCGGGTTCAGCCGCTCGGGGTCGGCGCCGAGTTCGTCGGCCCAGGCCAACGGCACCGACGCGAACGCCTCGTTCACCTCGACATGGTCCATCTCGTCGAGTCCGAGCCCGGTGCGCGCGAGCAGCGTCCTGGTGGCCGCGATGGGTGCGGTCAACATCAACAGTGGGTCGTCGCCGCAGGCGTGGAACCCGTGGAACCTGGCACGGGGCTGCCAGCCCATCCGCCGGGCGGCGCGTTCGCTCGCGATCAGCACCGCGCTCGCGCCGTCGGTCAGCTGTGACGAGCTCGCCGCCGTGACCCGCCAGTCGAGCTCGGGGAACCGCGCGGCCAGTTCGTCGGTGCGGAACGCCGGGGCCAACGCGCCGATCTTGTCGGCGGTGGTCCCGGGCCGGATCGTTTCGTCACGATCAACCACCGTCCCGGTACCGGGCACGGTGATCGGCACGATCTCCCGCTCGAACGCACCCGCCGAATCCGCCGTGTGCGCCAATTCGTGTGAGCGCGCGGCGAATTCGTCGAGCCGGTCGCGTCCGATTCCCCATCGCTGCGCGACGAGTTCGGCCGCGACACCCTGGGATACGAGGCCGGGTGCGTACCGTTCGGTCACCGACGATCCGTAGATGTCGGCGCCTTGCCGGTTGGAGCCGATCGGCACCCGGCTCATCGATTCCACCCCGGCCGCGATGACGATGTCGTAGGAGCCCGCCATCACGCCCTGGGCGGCGAATTGCAGCGCCTGCTGCCCCGACCCGCATTTGCGTTCGATCGTCACCGAGGGCACGTGTTCGGGCAGACCCGCGGCCAACCACGCCATCCGGCCGATGTTGCCCGACTGCTCCGCCGACTGCGTCACACAGCCGACCAGCAGGTCCTCGACTTCACCCGGATCGACGGCGGTCCGCTCGATCAACGCCGAAATCACCTGGGCGAGCAGCTCGACCGGATGCACGTCCGCCAGCGCGCCACCGGCGCGGGCGCGCCCCATGGGTGAGCGCACCGCGTCGATCACGAAGGCCGGGTTCACCACCGCGACACCACCAGCTTCTGGTCGGTGAAGAAGTCGAGCGGTGCGGCGCCGCAGACATGCGAATCCCCGTAGAAGGATTCGCCGTATCCACCCATCGTCACGTTGGCCGGCGGGGCGGGGAACGCGTTGACACCGACATTGCCCGCCCGCACGCGACGTTCGAACTCGGCGGCGACCGCACCGGAGGTGGTGAAAATCGAAGCGGCATTGCCGAATTCGGTGTCGTTGGACAGTTCGATCGCGGCATCGAGGGAGTCGACGCGATGCACATTGATCACCGGGCCGAACAGTTCGCGCCGTTCCACCGCTTCCCTCGGGTCGAGTCCGGCGACGATCGTCGGGCCGACGAAGTACCCCGCCTCGGTCTCCGCGCCACCGGTCGGCTTGACCTTGCGTCCATCGAGAACGATTGTCGCCCCGAGCTTTTCGGCTTCCGCCAGGGCGCTGATGATGCGTTCCTTGCTCGCCGCGCTGACCACCGGCCCCATGGTGACGCCCTCGTCGGCCCCGGCGCCGACGACGATCTGCTCGGCACCCGCCACCAGTTTCGCCATCAGCGCGTCGTACACCTCGCCGATCACCACGACCCGGCTGCCCGCCAGGCAGCGCTGACCGGCCATGCCGTAGGAGGACGACAGGATGCCCGCCGCGGCCCGGTCGAGATCGGCGTCGGGGGCGACGACGATCGGGTTCTTCGCGCCGCCGTTGGCCTGCACCCGCTTACCCGCCGCGGCCGCCTGGGCGTAGATGGCCTTGGCGGTCGGCGAGGAGGTGATGCACGAGACCGCCCGCACCGTCGGATGCGCGATCAGGTGCTGGACGACATCGGCGCGCCCGTGTACGAGATTGAGCACACCCGCGGGCAGCCCGGCCTGCTGCAACAACCGGATCGCCGCACTGGAGGCGATCGGGTCCTGCTCGGATGCCTTGACGATCAACGTGTTTCCGGTGACCAGCGCCCACGCCGAGAACTGCACGGTGTTCATCACCGGGAAGTTCGACGGAGTCACCGCCAGGCACACCCCGAGCGCCTCACGCACCCGGCGGGCGTCGAGTCCGGTGGTGACGTTGACGCTCTCACCGTGGTACAGCATCGGCGCGGCGATGGCTGTTTCGAGGAAGTCCATGGCGCGGGCCACCTCGCCGCGAGCTTCCTCGATGGTCTTGCCCTGGTCGCTGGTGATCACTCGGGCCAGCGCCTCGGTGTTGTCCTCGAGCAGCCCACGCATCCGGTAGAGGAAGCGCACCCGGTCCGACAGCGGGCGCGCGCTCCATTCGGGGAAGGCCCGCTGGGCGGCCGCAACGGCGGCGTCGGCGTCGGCGATGGAGGCAGGTGCCACCTCGGCGATGCGGCTGCCGGTGGCGGGGTCGAAGACCTCGATGGTCGCCGTGCCCGACCCCGGCCCCCATTCTCCGTCGATGAGGTTGGCGGCGATCGAATCCAGTTCTGTGAACGTCACTTCGGTAACTCCTTCTCGAGAAATCTGTGGTTTTCAGGCACGCAGCAGGTCGGCGGCCTTTTCGGCGATCATCACGACGGTGGCGTTGGTATTGCACGAGACGATGGACGGCATCACCGAGGCATCGGCGACGCGGAGGCTCTCGATGCCGTTGACCCGGAGCCGCGGGTCGACGACCGCGCGAGGGTCGGCGCCCATCCGGCAGGTGCCGGACAGATGGAAAAAGCTGCTCACCGCGTCGTGAATCGCCCGCTCGAGGCCGGTGGGGCTCAGCTGCAACAGCACCGCCGCCTCCGAAACACCGCCCCACTCGTCGAACGCACCCGTGCGAACCAAGTTGTCGACGGTCTCGATCCCCGTGACGAGCTGTTCCAGGTCGCCGGGTGCGCTGAGGTAGCGCGGATCGATCACCGCGGGCACGTCGGGATCGGCGGCGGCCAGCCGGACGGTCCCCCGGCTGCGCGGACGCATGTGCCCGATGCCGAAGGTGAAGCTGTTGGCGACAGGTTGCTGCCAGGGCAGGTGGTAGTCGACCTGGATCTGCACGATCTGCAACTCCGGTCGGGTCTGCGCCGGGTCGGTCGTCAGGAACAGGGTCGACTCGGCGTAGTTCCCGCTCGGCGGCGGCAACGGACGTTGGGCCCGCACCCGCACCCCGGCGAGCATGATGTGGTCCTGCAGGTTCTCGCCGACCTCGGGCGCGTCGACGACGGGTTCGATACCGAGCCGCGAAAGCTCTTGTGCCGGACCGATTCCCGACAGCATGAGCAAGCGCGGCGAGTCCACCGCTCCGGCGCAGAGCACCACTTCGGTGGCGGCACTCGCCTCGACCGAACGCCCTTCCCGCACGTACCGCACGCCCGTGCACCGCGTGCCACGCATCGTCAGTCCGCGCACCTGGGCACCGGTGCGGACCGTCAGGTTGGGTCGGCCGATCACCGGACGCAGGTAGGCGGTGGCGGTGCTCTGCCGGTGCCCGTCCTCGAGCAACAGGTCGTGGCAGGCGGCGCCGAGCAGTTCGCCGGTGTTGAGGTCGTCGACGACCCGGTGTCCGGCGCGCCGGGCCGCCTCGAGGTGCGCGGTCGTCAGGGGGTGTGGTGAGCGGATCGGCTGCGGGCGCAACGGACCACCGCGGCCGCGGTGGCGTGGGTCACCCTCCGGAACATGCTCGCTGCGCCGGAAATACGGCAGGACGTCGTCGTAGCCCCACCCTTCGGCACCTGCCCGTACCCACTCGTCGAAGTCGAGTCGGTGGCCGCGCAGGTGGGCCATCACGTTGATCGAGCCGGACCCACCGAGAACCTTGCCGCGGGTGGCGGGGATGCTGCGTCCGGTGACCGTTTGCGTGGTCGTCGCATAGCCCCAGTCGGCGTCGCCGCCGATCAGGCTCGGCCAGGCGGCGGCGGTCTCGACGTCGGCCCGCTGTTCGGTGCCGCCCGCCTCGAGCAGCAGCACCGTCACCGCGGGGTCCTCGGTGAGCCGGGCGGCGACGACGCATCCCGCGCTGCCGCCGCCGACCACGATGTAGTCGTAGGTACTCATCGCCGGTTCTCGCGTCCCGTCACAGGTTCACCACGACGGTCTTCAGTTCGAGGTACTCGTCGAGGTTTTCCCGGCAGGTCTCGCGACCCCACCCGGACTGCTTGTACCCGCCGAACGGGAGCGCGGCGTCGACGGCCTGATAGCAGTTGACCCACACCTGGCCGCTCTCGAGCGCTCCGGCGAACCGGTGCGCGCGGCTCACATCGCGCGTCCAGACGCCCGCGCCGAGCCCGAAGTCGGTGTCGTTGGCCAAGGCGAGCACCTCGTCCTCGGTGTCGAAGGGAATCACCGACAGGACGGGGCCGAAGATCTCCTCACGCAGCAGGCGCGACTGCCGATCGACACCGGTGAGCACGGTCGGTTCGACGAAGAAACCCTTGTCGCCGTGGCGATTTCCGCCAGCGGCGAACTCCACGCCCTCGGACCGGCCGAGTTCGAGATACCCGAGTACCTTCTCCCGGTGCTCGGCCGAGATCAACGGCCCCATCTCACTGGCCGGATCGAGGCCGGGGCCGAGGGTGATGGCACGGGCGCGCTCGGCCAGCCCCGCGACGACCTCGTCGTACACGCCGCGCTGCGCGTACAACCGGGAACCGGCCACGCAGCTCTCACCCTGGCAGGCGAAGATCGCCAGCGCCGCGGACGGGATCGCCTTGTCGAGGTCGGCGTCGTCGAAGACGACGTTCGGTGACTTGCCGCCCAATTCCAAAGAGACGCGCTTGAGCGTGTCCGTCGCGGCCCGGGCGATCAGTTTGCCGGTCGCCACCGAACCCGTGAAGGTCACCTTGTTCACGCCGGGGTGGCGGACCAAGGCGGCACCGACGGTCTCGCCGTAACCGGTGACGTAGTTGACGACACCCTCGGGGATACCGGCCTCCAGCACCAGCCGCGCCAGCAACGCGATGGAAAGTGGCGTCTGCTCAGCGGGTTTCACCACGATGGTGTTGCCGGTGGCCAGGGCGGGCGCGAGCTTCTTCACCGTCATCAGCAACGGCAGGTTCCACGGCACGATCGCGGCCACCACACCGAGCGGTTCGCGCACCGTGTACGCGTGGTACGGGCCGCCGAAGTTCATCGGGAACGACACCGGGATGGTGTCGCCGGTGATCTTCGTCGGCCAGCCCGCGTAGTAGCGCAGGATGTCGATCGAGAGCGCCACGTCGACATACCGCGCCTCCGCGATCGGCATGCCCGCGTCCAGCGCTTCCAATTCGGCGAGCTCCCCGGCATGGGCCTCGAGCAGATCGGCGAGCCGCCAGATCAGCTTCCCCCGTTCCTGCGGGGTGAGCAGACGCCACGGTCCGCGCAGCGCCGCACGCGCCGCCGCGACAGCGCGGTCGACGTCCGCGCTGTCCCCGGCGGGAACCTGGGCGACGACGGCGCCGGTCGCCGGGTCCTCCACCGCGAGCGTGCGGCCCGAACAGGCCTGCACCCACTCACCGCCGATCAACATCTGTTGTGCCTCGGCGACCCGCGTGCGCAGGCCGTCGGAGTGCAGGGTCATGGTCATAGCTGCGAATCCTTTGTGGATGGTTCCCGGCCGCCGCGGGCGCGGCGGCCGGGAACTCGGGTCAGACGGAGGCGGGTGTGGCGGTGGTCGCGGTGAAGTTCTTCATCAGCGGGAACACTTCGCTGCCCATGCGTTTGATGTCCTCGACGTAGTCGGGGAAGATCAGCATGTATCCGGCGACGCCGTCGATCTCGGCCCATTCGTCGAGCTGGCGGGCGATGCTGGCCGGTGAGCCGGTGATGAAGTCCGTCGACATCTGGACGGCGCCCTTGCGGTCCATGCTTGCCAGGATCTCGGAGGTGCCGCCCTGCGCGGTGTCGGTCACCGCGCCGCTCACCATGTACTCGATCGCGGCCAGGTCGGCGTGATCGACGTAGTTCTGCAGTTTGGCCTCGGCCTCCTCGTCGGTGTCACCGAGGACCACGCCCAGCGCCACGTACGGCTTGATCGTCCGGCCCGCCTCCTCCATCTGCGCGCCGAACCGGTCGACCACCCCGCGCAGCGCCTCCTGCCCGCCCCACGCGAGACGGAAGGAGTAGTCGGCGTACTTGGTGGTGAACTTGATCGCGTCGTCGGAGGCGCCCGCGCACACGATGTTCATGTGGTGCTGGGGTTTCGGGCCCATCCGCAGGTCCTCGTACTGGAAGTACTCGCCCTGGAAGTTGGTGACCCCGTTCTCCCACAGGTCACGAACCACCTGGCAGTACTCGCCCGCGTAGCGCCAGCGGTAGTTGTTGTACTCGTAGCCGGGCCACACCTTCAGCACCTCGAGTTCGCGCGGATGCCAGCCGCCGGGAACGATATTGAGCGAGAAGCGGCCGTCGCTGATGGAGTCGATGGTCATCGCCATCCTGGCCGCGATCGCGGGGTGGATGGCCAGGATGTTGACCGAGCCGATCAGCTTCATCGAGGTCGTGTCCCTGGCCAGCGCGGCCATCTGGGTCATCGACTCGAGCGCGTCGTCCCAGAAGCCGGTGGTGCCGCCGTGGCCGCGCAGACACGACAGCGACAGCGCGAACGAGAAACCGTTCTGCTCACCGGTCCGCACGATCTCGCTCATGTGCTCGTAGGTTGGCGAGTACTGCGGCGCGGTCTCGGACATGATGTAGCCGTTGCGCGCACTCGGGATGAAGATGCCGAATTCCATGGAATGTTCCTGTCTTTCTGGTTGACGGTGATTACCGGGGCCGGACGGCGATCGCGTCGATCTCCACGCGGCAGTCCCCCGCGATGCCGACCACGAACGTCGTGCGAGCGGGGAACGGTCCCGGCGCGAAGACCTCGGTGTAGGCCTCCCAGAACTCCTTGCGGTAGGAGTCGTCGCTGAGGTAGCAGGTCGTCTTGACCACGTCGCCCAGCCCGCACCCGGCCGCCTTCAGCAGGCCCTCGATCTCGGCCAGCGCGATCTTGGTCTCGTTGGCGATGGTGTCGGCCTCGGGTTTGCGATGCAGCGTCTCCAGATCCAGCGCCATACCGCCCGCGAAGACGTAGTCCCGGGTGGCTACGCCGGGGGTCATGCCGTAGCGCGGGTAGAGCAGGTCGCCAGGGTTCAGGTACTCGGTCATGTTGTGTCTCTTCTCTTTTCGAGGGGAAGGGAGTCAGCCCGCTACGCGCAGCGACGCATCGAGCTTGCGCAGCTGCGGCATCACCTCGGCGGCGAACAGTTCCAGTGAGCGGTCCACATCGGCCGCCGCGATGCCGGGCGCGCCCATCTGCAGCAGCCAGTGCTGGATGCCGTGGGTCTCGGTGAGCCGGGTCATCCGTTCGGTGACGCTCTCGGGCGAGCCGATCATCAGGTGGTCGCGTTCCATCAGCAGGTCCCACGGGTCCATCTCGCGGAAGCGGGGATCGTTCGGGTCCTCGTCGGCGTCGAGCCACACCCCGATACCGCGGACGCGGCACAGGAACTCGAAGAACTCGACGATCGCGGGTTCGGCCACCCGACGGGCCTCGGCAGCGGTCTCGGCGATGCAGCACAGTCGCAGCACCCCGCAGCCCTCGCCGAGCGCGGGCATGGTTCCGGTGGTCGCGGCCACCTCGTCGCGATAGTTCTCGAAGAGGTTGGCGAGGACCTTGCCGGTCGGATACCAGGTGATCGGACGCAAGTTCTTGCGGGCCGCGCCGAGGAAACCCTCCATCGACTCGGTGACAGCGAACAGCGGCGGGGTGGGCTGCTGGAACGGCCTGGGGGTCATGCCGAAGGCGACGAGGTTGCCGTCCTCGCCCACCCAGCCCTCCGGCATCGGGGCGCCCGGCGAGTGGATGAACTTGGTGCCCGGCTCCGGGAAGGTGTATCGGTCGCCTTCCCAGCTGAAGACGTCCTCGGTCCATATCTTGCGGACGATGGCCAGGTGCTCGTCGAAGATCGCCTTGCTGGTGTCGGACCCGTTCCAGCGATTCGCGGCCGGATTCAGGTTCATCACCTCGATGGGCAGGATGCCCCGGCCGAAGGCCACGTCGAGGCGACCGTTGCTGAAGTGGTCGAGCAGAGCCAGATCCTCGGCCACGCGCAGCGGGTGCCACAGCGTGAGCGAGACGGCGGCCATGCCGAACCGCAGCCGCTCGGTGCGGGCGGCCAGGTCGGTGGCGAGCATGATCGGGTTGGGGCTGGCATCGGTGCCGTCGACGTCGAAGTGGTGCTCCCCCAACCAGATCCGGTCGAATCCGAGCCGGTCGGCCATCTCGGTGTGTCGACGGGTTTCGAGCATCACGTCGTGCCAGGACTGTTCGCCCGAGCGGTTGGTGAGTGCGTACAGAAGATCCAATTCCATGGTTACTCCGAGGTTCCGGGCTGTGGCCCACCTGCCGCGGTCGTTCGACCGGATTCCGGGTGGGGCTTGTGCGAGGACAGAGGGGGAAGGTCGCCGATGCGCCTGTTCGCCGAGTGGCAACCGTCACACCAGACTCCACGTGGCCGCCCGGCTCCACGACCGCGCAATTACGTATTCGCTACGTATTCGCGGGTGTACGTAGCGAATACGGCGGGTGAACACGACAACGGCCGGACCCGCACGTGGCGGGTCCGGCCGTTTCGTCGGGCCTGTATCAGCTCCGCCCGATGTCCGGGCAGCACGCAGTCACGGCAGGACTCGCTCGTGAAGTACTGCCGCTCAACGCTTTTCGTTGTCAGTTGGAGACGCGGACCGCTCCCAGCGCGGTGACCGCGCCCGTCGACCAGTCGGCGACGACCTCGGTCAGCCGGTCGATATCGGACTCGAGGACGTAGAGCCCGCGAGTCGGTACGACCGCCCCGAGCTCGACCAACAGCGGGCGCAGATGCACCTCGACCGCCATCGCGTGGGCGGGCGCACCACCGACCATCACCGGGACCGCGACGACTCCGCCCAGCGCGGGCGGGCCGTAGCGGTCGAGGAAGGCTTTCAGCAGGCCGGTGTAGCTGGCCTTGTAGGTCGGTGAGGCGACGACGAGTACGTCCACCTCGCTCAGCGTCGCCATGTCGGCGCGTACGGCCGGACTGTCGGAGTCGAGCACCGCCGGGCCGTGGTCGGCCAATTCGACAACAGCGCCGACCTTTCCGCCGATCGATGCCGCGAGCTGGTCGGCGACTTCCCGCGCGACCTTCGTCGTGCGTGAACCCGAGCGCGGGTTGCCGACGACGACACCGACCACCGGGGCCCTCACGCGCTCACCGCCGTGAAGAAGGCCCGACGCGCGTAGGCGAGGGCATGATCGTCACCGGCCTGCCCCTCGACCACCGCGCCGACGACGATCACATGATCGCCCGCCTCGATGAACTGCTCGACCCGGCACACCGCGTACGCCGCGCAGTGCTGATCGAGGATCGGGCCACCGCACGAGGCGGCGGGCGCCGACCAGACGTGGCTGTCGAACTTCGAATCGGACTTCACCGCGAAGTCCAACGCGACCCGTTCCCGGCCCGCGGCGATGTAGTTGACGGTGAACGCCTTGCTCGCCCGCACCGCCCCCAGGGTGTTGGAGCCGAGATCCAGACACGCCAGCAGCAGTGGCGGGTCGAGCGAGACCGAGCACACCGCCGACACGGTGAGCCCCTGCGGTCGACCGTCCGCGCCGGTCGCGGTGACGATCGCCGCCGGACCGGGCGCGCACGCCATGATCTTCTTGAACTGCTCCTGCTCGATCATTTCTTCTCCTTCGTCGCGGCGCCGGTACTGCGGCCCGCCGCCCGGATTCCCTCACGCACCCCCGGGTGATACGAACTCGCCGCCTGCGCCCACGATTCGAACCCGAGCGTCGCCTCGAACGATCCGTCCGCCGCGATCGCGACCGCGCGTTTGATGTCACGGGCCAGGGACGGCTCCAACGCGGCGACCGACGCCGCGAACGTCAGCGCTTCGGCCCGCGCGTCCGAGGCGAACACATCGGCCAGACCGCGCGTGTACGCCTCTTCACCACCGAGGACAGCCCCCAGCAGCAGCGTGTGCAGAGCCCGCCCGGCGCCGAGTCGTTCGGTGAGGAACCACGAGCAGCCACCACCCGGGTGCAGACCGAGACGGGCGAAGGTCGCGCCGAATTTCGCGGCGGGACCGGCGATGACGATGTCGCAGGCGAGGGCGAAGTTCAGGCCCGCGCCGATGGCGTGGCCCTGCACCGCCGCGATCGTCGGATACGGCAGTTCACGCAGCCAGAGAAAACTCTCGTAGTAGGACAGTTGTCGCTCGCGGATCTGGGCGGGTGTCGCGCCGTCGACATCGAAGAGCGCGATCAGGTCGGCGCCCGCGCAGAACGAGGTCCCCGTTCCGGTGACCACGAGTGCCCTCGCCTCGGTGTCGTTCGCCAATTCCGCTGCGGCGCTGAGCAATTCCTCGCGCATCACCGGTCCGATGGCATTGCGTTTGTCCGGGTCGTCGAGTTCGAGCACCCGCACACCGTCGGCACGACGTTCGAGCCGGATCTTCTGGAATTCGGGTGTCGAGCTCACGGCACTCACCGCGCGTCCGCGCGCACGGCGACCGCTTCGATCTGCACCCGCAGATCCGAGGCGATACCGAGAACGAAAGTCGAGCGCGCCGGGTACGGGCCAGCGCCGAACGCACCCTTGTACGCCTCGATGAACTCACCTCGGTAGGCGTCCTCGCGCAGATAGCAGGTGGTCTTGACGATGTCGCCGAGGCCGAGACCCGCCTCGGCGAGGATGGTGGCGATGTTGTCCAGACAGATCCGGGTCTCGTCCGCGATCGTGGTCGCGTCGGCGCGCCGCTTCATCGTCGCCGGGTCCATGGCCAGACCCGCGGCGTAGACGAACTTCTCGGTCGCGGTGCCGGAGGACAGGCCCGCGGCGGTGTAGTCGCCGATCGCTGGCGGGTTCAGATACTCGATCATGACGGTCTCCTTCGTTGGCGGGTGCGCTACTTGCGCAGGATCAGGTCGAATGGGCGGTTGTAGAGGATGTCCTCGACGACGTCACGCGCGATGGGCAGCGGCATCTCGAGGTCGGCGATGGCCAGGAACTGGTCGGCGGCCTCGCGCGGATCGAACGACGGGAAGTCCGATCCGAAGACGAGCCGGTCGGTGACGTGGCCTTCGACGGCCAGGCGCAGCCCGTTGTACAGCTGCCAGGTCTTCACCGGCAAAGTCGAGACGTCGGCGAAGACGTTGCGGTTCTTCATCATCAGCTCGACGGTCTCGTTCATCCACGGCTTGCCGAAGTGCGCGACGAGGATATTGGTGTCGCGGAACTCGCGAGCGACCTTGTCGAGCAGCATCGGGTACGCGTACTCGTTGCAACCATCGGGCGCGAACACGCTCGCCTGGTGGAACATCAGGAAGATGCCGAGATCCGCGGCCGCGCGGTAGACCTCGTAGGCCTCCTCGCAATGGGGGTGGAACCCCTGATACGGCGGCGACAGCTTCACCCCGTGCAGCCCGTATTCGGTGACGGCACGGCGCAATTCGGCCGCGGCGCCGGGCTGGGTCGGGTCGACGCTGCCCACACCGATGGCGTGATCGCGGTTGGCGTCGAGGTATTCGCCGACGTAGTCGTTGGGGACCTTCATGCCGATTCTGGCCACCTGCAAACCGAGGACCAGGAATCGGTCGACCCCGGAGGCGGCCATCACCCTGGTGTGCTCGTCGAGATCGGCGGCGCCGAATCCGGGGCGGCCGACGAGCTCGGTCCCGCGATCGGTCCATACCGGACCCAAGTGCTCGGGCAGATAGATGTGGGTGTGCCAGTCACTGAAAGCGCGTTCGGGCATCAGTGCCGCTCCTGTCGCCGGTAGGGGTCAATTCGCACGATCTCCTCCAAGTCTCGAAATCGGCAGGCACCGGTATGCTCACGGTCCCGTTCCGACTAGTTGGTACCTTGCGGTGATGTAGGCCACTTTGTCAAGGGGTTACGTCGCAGCGATCGATTCTTTAATGCATTCCGACCAGCCGGTATACGACCCTCGCCGGTGCTTTCGAGAAGCGTATCCCCTGCGCCAGGCGCGCAGCGCCGGATTCGTACCGAGATACGTACGATTACGGATGGCACCGTCGCGGTGAGCGCCGAAGATCTGGTGGTACCAGCGCAGACCCGCCTGTACCAGGAGTGATCGCCATGACGCCAGTGCCCGTCGTAACCCTGTGGCCCCTCGACGAGGGGAGCGAACCCGCGTTCCGTCGCATCGACGGCCTGCCCGCCGCGGTCCACCCGTGGCCCCTCGACGCCGACAACCTGCGCGACGCCGCGGTGCTGGCGGGCAGGCTGGACGACGCGGACGGCCTGACGCCGATGCCGATCCTGCGCATCGACACCACCCGCCACGCGCGGCTCGACCCGGCCATCCACTCACCGCGACCGAGCGAGATCGTCTTCCCCGCCTCGGCACGCCTGCTCGCGGGACTGATCGCCGACGCTGTCCGGGTCGGTGTGGCCGTTGGCGCGCTCATCAGAACAAACGAGGACCCGGCCACCCGCGGTCAGCTGCTCCACGAGGTCGGCGACCATCTGCGCCGAGCCGGATTCGTCGTCGCGTTCGCGGTCGAAGGCTGGCAGCTGTACGACGAAGCCCTGCTGCGCGTGTCGTGACCCGGCGCCGAATCAGCCCTCGTCGCGGGTGTCGGCCACCCACGCGGCGATCTGGGTGCGGTTCCCGAGACCGAGTTTGGCCATGATGTGGTCGACGTGCTTCTCCACCGTGCGCACCGAGATCACCAGCGAGGAGGCGATCTCGCGATTGGTCAGCCCACGGGCGACCAACATGCTGATCTCCCGTTCGCGTCTGGTCAGGGTTTCCTGCGCCGGAGTCGACTCCGCACGGCGGCGTGGTTGCGCGACAACGACATTCGCTCCGTCGTCGAGCGCGAGCGCGACAGCGGCATCGGTCGACAGGTTCGCACCCGCCGAATACGCGCTGCGGAAACCGCGCTCGCTGGCCCGGCGGCGCATGGTGTCCTCACCACGCAGATGGAACGCCCACAACCGGGGGATGCCGTCCAGCGCCATCCCGACCTTGCGCAACATCGCGTCCGCCGCGCCGAGCAGCTGGGCCGCCCGTTCGGCATCACCCTCGGAAGCCACGATCCACGACATCGCCTCCAGACACACCGCGGTGCCGAGCCGATCGTCCAATTGCCGCTTGAGTTCCAGGGTTTCGCGCTCGAGCTTCGCCGCCGTCGCCACATCGCCCTGCCGCAGCTTCTCGATGCCGAAGGCCCACAGCGAGAACGACCGCCACCACGACTCGCCGATCCGGGTGGTGATCGCACAGCACCGGCGATGCCAGTCGGCGGCGCGTTCACCCTCGCCCGCGAGGCTGAGCGCGAGCCCCACCTCGAACATCGAATGAACCTCGGCCGTGCGGTGCCCCAGTTCGGCGAACCGTACGACCGCTTCCTCGAGCCGCTCGACAGCCAGGGGCAGCTCACCTCGGAACAGCGCGAGCAACCCCCAGGTCTGGTCGACGAACGCCGACAGCAACGGGTCACCCGTCGTCGACGCGATGTCCGCGGCTTCCTCGAGCAGGGCTGCGACGACCTCGTGGTCGCCTTGCAGGATGGCCAGCCAGGCATTGAGCCGCAGGACCCGCCCACGCTCGATCGTCGGTTCCGGCCCGGCGGCCGCCAGCAGGTCGAGCCATTGCCTGGCCTCGGCGAGGAAACCCCTGGCGAGCCAATAGTTCTCGATCGAGTAGGCCAGGCGCATACCGGCCACCGGGTCGGCGGCGAGAGCCGAGTTCAGCGCCGCACGCAGGTTCGCGTGCTCCCAGCGCAACCGCTCGAGCCATTCCATCTGGCGTGGGCCCGACCAATCCGCGTCGGCGCGCTCGGCGAGGGCGACGTACCAGTGGCGGTGGTGGCCGTCGAGTTCGGCGCGTTGCTCGGCGTCGAGCCGACCCGCGCCGTACTGGCGGATCGTCTCCAGCATCTGATAGCGCGGCTCCCTGGCTTCCATCACTCTGGTCAGGATCGACTTGTCCACCAGCCCCGCGACCAGGTCGAGCACTTCGTCACGATGGATCTCACCACCGGCGCCGACGGCCTCGGCGGCGTCGAGCCCGAAACCACCGGTGAACACCGACAACCGACTCCACAACAGTCGTTCGGCGGGCGAGCAGAGCTCGAAAGTCCAGTCGATGCAGGCTCGTAAGGTCTGGTGCCGAGCCGGAGCGGTGCGACTGCCCTGGGTGAGCAGCCGGTAGCGGTCGCTCATCCGCGCCGACAACTCGGCCAGCGGCAACACCCGCAACCGGACGGCCGCCAGCTCGATCGCCAACGGGATACCGTCCAGCAACCGGCACAGCTCGACCACCTGTGGTTGCGTGCTCGCACTCAGGGTGAAACCCGGGACCACGCTCGCCGCGCGATCGACGAACAAGCTCACGGCCTCGCTGTCGGCCGCCGCGGCGCTGCGATTCCACCCGTTCTCGACGTCGGGAACCGACAGCGGTGGCACCGGAACAACCGTCTCACCATCGATATTGAGCGCCTGCCTGCTGGTGGCGAGGATCCGCAGCCGCGGACACGAGCGCAGCAGCGCGGCGGCGAGTTCGGCGGCGGCGTCGACCAGGTGCTCACAGTTGTCGAGCACGATCAGCATCTGCCGGTCGCCGAGGTATTCGACGAGCGTGTCGAGCTGCCAGCGAGCGGAGGTCTCCCGGATGCCCACCGCCGCGTTGACGGTGTGACCCAACAGGGTTCGGTCCTGCAGATCGGCCAGCGCGACGATCCGGACACCCTCGTCGAAAGCGCGTGACACTTCCCTGGCCAGCTGGAACGCCAGCCGGGTCTTGCCGACACCGCCGGTGCCGGTCAGCGTCACCAGGCGGGCGCGCTCGAAGGATTGCCGCGCGGCCGCGAGCTCGCGCCGCCGCCCGATGAATCGGGTGAGGTCCACCGGCAGATCACCGGCGGCGCCACCGCCGTCGTCCGGAACAGTCACCACGCCACCAACCTCGGCTATCTCTGATCGGCTACGTCGGTCGCGGCCCGGTTGTCATCGCGCATCTGCGTCATCGGTTTCGAGCAGGCCTTTCAGCAGGATCTCCGCGTAGATGTTGCCGATCTCCTGCGGGGTCACCGGTCCGTTCAGGTCGAGCCACACGTGCGTCCAGGCACCCATGCCGATGATGCCGAAAGCCACCAGCCGGGCGGGGGCGAGTGCGCGGAAGACGCCCTCGTTCATGCCGCGCTCGATCACATCGACGAAGTACTGCTCGAATTCGTCGCGCTTGCGCTGAATCTCGGAGAACACCTCACCGGAGAGGAACCGCCGCTCCTGCAGGAAGACGGTGATCTCCGATTTGTAGAGCGACATCGGTTCCAGCAGGGCCTCGGCGATCAACCGCCGCAGGGTCTGCTCGGTGGACTGCTCGGTGTCGGCGAGAACATTGCGGGCGCGCCCGAGCTGGTAGTTGATGAACTCGTCGTGCACCCTGCGCAGCAGGTCTTCCTTGCTCTCGAAGTGATGGTAGAAAGCGCCTTTGGTCAGTTCGGCGCCCTCCACGATGCTCTGCACCGACGTGGCGGCGTACCCGTTGCGTTCGAACAAGCGCACCGCGCTCTCGAGCAACGCCCGGCGGGCGCCTTCGGGGTCGCGCACTCGGCGGCCGTCGGTGCGCGCGCTGCTCGCGGACGTGGTGTTCGCGACGGCCTCGACGAGGTTGCGCACGTCGGCGGCGTCGTAGCCCTTCTCCTCGAACAGACGCCGCGCGCTCTCGAGCAGCGCCTGGTGCTCGCGCTCGGACGGCCTGCGCTTGCGTGTGCCCTGTTCGGCACCGGTGGACTTCGCTTCTCTGGTCACAACGCCTCTCTTCTCAGGCCGGACCACGGTGCTCCGACGCTCCCCTGTATACCAACGGGTTGGTAGGTTGATCGACCTTTCACTCAGTCGGGGCGAGGAAAGGTCCCGACTGCCTGCCACAATGCGCGTCGTCCGGGGTGCGGCGTTCCCGTACCACACCGGTCGGTACGGCAGCCTAACAAACCGGACGACGCCACCGTGGCGAAATCCTCAGTCGCCGATCCGATACAGGTCGGCCCGTCGCGTCTCACCCAGCGCCCACACGCATCCGGCGCTCACCACACAGAACGCCGCGATCATCACCGACACCGCGATGATCCCCGGCCCGCCCGGTGCGACGAACGTGGCCGCGAGCAGCGGCCCGAGCCCGCCGCCGATCACCCCGGCGAACTGGTAGGCCAGCGACACCCCGGTGTAGCGCGACGAGGTCGGGAACAACTCGGCGAGCAGCGCGCCAACCGGCCCGAGAACCGCGGCGTTGAGCAGCGTCAGGCCGATCACGTAGGCCGTCAGGATCAGTGCGAACGAACCGGAGGTCACCAGCGGGACGACCGTGAAGGCGTGCACGACGGTGAGCAGGGTGGCCGTGATGTAGACCGGCCTGCGACCGATCCGGTCCGACAGGGCGGCGAACAGCGGAATCGTCACCAGCATGCCCGCCGTGGCGATCATGAGGGCATTGAGCATCAGGTGCCGCGGCACGCCGTAGCGCGTGGTGGCGTAGGTGACCAGGAACGAGGTCGCCGTCGCGTAGGCCATGAACGGCCCGGCGTACACGCCGATCCCGAGCAGAACCCGCATCGGCCGCTCGCGAAGCAGCGCGACCAGCGGAGCGGGGCCGCTCTCGGCCGTCGCGGACTGCTGCTGGGCCACCATCACCGGGCTCTCGACGACCGCCAACCGCACATACATGCCGATTCCGAGCAGGACAAGGGTCGCCAGGAACGGCAACCGCCAACCCCAGGACAGGAACTGCTCCTCACTCAACCCACCGAGTGCGGCGTAGGCCGCGAAGGACAGCAACAGCCCCACCGCCGACCCGGTCTGGGTGGCACTGCCGAACAGCCCGCGCGACTTCGACTTCGCGTGTTCCACCGACATCAGCACCGCACCCGCCCACTCGCCGCCGACGGCGATGCCCTGGACGACGCGGAACAGGACCAGCAGGCACGGCGCGAGCACCCCGATCCGGTCCGGGGTCGGCACCAGCCCGATCGCCGCGGTCGCGAGACCCATCAGGGTGAGCGTCCAGATCAGAGTGGACTTGCGGCCGACGCGGTCACCGAAATACCCGAAGACGATGCCCCCGAGGGGGCGCGCCAGATAACCGACGGCGAGCGTGCCGAAGGAGGCGATCACGCCCACGGCGGGACTGGCGCTCGCGAAGAACACCGGGCCGAAGACCAGGCTGGCGGCGGTGGCGTAGATCAGGAAGTCGTAGTACTCGATCGCGCTGCCGATGGCGCTCGCGGCGTACACCCGCCGACGTCGGCGGGCCAGCTCGTCGTCCGTCGGCGTGATCGGTACCGGATCGGTCTGTCGTCGACCGGTGGGCAAGGTGTCCATCTGCTGCTCCAGGACTCGAGGGGTGATGCGTCGGCGCACAGACGGTGTCGGCGAAATCGCGCACCCATGTTCCGACTAGTTGGTACCTTGGATTCACAGTACGCACATGTCAAGGCTTTGAACTGGGAATTATCAATATTGACGTTCCGACTAGACGGTATTAAGTTGCATTCCAGGCGGCGGTTTCCGCCGCACTCCCCCCGGCATCTTCGAAAGGTTCACCATGACCGGAATGTGGTTCGACGACGCCGAGCTCGGCATGCGCTTCGACACCGAGCGGCGCACCGTCACCGAGGCCGACATCGTCAATTTCTGTGGCGTCTCCGGCGACTTCCATGCCCTGCACACCGACGCACAAGCCATGCGCGACAGCCAGTTCGGCGAACGGATCGCCCACGGCGCGCTCATCCTGTCGATGGTCACGGGCCTGCGCGGGCGGTTGAACATCTTCGGCGACTCGCTGCTGGCGTTCGCCGAGATCCGCGGCTGGCGTTTCCTGCGGCCGGTGCTGATCGGCGACACCATCCGGGCCGCCAACGAGATCATCGAATTGCGCCCGACCTCCAAGCCCGATCGCGGGGTGATGGTGCAGCGCGTCGAGGTCTTCAACCAGCACGATGTGGTCGTGCAGGAGGGTGAGATGGTTTCCCTGCTCAAGCGGGCGGTGCAGGTATGAGGGCCAGGGTCATCGATCCCGAACTTTCCGAACATCTGTCGAAAACACCTGTCGGACAGAATGATTCGCCGATCGGTCTGGTGTTCGAAGCCCGCACCGGGCTGTCCGACTGGTCCGCGGCCGAGGACGAACTCGCCGAGGCCTTCGCACTCACCAGGGAGGCCGTGCTGGCCGACGCGCCGGTCGTGTACGTCGTGCGTGCCGCGGCGATCCTCGGCCGCGGCGCACCGCTGGACGCGGCGGTGGCCACCGGCCTGCTCGGGGGCGCCCGCGCGCTGGCGTTCGAGCGCAGGAAGAACGACTGCTATGTGAGCGTGCTCGCCGTTGGCGCGGGCATCGAACCGGCGACAGTTGCCGAGTCGATCGAACTGTTGGTCGCCACCCGCGGCGCCAACGGCCAGATCTTCCCGCTCGGCACCGACCATCTGGGAGCGGCACTGCCATGACCATCGCACTCGTCACCGGCGCCGCGCGCGGCATCGGCGCCGCCATCGCCCATCGGCTCGCGACCACCGGTCACCGGCTCGTCCTGGTCGACCTCAATCCGGCGGTGCGCGACAGCGCCTCGGCTCTGGACGCGGTAGCCGTCGAGGCCGACATCGCCACCGAGCCGGGTCGCGCGGCGATCCGCGACGCCGTCCGCGCCACCGGCGAACCGCTCGCCGTGCTGGTCAACAATGCCGGGATCACCCGCGACGCGCTCGTCGCGGACCTGACCGAGGACATGTTCCGGCAGGTGACCCGGATCAACCTGGGCGCGACCTACGAACTCACCAGTGCGCTGGCCGAGGACATGGCCGACGACGGCGCGGTGGTGAACATCGGCTCACGCGCACACCTCGGCAATGTCGGCCAGTTCAACTACGCGGTGTCCAAGGCCGGAATCGTCGGTCTCACCCGGTCTCTCGCTCTCGCCTACGCCCCGCGCCTGCGGGTCAACGCCGTCGCGCCGGGCTTCGTCGCCACCGACATGACCGACGCGATGCCCGAACGCGTGCGCGAGCGCATCGTGTCGCGCATTCCGCTGCGCAGGCCGGGACAACCCGACGACATCGCGAGCGCGGTCGCCTGGCTCGCCTCCCCTGAGGCGCGCTACGTGACCGGTCAGCTCCTCTACGCCTGCGGTGGACGCAGTTACGGATCGACGGAAGGACCGAAGCCATGACCATCCCGCGACTGGTACCGGCGGTCACCGACGATCCGCACGCCACCGACGAACTGCGCGCCGAGGTCCGCGCCTTCCTCGCCGAACAGCGCGCACGGGGCACCTTCTATGCCGCGGTCGACACCTGGTTGACCGGGTGGGACGAGGATTTCACCCGCGCACTCGCCGCCCGCGGCTGGCTCGGTATGACCGTGCCGACCGAATACGGCGGTCACGGGCGCACTTTCGTCGAACGGTTCGCCGTCACCGAGGAGCTGCTCGCCGCGGGCGCTCCCGTGGCCGCGCATTGGATCGCCGACCGGCAGATCGTGCCCTCCCTGCTGAAGTACGGCAGCGAATCCCAGAAACACCGATTCCTACCCGCGATCGCTCGGGGCGAATGCTTCTTCGCCATCGGGATGAGCGAACCGGACTCCGGCTCGGATCTGGCCAGTGTGTCGACGAAAGCTGTTCGGGTGGAAGGTGGTTGGTCGATCACCGGGGCGAAGGTGTGGACCTCCGGGGCGCACCGGGCCGACGCGTTCATCTGCCTGGCTCGCACCGCCCCGGTCGACCCGGCCCACCGGCACGACGGACTGAGCCAATTCCTCGTCGACCTGCGCGCGCCCGGTGTCGAAATCCGGCCGATCGTCTCGATGAACGGCGAGCACCATTTCAACGAGGTACTGCTCGACGAGGTGTTCGTCGCCGACGACATGGTCTTCGGCACCATCGGAAACGGTTGGCAACAGGTCACTTCCGAGCTCGGCTTCGAACGCAGCGGTCCCGAACGCTTCCTCTCGACCTTCGCGCTGCTCGCCGAAACCGCCGAACAGATGGCGGCGGGCGGGCTGCCACGACACACCGACCTGGGGCGGCTCACCGCGCAGGTGGTGGCGTTGCATCAGATGTCGAGCGCTGTGGCCGGGGCACTCGAACGCGCGGAACCGGGCGCCGATACCGCCGCCGCGGTGGTCAAGGTCCTCGGAACGACCACCGAGGGCGATATCGCCGATTTCGCCGATCTGCTGGTCGACGCGGACTCGCCCGCGCCCTACCGCGCACTCGTCGACCACGCCGTCGTCCAACGTCCCGGTTTCACGCTCCGGGGCGGCACCAACGAAGTTCTGCGCGGTGTGATCGCGCGGGGATTGGGGATGCGCTGATGAGCGCCGTCGACCGCGACCTCACCGACATGATGTCGGCCGTGTTCGCCCGCTACCGCGAGCAGCACCCACCGGAGAAGGTCGCCACCTGGGACGACGACCTGTGGTCGCGACTCGGCGACCTGGGCCTGACCCGGCTGACCGGCAGTGCGACCACGGGTGGCAGCGGTGCGGGGTGGGCCGAGGCCGCGGAGCTGTTGCGCGCCGCGGCGACCCACGGCGTGCGAGTGCCTCTCGCCGAGCACGATCTGCTCGCCTGCTGGTTGCTCGAAGAAGCCGAACTTCCCGTGACCGACGAACGACGCACCGCCTGCCTGCTCGATCACAGCGGCACCGCCCGGCGGGTGCCGTGGGCCGAGGAAGCCGACCGAGTGGTGACCGTGTGGCGGAGTGACACCAGCTACCTCGTCGCCGATGTCGCCACCTCGGAACTGCGGATCACCGGCGGTGTCGATACCGCGGGCGAACCGCGCGACACCGTGACCGTCGATATCGAGAACCTCACCGGTATCCCGTTGTCCGACAGCGTGATCGAGCGCCTGTGGTTGCGCGGTGCGCTCGCCCGCGGGTTGCAGGTGTGCGCGGCGCTGGACCGCATCCTCGACATGTCGGTCACCCACGCGAGCGAACGCGTCCAATTCGGTCGTCCCCTCGCGAAGTTCCAGGCCGTGCAAACCCTCGTCGCCGATATCGCCGCCCAGGCGTCGCTGGCCCGGGCCGCGACCGAGGCCGCCCTCGCGGCGGCGCTGCGCACCGACTGGCAGGGCGAGGAACTGAATTTCCTTGTCGCGGTAGCCCGTTCGTGTGCGGGCCACGCCACCTCGGTGGTGGTGCGCAACGCCCATCAGGTGCACGGCGCGATGGGCACCACGCTCGAACACCGGCTGCACGAGTTCACCGGCGCCGCGCTCGCGTGGCGTTCGGAGTTCGGCTCGGTCAGCTACTGGGACGACAAGCTCACCACGGCCGCGCTCGCGGCGGGCCGCGACGGACTCTGGCCGCTGCTCACCACCTGATCCACCGCGGCGCCGCACTCACTCACGAAGGACATTCCGATGACCGAACCGAACCCGCTCGACCTACGCACCGAAGATCTCGACGACCGGCTCGAACAGAAGCTCGCCTCGGGCAATATCCCGAGCCTGGTCGCGATGCTCTACCAGCTGACCGGCGACGACCGCTGGCTCGCCGACCCCTACCGCCCGCGTCGTGCACCCCAGATCGATAACAACGACGACGGCGGACTCGCACCCGAGATCCGCGCGCAGATCTACGCGGCGGCGGCCACCGTGGTCCGGGCCTGGGCGGCGGGACAGCCTCCTGCCGTACCCGCTCCCACGGGAGATCTACTGCTGCGACTGATGTCTCTGGTCGCGGGCGAGCCCGTCCATGCCGACTTCGAACCCATGATGGCCGACGAACTCGGCTTCCGCCCACACCTGCCACGCGCACCGCACACGGTGAAGCGGCCGATGCGGGTGGCGATCATCGGCGCCGGCGTGTCCGGTCTGCTCGCCGCGCGCGCGATGGACCTCGCCGGGGTCGACCACGTCGTGCTCGAGAAGAACGACGACGTCGGCGGCACCTGGTTGGAAAACCACTACCCTGGTTGCGGCGTCGATACGCCGAGCCAGCTGTACTCCTTCTCGTTCTATCAGCGGGACTGGTCTCAGCATTTCGGCAAGCGCGACGAGGTCGAGACCTACCTGCGGGAGATGGCGGCCGAGTGCGTCGACCGTTCGGTGATCCGATTCGGGCACGAGGTCACCGAGGCGGAATGGGACGAGGTCGAACGGCTCTGGCAGTTGCGGGTCACCGAGCCGGGCGGGGGCAGCGTCACCGTCGTCGCCGATGTGGTGATCACCGCGACCGGCCAGCTGAATCGGCCCAAGATGCCCGAGGTGGCGGGCGCCGAGAACTTCGGTGGGCTGCTGTTCCATTCGGCGCGCTGGCCGGAGAACCTCGATCTGACCGGGCGGCGGGTCAGTGTCGTCGGCTCGGGGGCCACCGCCATGCAGATCGTCCCGGCCATCGTCGGCGAGGTCGAATCGCTGACGGTGTACCAACGTTCGCCGCACTGGATCGCCCCGAGCACCGATTACTTCCGGCTCATCGACAACGACGTGCACTGGCTCAACCGGCATCTGCCGTTCTACCGGCGATGGAACCGCTTCCGGCTGGCCTGGACCTTCAACGATCGGGTGCACCCCTCGCTGCACGTCGATCCCGAGTGGGACGGCGGCGGACGCTCGATCAACCAGGCCAACGACCGGCACCGGCAGTACTTCACCCGCTACCTCACCGAACAGCTCGACGGTCGACCCGACCTCGTCGCCAAGACGCTGCCCGACTACCCGCCCTACGGGAAGCGGATGCTGCTCGACAACGGCTGGTTCGCGGCGTTGCGCGAACCGCGGGTGGAGCTGGTCACCGACGGCGTCGCCGAGCTGACCGCCACCGGCGTGCGCGCCGCCGACGGCACCGAACGGCCTGCCGACATCGTCGTCATGGCAACAGGTTTCGAGGCGCGCCGCCCGTTGTACCCGATCACGGTGCGTGGCCGCGAGGGTCGCCTGCTGCACGAGGTCTGGGGCGAGGAGGACGCGCGCGCCTACCTCGGCGTCACCACGCCCGGGTTCCCGAATCTCTTCCTGACCTACGGCCCCAACAGCAATATCGGCCACGGGGGCAGCTTCATCACGATCGCGGAATGCCAGGTGCGCTACATCGCCGACCTGGTGTGCACGATGATCGAACGCGACCTGGCCACCGTCGAGTGCAAGCAAGAGGTGCACGACCGGTACAACCGGGAGCTCGACGAGGCCCACGCCAGGATGATCTGGAGTTTCGACGGCATGCGCAGCTGGTACCGCAACGCGGCGGGCCGGGTGGTCACCAATATGCCGTGGCGGGTCGCCGACTACTGGCGGATGACACATCAGGTGGAGCTGGCCGATTTCCACACCGAGGGTGCGGTGGTCGAAGCTCGCCGCTGAAACCGGCGCCGAAAACGAAAGGGCTGGAGGAAAATTCGCTCAGCCCTTTCGTTCGGACCGTGCGCCTGGCACCGATTCCTTCACCCCTGCTAGGCAACCGGAAATGGCGCAGGTGTCGAGGTGGGCGAGATCGGCACGAACCCGTCGGAGACGCGAAATCACCCGCTCGCCTCGATTGCCGTGTGGTGGGCGCCCGATTCGCAGGCTCGGTATCGTGAGGCAGGCGCTCGGCCCGAGGGTTCGAACAGGCGCCGACCGCGAGAGTTCAGGAGCACCCACGCGCATGCGTAGCGACATCTTCCACGCGAACAATACTGCCCAGCAGGCGACCCAACTCGGCATCACACTGCAGCACGCCAAGTGTGTGAAGGCGTGCGTCGACGGCGAGATATACGCCCGTCAAGGCGCCATGATCGGCTACCGCGGGCAATTCGCGTTCGAGGTGAAGAGCCAAGGAATCGGCAATCTGGTCAAGCGGTTCGCCACGGGCGAGGGGGTGCCGTTGATGACCTGCCGAGGGCAGGGCGAGGTCTGGTTCGCCCACCATGCGTCGAATTGCTTTCTGATCGACCTCGATCCAGGAGATTCGCTCTCGATCAACGGCAAACATATTCTGGCCTACGAGCCCAGCCTTGGCTACGAAATCCAGATGGTCTCCGGCGCAGGCGCTTTCGTCGGTGGTGGTTTGTTCAACTGTGTTTTCCAGGGGCAGGGCCGGTTGGCGATCACGAGTCATGGTCAGCCGCTTGTCATCCCCGTCAGCCCCCAACAGCCGGTGTTCGCCGATTGCGATGCGCTGATCGGCTGGTCCTCGGGCCTGCAGACCTCCCTCGTGCGCACCCAGAGTTTCGGATCGATGTTGCGCGGCGGTTCCGGCGAGGTGGCACAGGTGCGATTCCTCGGCGCGGGGTTCGTCATTCTCCAGCCCTCGGAATTCAACTTCGGAGCGACAGGCGCGAAGTAGCCATGCCGCGCGTCGGCTAGTCGTCGGGTGAGGCGCGGCGGTTGCGTTTGATGACGCCGCGCCGCTTCTTCGCCGAGATTCGCCGCTCCTTCGCTCCGCGTGAGGGTTTGGTGGCGCGGCGGACAGGTGGCGGGGCGGCAGCGGCCTCACGCAACAACGTGGCCAGGCGTTCGCGAGCAGCCGCGCGGTTCTGCAGCTGTGCGCGCTGCTCGGAGGCCGCGATCGTGAGCACTCCGTCGACCAGGCGAGTGGCCAGGCGGTCGAGCATCCGGGTGCGCAGCCGCTCGGGCACCGACGGCGAGTTGGCGAGGTCGAACGACAGCTCTACCCGACTATCGGTCGTGTTGACGTGCTGACCTCCAGGACCGGACGACCGGGAGAACCGCTCGCGCAGCTCGGAGGCCGGTATCACCAGCGCCCGGGTCACGATCAGGTCCTCAGCCATGGTCCGACGATTACACCATCAGACATGAACGAGGGGCACGGCGGACGATCTCACCACACCCTCTCGGCCCCGCCATCAACCGATGGCGCCCTGACCGCGCAAGGCTGTGAGTTCGTCCCGGGTAAAGCCCCAGTCCCCCAACACCTCGTCGGTGTGCTCACCGGGTTCGGCCGGAGGTCGCTGGATCGCACCGGGTGTGCGGCTGAAACGCGGTGCGGGAGCGGGCTGCACGACTCCTTCGACGTCGACGAAGGTGCCGCGTTCCCGCAGGTGCGGGTTACTCGGCGCCTCGGCGAGGGAGAGCACCGGAGTCAGGCAGGCCTCCTGTCCCGCTGCGAGAGCACACCATTCGTCGCGGGTCTTGGTGCGGAACACCGCGGCGAACCTCTCCCGCATCGCGGGCCACTGCGGTTTGTCGTGCTGGTCGGGCAGCTCCGCCGCGTCGAGGCCCATGATCCGCAGCAGATTGCGCCAGAAGCGGGATTCGTTGGCGCCCACACTGATCCAGCCACCGTCGGCGGTTTCGTAGACGTTGTACCAGGGCGCGCCCGAGTCGAGCCGGTTCACACCGCGCTCGTCGCTCCAGTAGCCCGCGGCGAACAGGCCGTAGAACAGCGTCATCAGCGAGGCCGAACCGTCGACCATGGCGGAGTCGACCACCTGGCCCCGGCCCGACGTACGACTCTCCAGCAGCGCGCAGACCACGCCCAGCGCCAAATACAGTGAGCCACCGCCGAAGTCGCCCGCCAGGTTGAGCGGGATGGCAGGCGGTTCACCGGCGCGCCCGACCGCATGCAGCACCCCGGTCAACGAGATGTAGTTGACATCGTGACCGGGGTCTTTCGCGAGCGGACCGTCTTGGCCCCAACCGGTCATCCGGCCGTACACCAACGCCGGATTCACCGCCAGACATTCATCGGGGCCGAGCCCGAGTTTCTCCGCGACCCCCGGCCGGAATCCCTCGAGCACCACCTGCGCCTCGCCGACGAGCCGCAACACGGCCGCGACCGCCTCGGGCTTCTTCAGGTCGAAGACCGCGCTGCGCCTGCCCCGGTTGAGCAGGTTGAACTTCGCGTCGATCGGTGCGCCACCGTCGTAACCCGGCGGCCGGTCCAACCGGATGACGTCAGCGCCCAGATCCGACAGCAGCATCGCGGCGAACGGAGTCGGTCCGACCCCGCCCAGTTCGACGATGCGGATGCCCGCCAGGGGGCCGCTACTGCTCGCCATCGCTCTTTCCGTTGCTGTCGGCGCCGGTTCGCTGTCCGAGCAGCTCACGCAGCTGATCGTCGGCACCACCGATATCCTGGGTGGTCGGCAACGGGGGCGGTCGCTTGCCATCGAACGACAACGGCAGCCCGACGACCCCGATCTCGTCGTCGGTGGGGGAACCGATGATGCCGAGCGCCTTCGTTTGCTCGTGGGCGACCATTTCGGCGGTCGTCTGCACCGGCGCGACCGGAACTCCGAAGTCCTGCAACCGTTTCTGCCAGTAATCGCGCGGGTGCTTCGCGAGCCGCTCACCGATCAAGCGGTCGATCTCCGCCCGGTTGGCCAGGCGAGCCGCGTTCGTGGCGAATCGGTCGTCGCTGGCCCACTCGGGGCGGTCCAGCGCCTGGCTCAGGCGCGCGAACAGTCCGTCGTTGCCGCAGCTGATGATCAGATCACCGTCGGCGGCCGAGTAGGCGCGGTGCGGGACGATGAACGCGACCCCCGAGCCGTGACGCTCACCCGGCGCTCCATCGGCGTTGTAGCCCGCGACGCCGATCGACATCCACGCGATCGCCGTTTCCAGCAGCGACGCGTTCACCGCGGCACCGTCCAGTTTGGAACTGCGCCGATGCAGCGCGGCGAGAATGCCGATCGCGGCCCACATTCCGGTGCCGAAGTCGATGATCGACACCCCCGCGCGCACCGGCGGACCGGTGTTCTCGCCGGTGATGCTCATGATCCCGGAGAACGCCTGCATCAGCGGGTCGTAACCGGGCAAGGTGTTCATCGGACCGCTGTGGCCGAAGGCACCGACTTCGCAATGCACGAGCTCGGGCTTGGTCACCCGCAGACTCTCGGCGTCCAAGCCGTACTTCGCCGCGGAGCCGGGTCGCAGATTGTGCAGGAACACGTCTGCTCGCTCGGCGATCAACTGGTGCAGCAGCGCCAGCTGCTCACGGTCCTTGATGTCGATCTTGATCGACCGTTTACCTCGGTTGAGCGCGTGGAACGCCGCCCCACTGCCCTTCCACATGCTCGGGCCCCAACCGCGCGACGAATCGCCGGTCGGCCGTTCGACCTTCCACACCTCGGCGCCGAGTTCGGCGAGGATCTTGCCGGTGAACGGCGCCGAGGCGCTGTCACCGAGTTCGACCACGACGATTCCGGACAGCGGAAGTTCGCTCTGCTGGTTCATAGTGCACCTCTACCCGGGGTTCGCGGCGGTGAAGACGGGGATGGTCTGGGCACCGCGTTCGACGAACCGGACGGTGACGTCCTGGTCGATCGCGATGGCCTCGTGGTCGCCCTCGATCTGAGCGAAGAGCATGTACCCCTCGGCCATCTGCACGAACCCGACGGTGTACGGCGTGATCGACGCCCACACCGGGGTCGGGCCGCGCATCACCGTGCTGAAGGAGTACACCGTGCCGCGCCCGGCCGACTCCTCCCAGTTCAGCGCGGACGAGGCGCAATAGGGGCAGTACGAGTGCGCGGGCCACACGGCTTCGGCGCAGTCGGCGCAGCGTTGATAGGTCAGGCGCTGCTCGTCCAGCGCCGCCCAGTACGGTGCGGCGTCGAGCAACTGGTACGGCTGTGGCCAGTCGTTGTGTGCGGTGGTCTCACTCATGATGTTCTCCGATTCCGCTCAGGCCGCCAGCACCAGGACACTGCCCGCCGCCAGCATGCCGCCCGCACCTTGCACCAGCGCGGTCTCCGGCTTGCGGGTCGGCGCCAGCCCCAGCGCCTGCCCGCGCAGCTGGCGCACGGTCTCGATGATGGTGTCCATATTGCAGGAGATGCCGGGCTGGCCGAAGGACAGCCAACCGCCGTTCGTGTCGGTCGGCAGGTCGCCGTCGACGCCGGTGCGGCCTTCGCGATAGACGTCGATGCCGCGGCCCTTCTTCGCGAAGCCCAAGTCCTCCATGACGATCGGTCCCATGTGCGCGAAGTTCACCGACATCTGCACCATGTCGATATCGGACGGGCCGAGCCCGGCCATCGCGTAGGCCTGCCGTGCCGCCTCGATGGTGGCGGTGTGGGTCAGGTTCGGCAGGGTACCGAAGTCGGCGAATCGGCAACTGCGCATGTTCATCCGGTCTGACAGGTATTCATGGGTAGTGGCCGATCCATACCCTTGCAGGTAGACCGGCTTCTGCTCGGCACGCACGTTGTCGGGCGCGGTGACGATCAACGCGCCGCCGGTGCCACCGCCCCAGGTGGAGCACATCCACCGCCGCAACGGCGTGGCCACGTACGGCGAGGCGAGCACCGTGGCGACATCGATCTCGCCGTGTTTGGCCTTGGCCGCGTGCGGATGATGGGCGCCCCAGCGCTGATTGGCGACGGCGACCTCGGCCAGATCGGCTTCGGTGATGTCGAATTCGTGGAAGTACCGGCGCGCGGCCTGGGCGTAGAGGGACGGGATCGTCGGTCCGTACATCACTTCGAACTGCGGATCCGCGTCGGCCTCCGCGCCCATGGCCACCGCGTCGACGAACAACTCCGTCGCATCGCTCTGCAGGCAGAGCACATACTCCGCCTTACCCGCGGCGATCATCTGCGTCGCCTGCGCGAGCGAAGCCGTGAGGCCCGCGCCGTGCATGGTGAGTTCACTGGTGAAGGTCAGCGGCATCTGCATGTGCGAGGCGAAGATATTGCTCCACTGTGAGCGCTTGTCGGCCCACGGCGAGCGACCGGTGAACAGGGCGTCCACCTGGTCTTTCGTGATCCCCGCGTCGGCGAGCGCCGCGACGGTGGCCTCGGCGGCCAACTGCAGCGGGTCCTTGCGATTCGCGCGCGTGGCATAGGCGTCGCCCATGCCGACGATCGCTGCGACGGGTTGTGCGGTCATGGGATCAGCCCCGCACCTTTTCGGTCGGCAGCGAGGCGCCGACGAGTGCGTCGAGGTCTTCGCGCTTGCGCAGCATGAGCAGGCTCCACTCGCTGCGCTGGACCACGTCGCCGTGCTGGTTGAGCGCCTTCATCAGGAAGGTGATGACGCCGAACTTCTCGTCCTTGTCCTTCTTGGCGATGACCTCGGCGGTGACGTAGATGGTGTCGTTGATCAGCACCGGCTTGAGGTAGCGCAGGTTGTCGATGCCGTAGTTCGCCTGGATCGACGGGCCGAACTGGATCAGGCCGGTCATCAGCGAGTAGGTCAGCGAACCCTGCACCAGGCGCTCACCGAAGCGGGTCTGCGCGGCGTAGTGGACGTTGGAGTGGATCTCGATCCAGTTGCCGGTCAGCGCACAGTAGTTCACCACGTCGGCTTCGGTGATGGTGCGTCCGCCAGAGCGGAAGACGGTGCCGACCTCGATCTCGTCGAGCGGCATGTCGATGCGGTTGTTGATGGTTGCCATCGAAGTTCTCCTCGAAAGTTCTTGCGAGAGGGTGGATTACACGCCGGATTACAGGCGCATCGACTTGGCGATGATGGTGCGCTGGATCTGCGAGGTGCCGCCGCCGATGGTGGACTGCACGCTCTCGCGCAGGTAGCGCTCCATGTCGGCCTCGGGCAGGTTGGCGTAACCACCAAGGATCTGCATACCGTCGAGGGCGCACTGCTTGAGCGTCTCGGAGCCGTAGAGCTTGGCCATCGAGGTCTCGCGGGCGGCGGGCAGCCCGGCGGCCTTCATCTTGGCGGCGCGGTAGCAGAGCAGGCGCGCGGCGTCGACGCGGGTCTGGTTCTCGGCCAGCATGTGCTTGAGCACCTGGAACTCGTAGATCGGCTTGCCGAACTGGATGCGCTCGTGGGCGTACTTGTTGGCCGCGCGCACCGCCTCCTGAGCGTTGCCGACATAGGCCGCGGCGACCGCGCAGCGCTCGAGTTCGAGGTGGTCGGTGATGATCTTCCAGCCCTGGCCGACCTGGCCGAGCAGCGCGTCGGCGGGCACGCGGACCTCGTCGAGGAAGATCTCGGTGGTGCCGGTGGCGTGGCGCGACAGCGTCGGCAGCTTGCGGATGTCCAGGCCGGGAGTGTCGTTGGGGATCAACAGGACCGACAGGCCGCCGTGCTTGTCGTCGGCGTCGGTGCGCACCAGCATCGCGATGACGGTGTCCTTGGCGGCCGCACCCGAGCACCACAGCTTCTGCCCGGTGACGATCCAGTCACCGTTCTCGTCACGACGCGCGCGGGTCTTGGTGTTGGAGGCGTCGGAACCGGCGTCGGGCTCGGAGATCGAGACCGAGAAGCGGATCTGCCCGTCGATGAACGGCTTGACGTAGCGCGCCTTCTGCTCGTCGGTGCCGTACTTCAGGATGTTCATCGCGGTGAAGGTGGGAACGAGCACCGAGCAGGCGAAGTCGAAACCGAACTTGCCGAGGCCCTCGGCCATCAGCGAGTAGTCGAAGATGTCGCCGCCGGAGCCGCCGTCGGCTTCATCGATGAGGATGCCGAGCCAGCCCTGGGCGGCGATCTTCTCGTACGCCTCGTACGGGTACTCCCGGCCGCTGTCGCACTTGCGCACGTACTCCACGGTGATCTCGTTGTCCATGAACTTGTTCACGGTGTCGAGCCAGTCGGCCTGCGCCTCGTCCAGGAAGTTCGAATTCATTCTTGTGCTCCGTATGCGATGAGTTCGGATAAATTGTTCGCCGAGCAGTACGTTAATTCCGCTCGGCCGATGCGCCAAGTGATGATCTTCGAATTGCCTGTTCGACAGCTCCGAATCCCGGTAACGAGGTCGGGGTGGTCAGGAAATCAGCAGGTCAGCACGGCTTGTCATCGACAATTCGAGGCTGACCCCCGGACCGGAAGTTAGCAAGTGAAAAATACCGAATCGGTGATTCGAAGACGGTGAATTGAATAGCGGTAAAGGCCGAACTATGGTCGAGGAACAATCGTCGCCGGACCACCACGGTAGCGCGGCGACGTTGCAACGGCCATTCGGGAGTCATCATGAGAAGTGTTCCTTTCTCGGCGCGGTACTGGAGTGCTGTCGAGACCTTGTCGGCGCAGGAGGCGCGCCGGGTGCAGGACGAGCGGCTCCGCGAGCAGCTCGCCTACCTGGCCACCCACAGCGCCTTCTACCAGGCGAAGTTCGCCGAACACGGCGTCGACGTCGACAAGATCGAGACCGTGGACGACCTGGCCGGTCTGCCGTTCACCGAGAAGCAGGAACTGCGCGACAGCCTCGCGTCCGCGCCGCCGCTCGGCACCCACGTCGCCGCGTCCGATGCCGACATCGTGCAGATTCAGGCGTCGTCGGGGACCACCGGCTCACCGTCCTACGTCGGTCTGACGGCAAGCGATATCCGCACGTGGAGTGAGCTGGGCGCACGTGCCCTCTACGCCAACGGATTCCGGCCCGGCGATCGCCTGCTGCACGGCTTCGGCATGAGCAAGGGCTTCGTCGGCGGCCTGCCGGTCGTGCAGATTCTGCAGTACATGGGCATCGTCGACATCCCGATCGGCGCGGAAGCGGGCGCCGAGCGGTTGCTGCGCGTGCAGGCAGATCAGCGCCCCAACGCCCTGATCGGCACCCCCTATTTCCTCACCCATCTGGCCGAGCAGGCGCCGCAGATCGTCGGCCGCGCCGCCGCCGAACTGGGTGTGCGCGCGATCAGCGTGGGTGGCGAACCGGGCGGCGGGCTGCCCGCGGTGCGCGAGAAGCTCGAATCGCTCTGGGGCGCCACGGCGCGCGAGATGTTGGGCGGCACCGATATCGCGTGCACCTACTGGGGCGAGTGCGAGGTCGGTGACGGCATGCACTTCCTGTCACCGGATCTGATGATCGCCGAACTCATCGACCCCGAGACCGGCGACCAGGTGGCGCCCGTCGAAGGTGCGAGCGGTGAACTCGTCTACACCGCGCTGCGCCGCCAGGCGTCGCCCCTGCTGCGTTTCCGCACCCGCGACCACGTGGTCGTCACCGGAACCGATTGTGCTTGCGGCCGAACGGGTTACAAGGTTCGTTGTGTCGGGCGCACCGACGACATGCTGATCGTGCGCGGCATCAACCTGTTCCCGTCCGCGGTCAAGGAACTGGTCATGGAACTGGCGCCCGCGACGACCGGCGAGATGCGTATCCGCGCCGATTTCGAGGGCCACTCCACCCAGCGCCCGCTGCCGCTCGTGGTCGAGCACGCACTGGACCTGACCCCCGAACAGCGCGACGAACTGCGGGCAACCATCGAAGGCCGGGTGCGCTCGGCGCTCAATGTGAAGACGATCGTGGAGCTGGTGCCCGACGGCACGCTGAAGCGCCCCGACCACGTCAAGGTCGCCCTGATCGAGCGGGTGCCGACCTCCTGAATGCGGCATATGAAATATTCTTCGCCCGGACCCCCACTATGATCGGAGACACCGGTCACGGCCCGACAGCGGAGGTGAGATGGGCACGCTCAACCGGTTGCACCTGATCAGACAGGTCGACCTGTTCACCCTGCGTCTGTTCCTCACCGCCATCGAGGAACAGCAGATCGGCCTCGCCGCGATCCGCGAGAACATCGCCGCATCCACCGCGACCAAACGCATCCAAGTCCTCGAGAACATCGCGGGCGTCAAACTCCTCGAACGCACCCCCAAAGGGGTGGTACCGAGCCCGGCGGGGGCGATTCTGGCCCGCCACGCGCGGATGATCTTCGACAGTCTCGACGACATGCGCACCGAATTCGCCTCGCTCACCGAGGGCGTGCAGGGTGAACTACGGATCGTCTCGGCCCGGTCGGTGATCGTGCCGTTCCTGGCCCGCGAGCTCGGCGAGTTCAGCCGCGAATACCCCCTCGTCGATCTGGTGGTGCACGAAGTCGAGAACACCGACATCGTGCAGGAAGTAGCCCGAGGCGAAGCCGACCTCGGCGTCTTCGCCTCGGCCTACGGGCTCGACCTCGACGGTGTCGAGGTGACCCCCTATCGGCGCGACCGCATCGTCGCCGTGGTCCCCCTCGACCACCCACTCGGCGCTCAGCCGAGTGTGACGATCCGAGATCTGTTGCCCGAGAACCTCATCGCGCCACGCGCACTGGTCGGTGCGTTGCGCGCCGCCGCGCAACGCATCGGCGAGGAATACACCCCGAAACACGTGTTGCGCAGCGGCGGCGTCGCCATCAGCCTGGTACACGCCGGACTCGGCGTCACCGTACAACCCGAGTGCCTCGTCGGCCACGAATGGACCGGCCGCGTCGCCGTACTCGAACTCGCCGAACCCTGGGCAGAACGCCGCATCCACCTCGCCACCGCACGCGACCGCGAATTCAGCCCAGCCACCAAGGCTCTCATCGAACAACTGCTGGCTCGGCCCGCCGACGCGGAAGAACTGCCCGCCGACCTCTGAGCGGTACGACATCGCGACCACTCCTACCGGCGCGCGATCACATCGATTCCGGTAGCCACGTGGCGATGTGTGGCCGCGGCGTCTATTCGGTTGGCATCTGCGACATCTGCGTGATGAGGCAGGCGACAAAAGCCTCGGCTACCGGGTTGCCGACCATCCTGGTCGCGGTGGCGACGTTGATGCGTCGCACCGCCCAGTCCTCGTCGAGTGTCCGCACCAGCATCTCGGAATCCGCTGCCTGCCCGGCCATTCGCCGCGGAACGATCGTCGAACCCAGGCCTGCCCGCACCATGCCGAGTGCCACCTCACCCGTCCGCACCACATGGCGCAAGGCCCCGGATCCGGCGCCATGAGCTCGGTAGATCGCTGCCGTCGTGTGCGTCGCGATCAGGCCCTCGGCGACGAGTTCATCGAATCCCACCGAGCTCCTGTCCGCGAGTCGGTGCTCGCGCGGCAGGACAGCGACGAGTGGTTCGCTTCCGAGCAGCTCCATTCCGGCGGCGCCGCACTCCGGTTCGCCGACACTGGCGAACACACCCAGGTCACAGTCCCCTGCTTCGATCTGGCGGACGACCTCACTGTTGTCCACCTCGCGCAGCGACAGCTCGACGAAGGGACACTCGTTGATGAACATCCTGACCGCGGGCGCCAAGAGGTCGATGATGACCGAGTGCGCTGCCGCGACTACCAATCGATCTTTCACCTGCGCGGTGAGCGCGGTCATCTCCGAACGCAGATCCTCGATGTCACCGAGCATCTTCCGCGTGTATCGAGCCAGGATCGTCCCCGCCTCGGTGGGCACCACACCCGTTCGATTCCGGTCGAGCAGAGGCACGCCGATCATCGCTTCGAGAGCCTGAATTCGCTTTGTGGCGGTGGAGGGCGCGATGTGTTCTCGTGCCGCCGCGCGACCGATCTGGTGTTCTTCGACGGCCGACAGAAAGAGTCTCAGGCTGAAGAAATCGACCTGCCAATGCATGATCACGAAATATTACCGCAGGATCTTTCGTGCCTGGGCCCATAATGCCGTGGCCATGGTGAGTGGATCGGCGTCTTCGCGCCAGATCGCCTCCGCTAACCGCGCACCGCAATCATCGCCCCCCGCACCGGCGAGTCCGGCAGCTTTGGCGATGATCTGCTCGACCGACATCGGATGTTCCGATGTTCCGACACTGTCCACGACCTGTGCCGAGCGCACCGATCCGTCGCCGAGTTCCACCCGCACCGCGGTCGCGAAGTGCTCCGGGTAGAACTCGGCCTCCATCACCTCGTCCACCTCGAACCGAACCCGCTCGACAACGCCGAGCACCGCCGGGTCCCGCAGGTTTTCCTCGGTGTACGCGTCGTAGCGCTCGGGACCGTGCACGATCGTCGCCGCCACCACGAACGGACAGCTGTACTGTGCGGTCATCGACGAGTCGACCCGCGTGAGGTGCTGCTCAGCGATCAGCCGAGGTCCCGTCACCAACACGTCCCGGATGTCGTCGGCGGGCACCGTGAATCCGTCGGTCACCACCCGGAGCGCGTCGATCGTGGAGTGGAACAGGCGGCAGCACGCGTACGGCTTCAGGCTGATCTGGTGGATCGCGGCCTCTCTGTCGGTGCGGACAGGAGTGAGCTCCCCACCGAAGCATGCCGCCAGGCCGTACACGCCTTCCAGCGCCAGCCGCGGAGCGGTGACCGCTGGCAGCGCCGCGAAGTCGGCCGCCCGGATCGCATTGTGCGCGCCGAGACCCGCGTGCACGCGCTTGACCTCGCCGCTCTCCGGTTCGGCCGAGAACTGCATGGAACCGGAGGGCTGTGACAGCGCATGTCCCCACGCGGTCTCGATCGCCAGCGGATCGATTCGTTCGCCCGCGCGCAGGGCTCGCAGCACGAGCGCGGTGGTCGCACCGCCGTAGGTGCCGAGCACAGATGTGGGGTGGAAACCACGATGGACCACGCTCATGCCGCCCGCCGCTTCACCGAGCAACGCCATCGTCTCGTACCCGGCGGTGATCGCCTGGAAGAAGTGCTCGCGCGAGACCGGCGCACCACGCTCGGCGGCAACCGCGAGCGCGACCGCCATGATGACCGAGCCGGGGTGGCTCGCGGTCGCGTTGTGGGTGTCGTCTAGCTCGAAGGCGTGGGCCGCCGTGCCGTGCACGAGACCGGCGAACGAGGGGTCGGTGCTCCAATCACGCCCAAGCACAACGCTTTCGCCGGTTCCGGCGAACCTTTCGGTCCAGTCGGCGAGTTCGGTCACCACCGGACGCGTGAGCCCCCACAACGAGACGATGAAGTTGTCCAGGAGCAAGCGACGCAGAACTTCGACATCGCGCGCCCGCGGTGGCGTCTCCGCGACGGTGACGACGTGGCGCGCGATTTCGGCTGTGGTCGACGCGAGATCGTATTCAGTGTCATCCATCGAAACGCCGGTGTTCTTCGAATGAATCGGCCAGTGCCGCAGGCACTCCGAACGACGTGATCTCGGTGAAGGCGTCGAAACCCTCGAGGCCCGCCTCGCGGCCGATACCACTGTGCTTGAATCCGCCGAGGGCGGCGTGGAATCCGGTGCTCGCGCCGTTGACCTCGACACTGCCGGTCTCGAGACGCTGCGCGACGCGCATCGCCCGCTCGTCGTCGGCGCTGAACACCGCGCCGGACAGGCCGTAGACCGAGTCGTTCGCGACAGCGACGGCCTCGTCCACATCGTCGACGGCGATGACCGCGACAACCGGACCGAAGATCTCTTCCCGCGCGATCGTCATCGTGTTGGTCACGTCGGTGAACAATGTCGGCTCCACGAACTGACCGACGCCGAACCCGTCCGGACGGCCGCCGCCGACAGCGGCTACCGCCCCTTCGCCGCGTCCGGCCGCGAGATATCCCTCGACGCGGGCGCGTTGCCGGGCGCTGACGAGCGGCCCGAGCTCGGTGGTCGGGTCGGCGGGATCGCCGACCCGGATATCGGCGATCTCGCTCGCCAGCGCGTCGACCAGCGCGTCGTGCACGGAACGGGGAACGACGACCCGAGTCTTGTTGGTGCAGGCCTGGCCGTTGTAGCGGAAGGACAGGGTACGCAGGGCCTTGGCGGTGGCCTCGATGTCGGCGTCTTCCAGGACGATGGCCGCGGACTTGCCACCGAGTTCGAGGGTGTACCGCCGCACATCGTCGCCACACAGGGAAGCGATCCGGCGCCCCGCGGCGGTGGAGCCGGTGAACGACACCTTGTCGACGCCGGGATGGGTGACGAGATACTCGCTCTCGGCACGGTCGGCGGTGACGATGTTCAGGACGCCGTCGGGCAAACCTGCCGCGGTGGCCGCCGCCGCGAGGTGATTCGAACTCAGTGGGGCTTCCGGGGAGGGTTTGAGGATCACCGTACAGCCCGCCAGCAGGGCGGGCGCGAGCTTGAGCATCGCGACCGAGATCGGGGCGTTCCACGGGATCACCGCCGCGACTACACCGATCGGGCGCCGAACGACAAGCGCGTTCCCCAGCGCGGAACGTCGCAGCGACCGCCACGGATAGTGTTCGGCGAGTTCGAGATTCGTATCCAGCAAGGCCAGCGCCGCGCCCGCCTGTGACGCCGTCGTCTGCGTGATCGGCACACCCATCTCCGTGGTGACCGTCTCGGCGATCCGCGCCGCGTCGGCGGCCAGGTTCTCCCGGAACCGGCGAACCACTTCGGCACGTTCGCTCAGCGCCATGCGTGGCCAAGGACCGTTGTCGAATGCTTCCCTGGCCGCGGCTACAGAGGCGTCGACGTCGGTCTTCGACGCGGCGGCCACCGTACCAACCAGCGCACCGGAGAATGGCGATACGACCTCGAACGTCGCGTCCGTCGCCGCGGCGACCCACTTACCGCCGATGAAGAAGTGTGCCGCGTTGTCGTGTCGCACGCTGACCGCCGTTTCTGCAGAATCGCGGGCCTCGAGACTTCTGCGACTGCCACCGCCGACCCGCGTGAATGTGATGTAAACCTCCCACTCAAGATCAGCCCGCTGGGGCTGAGAGTCAATTGGCAATCGGGAAACGTGGATTCGGGGTCGTCGAAGCGAGCTGGTCTGTGTCCGATCAGCCAGTCCTTCGTCGCCTGCATTTCAACGCCGCGTCGTAGCGGTTTCCTTCTTCGGATGCGCGTACGGATGGCTGTAGCGCACTCCTGCGAAGGGGATGTCCGCGGCCTGGGCTGTCAGGTTGTCGAGGAGCGCGATGTACGCGTCCTCCGCGGCGTAGTCGAAGGGATCGCCGATCTGGGACTCGGCCTGCCCGCCCCGCACCAGGGGATGCCGGAGGTAATAGTCGACGGTGCGCCGCACACCCTCCTCGAAGCTCACCACGTCGGTGTATCCGAGCTCGGTGCGGATCTTGCCCGTGTCGATCAACATGTGATGGGTCGTGGGCGGCAGACCAGTCCGGGTGAAGTTCAAGTCGCGGTTCACACCCCACCAGTAGGCGGGTTTGCCCATGGTGTCGGGGAAGTTCGCGAGGGTGACCTCGGTTCCCATGGCGCGCGCGATCGCGTGGACCACCACAGCGTCCGGTGGCGTGTACTGATCGGCGACGTTGTACAACTGGCCCGCCGAATTCTCGGGTCGGTCCACACAGAGCAGGACGGCATTCGCGGCGTTCTCGACGTAAGCGCGCGTCTCGAGGGTGAGTCCCCCGTTGAGGACCGGAATCCGATTGCGCCCGTCCAGAATTCGGCGCATGACGCTCCACTCCCGCGGGGCGAGTTGCCGGGGCCCGTACAGGCACGGGTACCGCAGATGGGTGATGTTGTATCGCCCGGTTCGGTGTGCCTCGGTGAGGATCGCTTCGGTGCGCACGATCTGATCGACGAGTTTGTTCCCCTGCTTGCGCGGCGCGTTCTCGTCGGACGGGTGCGCCTGGTTGTCGCCGTAGGCCGAACCACCGACGGTGATCAACCGCTCCGTGACCCCTGCCAGCGCGTCCACGTAGAGGCGGAGACGTCCGTATGTCGCCACCACCAGGTCGTACCGTCGGCCCCGCAACTCCGCGGTCAGCGCTTCGGGAAAATGCGGGTCGACATGGATGTGTTGGACGACTTCCGGCAAGTCGATCTCATGCTTGCCGGTGTGCAGGATCGTCGTCTCGTAGCCACGATCCAGGAGTCCGTCGACGATGAAGGGTCCGGTGGGTCCGGTACCGCCGATAACAAGTGCTCTCACGATGCAGTCCTCCATGTCGGTTCGGTCGGGCCCGCCGTCGGCCGCGTGTGGTGTTGCGCGGGCAGGCGCACACGGTGGCTGACAGCTCCACGTTCCCGCAGTGCGGTGATCTCGTCCCCGCTGTACCCGGCCTCGCGCAGGATTTCGTCGGTGTGTTCGCCGAGATCAGGGGCGTACCCGCGCGGGCCGGTCTCGGCGCGGGCGAATCGAATCGGGTTGTTCGGAGCGCGGTAGCTGCCGTGGACCGGGTGGTTCAGGCTGATCACCGAGTCGTTGGCGCGGGTCTGTGGATCCTCGATGGCGTCGGCGAGCGAGTTGATCGGCCCGCACGGCACACCGGCGGCTTCGAGCTCGGTGAGCCAGAATTCGGCGGGGCGAGTGACGAAGAGGGCCTCGAGTCGGCCACACAACTCTTCCCGGTTGTCGACCCGTCCGGTGTTGGTGGTGAATCGCGCGTCGTCGAAGTCGTCGTATCGGTCGAGCACCGATAGCAGCTTCTGCCAGAACTTGTCGCTGAGACAGGCCAGTACGAAGTACCTGTGGTCCGATCCGAGGAACGGCTGGTACGGCACCAACTGCGGATGACCGCCACCCTGGCGACGAAACGGAATCCCGGTCTTGTCGTACACGGTGAGATAGTTGGCGAAAGTCGCGATCTGCCCGTCGAGCAGGTTCAGCGTGAGCTTGTCGCCGTGGCCGGTGCGGTCCCTTGATCGCAGCGCCGCGCAGACGCCGAAGCCGAGCAGGAAAGAGACGACGAAGTCGGCGATCGGTACCCCGACCTTCACCGGCCCGCCGTCGACTTCGCCGGTGACGCCCATCAGTCCGCTCATGGCCTGCGCGAGAATGTCCATTCCCGGCTGGTCGGCGCGCGGCCCCGTTTCGCCGAATGCGGTGATCGAGCAGTAGATCAGGCGATCGTTGAGCCGCCGCAGCGACTCGTAGTCCACGCCGAGGCGCCGCACCGCGTCCGGCCGGAACGCGACGACGAACACATCGGCCTCCCGGACCAACCGGGTGAGCACGTCGAAACCGTGCTCGCTCTTCAGATCGAGGGCGATCGAGCGTTTGCTGCGGTTCACCCCGAAGAAGTAGGCGCTCTCCCCTTCACCGAAAGCGTCGTCGACATAGCGGAAGCTGTCACCCTCGAGCGGCTCGACCTTGATGACGTCGGCGCCGAAATCCCCGAGCAGCGACGTACCGTAGGGCCCCGCTCCTACTTGGGACAGGTCGATGACCCGTACGCCGGACAGGGGTCTCTCGGCACCGATATCGGTCGGGTTATTCATTCGATCAGCGTTGTGCGACATTGTTTTTCGATTCCTCGCGGTCGGGTTCATAGGGCAGGCGCGTGCGCAACGCGTCGCGGTGTTCCGGAGCCGCCACCGCGATCAGGCGCTCGGCTCGCTCACGGAGACTCGTCCCCCGGATGTCCGCGATGCCGTATTCGGTGATCACCAGGTCCACATCGCTCTGCGGTGAGGTCACCGGTCCACTCAGACTGCCGACGATCTGGCTCGTTCCGGCCGGGTTCCTGGCGGGCACGGCGACGACGGCGAGCCCGGACTTCGCCGCCCGGGTGGCGCGGAAGGTGTCGACCTGGCTGCCCACCGCACCGATATAGGCCCCGTTGATCATCTCGGAGTTCACCTGTCCGAGGAGATCGACCTCGAGCGCCGAGTTGACCGCGACATAGGGATCGCACCGGGCCACCGCCGCAGCCGACACCAAGTCGGTGATCGGCATGAACTCGATCGCGCGGGCATCCTGGACGAACGCGTACAGTTGCGCGTCACCCAGTGCCATTCCGGCCACGCAGGAGCCTTCCGCGGTATCGAGCGCGCCCGCGGCACGCAGGTCGAGCAACCAGTTTCCGACCAAGCCCGACCGCACCCGCAGTCCGCGGTGACCGCGCAGCGCGGCGGCGATGGCACTGGCCATCGCGCCGATGCCCAACTGCACCGAGGCGCCGTCGGGAATCACCGACGCCACCTTGCGGGCCACCGCGTGATCGGTCGACGTCGGCTCCCGCGCCGGGGTACCGGCGAGCGGGCGATCAGTGGTGATCGATGCGGTGATCCGCGAGCTGTGCAGGCGTAGCGACGCCCGGGTGAACGGCATGTTCTCGTTGATCTCCGCGATGATCACCGGGCTGGACTGGGCGGCTTGTGCCACGTAGTCCAGCGACGTGCCGAAGCTGTGGTAGCCGTCCGCGTCCGCCGGTGACAGTTGGACCAGGACTACGTCCGCCTTCAGCGGCCCGGTGGTCACGAGGTGACCGAGCTGGCTGTAGTGACACGGGAGGATCTCGAGCAGGCCTTCACGTGCCAGCCGCCGCATGGGTCCGTGGGCCGAATAGGTCAGAACTTTCGGGTGTTCCGGGGTGACCTTCGCCCAGGCGTCGGTCAGTGCGTAGCCGACGACCGCGGTCACTCCGTCGATGTCCTGTGTCGCCTCGATGAGGTGGGCGACGAGTTCTCGCGGCTCCGCGGCTGCCTGGCCGACGACCACGGTGTCGCCGGGCCGGAGGAACTCGGCCAAACTGAAATCCCCGGGCGGCCGATATGACGTGTTCATAGCTACCAGCCTGGGGGAACGAGGCGCCGAGTACTCGGGGGTGAATACCCGAACAGGTACCTGTTTTCGGCGTTCAATCCGGGCGTCGACGGTGCTCGGTCACCCACGCCGCGATCTGGGCGCGCGAACGGAACCCGAGTTTGGTGAGTATCCGCTCGACGTGACCTTCGGCCGTTCGCCGCGCGATCGTCAGTTCGTCGGCGATCGCCCGATTGCTCAGACCTGCCGCGATGAGGTCGGCGATCTCGCTCTCCCGTCGGGTGAGCCGGATCGGCGAGGACGGTGTCCGCGTAGCCACCGATCGGGGTCGGCCACCGAGCGCGTATTCGACGGCCTCCGCGACGGTGAACGCCGCGCCGCGGCCGAACGCGGTCAGGTATCGGGGCTCGCTCAGCGCCTGGCGGATCGCGTCACCGATCGGTTCGGTTCCGAGACTGCGAACCACAGCGTGAGGGAAAGGCGCCGCGGTGGCGCGCCATGCGGAGTCGGCGGCGCCTCGGAGCGTGGCGGCGCGTTCGTGGTCGCCCACCGAGGCGGCCGAAAGGGCCAGTCCTTCACAGCACATCGCGATACCCGCGACGAACCCGAGCGCGTCGTACAACGGCAGGGCTTCCCGCAGTCGCGCGGTTGCGCGTTTCTGGTCCCCGTCGCGCCAGTGCTGAAGCCCGTCGATCCACAGTCCGCTGGCGATCCGATACGGCGAGCCGTGCTGGGTGGCCAGGGCCAACGACGCACGCGCGAACTCCGCCGCCCGGCCATCCGCCATCCCCAGAGCCGTGACCGCCGCCCGGTACAGCGCATCGCAGGCGGCGGCCGCATTGCCCGAGTCGAGCGACACGGCGACGGCCTCCTGCGAAAGCCGCAAGGTTCGAGCGCTGTCGCCGCCATGGAAACTGGCTCGGGCCATACCGCACGCCGCATCGGCACCGAGCTCCCGAAGGCCGAGCTCCCTTGCCAGCGCGGCGGCTTCGGTCGCTCGTCGCTCCCCCATGGCGCCGTCCCCCATGAGCGATGCGGCATAGCTGCACGCGGCCAACGCCCGCACCCTGATCTCGCTCGGCTCCACGTCCAGGTCGAGGGCGCAGTCGAGCCACCGGTACTCCTCGACGACGAAGCTGGCTCCGACTCGATACAGCTGCAGCGGCGCCACGATCTCCAACACCGCTGTGTAGTCGCGCAATTCGGCCTGGCAGAACTGCACCGCGGCCCGGATGTTCGCATGCTCTCGGCGCACCCGGCGAGACCATTCCAGTTCGCGCGGGCTGAAGTACTCCGTCCGTCCGCACAACGCGAGCACACGGAAGTAGTCGCGGTGGCGTAAACGCACGGAGTGCTCCGCACCGGACTCGCTCAGCCGCTGCGCGCCGAATTCACGGAGCAGACCGAGCATCTGCAGTCGGGCGGTCCGCCCGTTCGCGGCACCGTGCCTGGTCACGATCGACTTGTCGACCAATCCCGCGAGCAGTTCGAAGATCGTCTCCCGTCGCACAGGATCGCCGGAACAGATCTCCTCGGCGGCCTCGACGGTGAACCCATCCGAAAACACCGACAGGCGCGCCCACAGGACCTGTTCGGCGGGCGAGCACAGCCGGTAACTCCACGCGACAGCCGATTCCAACGTGCGATGACGCTCGGGTGTGGTGCGCAGGGTGCTGGTCAAGGAGTGCGGCGAATCGTCCAGTCGGGCCAGAATGTCCTCGAGGGAGAACGCCCGCAGGCGGGCGGCGGCGAGTTCGATGGCCAGCGCGATTCCGTCGAGGCGCTGACAGATCCTGATGACCAGTTCCCGGTTGGTGTCCTCGACAGCGAAGCCGGGCAGAGCCGCCGCCGCACGCTCCCCGAACAGGGCGACAGCATCGGAGCCCGCGGCCGTCGGCCGGTCCACCGTCGGCATCGACAGCGGCGGAACCGCGAGTACGAGTTCGCCTTCGACGCCGAGCACCTGTCGGCTGGTCGTCAGGATCCGAAGGGTCGGCGCGGCCGCGAGCAGGTCGTTCAGCAGGGCGGCCACCGGTTCGACGAGGTGCTCGCAGTTGTCGACGATCAGCAGCAGTCGCCTGCCGCGCAGATACTCGGCCAGGTCGAGCGCCGGTGCGGTCGACGTGTGAAACCGCCCGAGCGCCGAGCCGATTGCCGAGGGGATTAATTCGCCCTCGGTCATGTCGGCGAGCTCGACCAGCCATACCCCGTCGGGGAACGCGCGTCTGACCTCGGCGCCGATGGTGCGGGCCATGCGCGATTTACCGACGCCACCGGGCCCGGTCAAGGTCAACAGGCGGGCGGATCTGAGCAGCCTCGTCGCTTCGGAGAGCTCGGCTCGGCGACCGACGAAGCTCGCGGCTTCGGCGGGCAGGTTCCCTCGGCCGTGCCTGGCGAGCTCGCCCATTCCCGGTGTAGACGCGGGCATCAGCCGTCCTTTCCCCAGGTCGGCGGGGGAAGCACCAACCAGGCGGTATATATTGCATATTATGTTCCCAGCCACCAGCGATTTGGAAGCTTGGCGACCGGATCTACGCGAGATGGTCCCCGCCACGAGATCGTTCACGCTGCGCTCGGAGGAAGTCGACGCCACCTTCGGAGTGTGGGTGACGGTGCCGCCAGGATACGGCGATGGAGACGACGCGTTTCCGGTCGTCTACGTACTCGACGGCAACACTCAGCTGGCCCTCACCGCGCCTCTCGGAGTGTCGATGATGCTGTCGTCGGTGAATCCGATTCGGCCGTACATCCAGGTGACCATCGGCTACGTCGGCGAGGACGCGAGGAACTTCCTCCGGGTGCGCAATCGCGATCTGGTCCCCCCTGGCGAGCCGTATCCCCACCAGATGGCAGATCATCTTCACCCTCGCGTCGACCTGGGCATCATCACCGAAGAGCAGTTCGCCGCTCTGCTGGAGGATCTCGACCAGTCCGCGGCTGACCGGTTTCTGAACTTCGTCCAGCACGAACTACACCCACGAATCGCCGCGCGGTGGCGCGTGGATTCCACCGATGTAGGGCTGTTCGGCTATTCCTACGGCGCGCTGTTCTCGATGTACGCCTTCGTCACCGCCAGCCCGCTGTTCTCGGTGATCGGAGCCGGTAGCCCCGGGATACTCTCGCCCGACAGCGAGATCTTCCGACACTACGACCGGCGGATCGCGGAAGCCGACCGTACCTCGACAGCACGTTTGCATCTGACGATCAACGACAGCGAGTTGACCAGCGAGTTCCCTCTCTACCGCGCCCTCGCCTCCCAATACCTGTCGCTGGCGGACCGGATCCGCCGAACGCCGTTGCCCGGCATGCGCGTCACCGCGGAGGTTGTTCGCGGCGAGACCCACGGCACCGGCATCGTGGACGCCTTCCGCAGTTTCATACGGTCGTGCTACTCGGTCCGAGGACAGTCCGCAGGGTCGGAGATCGCGTGGGAACCGGCGGACCGACCTGCTCCGACGCGCTGACGAGTCGCCGTCCGAGCAACCGACGCTAGAGGGAAGTGGGTAAGACGACGAGTGCCCATACGAGAAGCGGAGCGAACAACACGACGATGCCGCAGTAGCTCAACATCTTTCGTTGGAATCGAGTTTTGTTCTCGACCTCGGCGTTCGCCAGAATCATGACGCCGTGCAGGGAGAACGGACTCACGTCGACCACGGTGGCCGAGAAGACGATAGCGGCGACAAAACCCAGCACACCCACCTCACCGCCGAGCAGCAACGGCATTGCCAGTGGCACAGCGATGCCGATCGTCGCCGTCGACGAGGCGAACGCCGAGAGAACAGCCACCGCGTAGCACAGGATCAGCGCGGTGAACAGCGGGGCCACAGCCGCCGAGGCCGCGTCACCCGAGAAGTCCAAAGTCCCGTTCTTGGTCAGAACCGCCATATAAGTCAGCATTCCGCAGACGAGAATCACCGCGGGCCACGCGACGTTGTCCACGATCTTGGGATGCGAGTTGGGCGCCATCAGCAACAACACGGCGCTCACACAGACTGCGCTGACACCGATGTCCAACCCGAATCCGATCGAACCAACCGCGAGGAAGACAAGCCCGGCCAACGTCGCGTATTGATAGCGATCCAGCCGGGGAACCGCTGGGGCCACAGCGACAACTGACTCGACCTTGGTCGGACTCGACACGGTGGTTCCACCACCAAGTGCCGCGACCACGGGAGTCGAGGACGGCACTCCTCCGATTTCATCGGGTGCGCTGATTCCCTCGTCATCGCCGGACCCGTCACCGTTGCGCATGAGGTCACGACCGAAGATCACGAACAACACCGCGGCGATCGCCAGATTGAGCACAAAGGGAACCAGGAAGATCAGGCCTGGATTCGTCGGCAGGCCCGCCGACTGCATGATCCCGGTGACCAGCGCGCCGTACAGATTGATCGGGGAGAACACGCAGGCGAGCCCGCCGTGCGTGATCATCATGCCCATCAGAAACGGGTTGATGCGGTTTCGCGCCGCGAGCGGCATCGCGATGGGGGCGAGCATCCCCACTGCGAGAACCGCCCCCATGGCCATGAGAAGTCCGGACAGCGCGAACAGCATCCACACGATCGCCCAGCGTCTACCGCGTACCAGGTGGAGACATCGCGCCATGATGTAGTCGAGCGTGCCGTTCGCCTTCGCGATGGCGAAGAGAAGAGTAATTCCTCCGACAATAATGAACGTTCCCGCGGGAAAGGCGTCGACGACATCCGAGATCGGGATGGAAGAGACCCAGGCGCCGACGATGAACGCGGCCGCAAACGCAAGCACTCCCATATTTATCGAGGTAATGGACGCAACGGTGAAAATCAACACCAGAATCAGACCAGAAATCGCATAGACCATACCCAGATCCTTTCGCGAACAATTCTATTGAGCTCGAAGCTCGAATCGCATGCTCTCTGCTACAGCCCCCACCGCTCGAACGTGATCTGAATCATCATTCGGCACCATCCGGTAGTCAACTGACGAGTTCCGAATCGTCTGTTCGAAGGAAACGAATCGCCGCCGCGACGGTCTTCGAATCCGAGGTGCGGCGCTGAGCCGATTTACGGATTCGCCCTCCCCCACACCGCACGTCATATATTATATTTGAAAAACCGGAGTGGCCCCGGCCCCTCGCATCCACACTTTTCCTCGCCCCGAGAAAGAACGAGCATGACCGCCCTGATTTTTGACGCCGCGAGTTATATCGGCGGCCGCTGGACCTGCGGTGACGCGGACCCGATCGCATCGATCAACCCCGCGACCGGACTCCAGGTGGCACTCACCCCCACCACCGGCCCCGCCCAGGTGACCGAGGCCGTCACCGCCGCCCGACG